>JAGVPT010000102.1 GCA_020052095.1 Bacteroidota bacterium | reverse complement strand
TCTCCTCGACGCAAGCGTCGAGGTATCTTGGTTGAATAAAAAATCCGATCGTACTTTATGACCCCGATGCAAGCATCGAGGAATTCTTTAGATTAAAGACGAAAACAATCTGCGAGACGACGTCGCGCCCCGCGCGGGCGCGTGGATTGAAACTGGTCTGCAAATTCTGCAAATTCTCCGAGTGAGGGTCGCGCCCCGCGCGGGCGCGTGGATTGAAACTTTTCGTCTAACTTTTGCATTGCGGCCTCTCGCGTCGCGCCCCGCGCGGGCGCGTGGATTGAAACCCCTTTTTTGATCCGTCAACGCATTAAACTCAGGTCGCGCCCCGCGCGGGCGCGTGGATTGAAACATTAAAACAGTGTGGATTGCGAACATCATGGAAGTCGCGCCCCGCGCGGGCGCGTGGATTGAAACAAGAAGGATGTGCGGTAAAAATGGGAGTACGGAACGTCGCTGAGAAATGAGATGAGGAAGGCGTTAGCTAAAACTATATTTTCTCCAACTGCCGCAAGACCTTCTTCCCCCGTGATATGATTCCTGCGCTCCCCGTCGGCATTTGCTGTTCAATCAGGATGCGGATTTCGTTTTTCAAGTCCGGTTCTTGTTTCGCAATATTTGCAAGTACGGACATCGAGAACACTTTCACCGCAACGGGCTCCTTTGCAGAAGCAAGCCAGTCAAAGCAGACCGTCGCAACTTTTCCCGCTAACCGCCGCGGAATTTCAATGTCTTGAAGGATTCTTACTACGTTTCTTCTCACCGCGTCATGGAGATTGGCTTCAATCATTCGGTCGATCATCTTATCGACATAAGGAATGACAAGCTCCGCATGTTTATCGGCACAATGTGCGACAATCCATGCTGCGCGTTGCGTTATGAGGTTTTCGCCCTTTAGAAAGAGATCCATCAACTCTTTGAATCGCTTCTTATCCGTGCCAACCCACGCCGCTATGCGAATACATTGTCGCTTTGAGCATTCCCGCAATATTTCTGATTCAAGGTTCATCGGGTAAATGTGTTGAAGAAGAAAACATCTTATTCGGCGATCTTGGACAACGATACTGAAAGAAATATCCAGAATCAATCTGCCGCTGCGCCCGAGACGGAATCATTTCAATTCTATCTCTGTTGCTCATATCAACACATCATTGGTGAAAGGATATCATGAAGTCTTACAATAACATCCTCGCAATGGCGATTGTCTCTCTCCTGCTCTCGTGCAGCGACAGAGGCGTGGAAAATGAACCGCCAATCGTTACCGATGCTCAGCTTCTCTCACTTGCCCAAGCTCCAGGTGGATGGGTCTATTACAGGAATTCCACTGATACCATCGTCAAAGCTTCGAACTCAGCGCATGACGAACCGCGACTCCGGACTCGGTATAGTGCAAAAGCTGCAACCCAACTCGATGTGAACGGAAAAGTGAGGCTCGATCCGAATTTTCCCGATTCTTCTCTGATCGTAAAAGAACTGTTCACGGGTCCGACCATAACCACTCTTGCGATTATGTTCAAATTGCGCAGCGCACCAAATGCGGGAAACGGCTGGATCTGGTCTGAACTAGACGCAAACGGAAACGTCAAAATCTCAGCGGCGAGTAGGGGAGCAGGCTGCGTTTCATGCCACAGCGCCGGACTCGACTACACTCGAATGAATGATGCGCATCCGTAGTTTCACATCGTGCCAGCCATTGTTGATGCCTAAGGCGGAAGAATTCATACCACTATGGACATAGTAGAGGCACATTTTCCCAGTGTTGCCGTACATAGAAAGCTATCCGATTGCTCCAAGCAATCGGATAGCTCGAAAATGGTCCAAACCCATAGCGGTTCGTAGTTTGGAACTGAAGCCATTCATTCGTACATTAGAAAGAAAATATCACTCACATATTTTCGTCCACCCCAATGAAGCTCACCAAGAATTTCCTTCGCACGGTTCCGAAAGTCCTTCTCCACGACCATCTTGACGGCGGCCTTCGTTCTCAGACCGTTATCGAACTTGCCCACGATCAAAAATACACCAAGCTGCCGACAACCGATGCCGGGGAACTTGCCGTCTGGTTTCAGCGCGGAGCGCAGCGTGGAAGCCTCCCTCTTTTTCTGGAAGGATTTGAACATACCTGCGGCGTCATGCAAACGGAAGAGGCGCTCGAGCGTGTCGCGTACGAAACGCTTGAGGATATGAAGAAGGACGGGGTTGTCTATCTCGAAACTCGCTTCGCGCCGATTTTCCACAAGCAGAAGGGGTTACATACCGAAACCGTCGTAAAAGCAGTGTTGCGCGGATTGGAAAGGGGAAAGAAGGATTTCGGCGTGCAGTACGGACTTCTCATATGTGCAATGAGAAATATGGATCCGAAAATTTCGATGGAGATCGCGGAGCTTGCCGTTGATTTCAGAAATCAGGGCGTCGTCGGTTTCGACCTTGCGGGCGAGGAAGGCGGCTACCCACCGAAGAAACATGTTGATGCATTTCATTACATACAGCGTGAAAATTTCAACATTACCGTGCACGCGGGCGAAGCGTTCGGGAAAGAATCAATCTGGCAGGCGATTCAATGGTGCGGCGCACATCGTATCGGCCACGCCACACGATTGATCGAAGACATGAAGCTGAAAAATGGACAGGTGCTAAGTATGGGAACACTTGCGCAGTTTGTCCTGGACAAACGCATCCCGCTTGAAATCTGCCTGACGAGCAACGTTCATACCGGCGCCGTCAAGAGTGTCGATGAACATCCGTTCGGGATTTACTACCGTTACAAGTTCCGCGTTACGCTGAACACCGACGACCGTTTGATGAGCGGCATAACGTTGACCGACGAGTACTGCACCGCCGCAGAACATTTCGGATTAAACCTTGAAGAACTCGAGAAGCTGACAATCAACGCGATGAAGAGCGCGTTCCTTCCCTACAAACAGCGCATTGCCATCATCTACGACGTGCTCAAACCGGGGTATGCGAAGGCCAAAAAGGGGCTGAAGAAATAGGTGGTGATTACTCAGATTGCGCAGATTTAGCGCAGATTGCAGATTACGCAGATTTAGGATTTCGTTAATGGGGTGGGAATATGAAAATCTACGGAGGGGAAGATTACCCAAAAAAGGAGCTCACAGAGAAGATCATCAAAGCTGCCTTCGCGGTGCACAACAAATTGGGTTCGGGCTTTGTTGAAAAGGTGTATGAAAATGCTTTGGCAAAAGAACTGCGCTCGATGGGACTTGCCGTCGAACAGCAGAAACGACTTAATGTGATTTATGGTGGCGACTCGGTTGGAGATTTTTCTGTTGATCTTCTTGTGGAGGAGAGTGTTGTTGTAGAACTCAAAGCAGTCCGAATCATGGAGAAATCTTATGAGGACAAACTTTTGCATTACTTGAAAGCGTCAAATCTTCCTGTTGGGCTATTGTTGAACTTCGGCAACGCTAGCGTCCAAATCAAACGAAGAGTATACTCCAAAAGATGAATTAATCTGAGCAATCTGCAATCTGCGTTAAATCTGCGCAATCTGAGTAATCACAATGCGTCTATATTTTCTTCGCCACGGCGACGCCGAGCTCGGCGGCTCCGTTAATGACAGCAACCGAAATCTCACTTCTGAAGGAGTCACAGAGGCCGAGTGTGCCGCGAGCTCCTTTCGCCTATTGAAACTCACGCTTACCGCTCTCCTGTCAAGTCCTTTGGATCGCGCACGACAAACCGCTGCAATTGTTGCAAAGCAGTACCCGGCGGTTCAACTCCAGGTCTTTGAACACATCTCACCAACCTCCGACCCGCAGAATTTATTTCGCGAGCTCCATTCATTCCCGCGAGATAGCCGCATCCTCCTCGTCAGCCATGAACCGTTCGTCAGTCATTGCATCGCAAGCCTCATTAGCGGAGGCAGTCAGCCGAAGATAAGCATCAAGAAGGCGTCGCTCGCCTGCGTCGAAGTCGGTTCGCCGATTCAGCGTGGAGCCGGTATCCTCCTCTGGTTGCTCACCAGCGAACAAATGAAATTGATGAGCAGGTGACGTAAGTACCTTTGGTCTCCCCTCCTAATCTGGTCGCAGTAGCGGCGCGCACTCCTTTCCGAATCTTTTTTCCCCTTTTACCTGGATTTTCTGAAGATTTTTTTGTTAATTAGTTTTTCAAGAATTAGTTTTGTCCAATTTTTCTGAGCGGAGATGAGCGCACAAACACCCAAAGAGCACCCTCAAGAGCTTGTTAAGAAACTTCATGACCTTTCCCGAAATTTATGGTGGTCATGGAATTTTGAAGCTCAATCAATTTTCAGCGATCTCTCACCACACGTTTGGGAACGAACCCATCACAATCCGGTCGCCATGCTTACAGAGATGTCGGGCGAAGAGGTCGTAGCGCGGCTGGGCGACAAAGAATTTGCATGCAGGGTAGAGGCCGCGTCGATCGGGTTCTCAGACTATATGCGCGGAGAAAAAACGTGGTCGTCCTCGCACGTGAAATTGCATACCCCTCCTGTTGCCTATTTCAGCGCCGAGTTCGGGTTTCACGAAAGCCTCCGGACGTATTCGGGTGGCCTCGGGATCCTCGCCGGTGATCACACAAAATCGGCAAGCGATTTGGGAATACCGTTTGTCGGAGTTTCACTTTTTTATCGGCAGGGATATTTTGAGCAACGGATTGCCGTCGATGGATGGCAAAATGAGGTGTACCTTTCTGCCGACCCCGAGAAGCTCCCGCTGGAGATTGTCGTCGACGCAACTGGCGAACCGGTCCGCTGCTCTGTGGATATCGGGTTTAGCACGGTCTATTTCCATTCGTGGCGGTTGAATGTGGGACGCAGCACGGTGTACCTGCTTGACACGAACTTGAGGGAAAATGAAGAACGCTTTCGTGACCTTACTGCGCACGTCTATGGCGGGGACAGCACGACGAGAATCTCCCAGGAGATTATTCTTGGCATTGGCGGAGTGCGGTTTTTGCGTGCCATGAATATTCATCCAGGCATGTATCATATGAACGAAGGACATTCGGCGTTCCTCACGCTTGAACTTCTGCGCGAGCAAATGGATCGCAACGGCGACATCGGCACAGCGGCATCTGAAGTGAAGCGCCATTGCGTGTTCACGACCCACACGCCGGTGCCGGCAGGGCATGACCGATTCTCGAAGGATTTAATGGATCACGCCCTGTCATCCATGAGCAAATCCTTGAAAATTAGCGGCGAAGATCTCATGGGATACGGACGCATCAATCCATTAGACTCGATCGAAACATTCTGCATGACCGTGCTTGCTTTGAAGATGTCGAAGGCGGCAAACGGCGTCAGTGAACTGCACGGGCAGGTAAGCCGTGAAATGTGGAAGCCGTTGTTTCATCATAGTGCTGCGGATAAAGTCCCTATCGGACATATTACAAACGGCGTCCATATCGGAGGATGGTTGAATGCAAAAACTGTGCGCTTCTGGGTCGACCATTTGGGAAAGGACTGGCAGGAACATTACATGGATGCCGGGTTTTGGGAAAGTGCTGCCGGCACAAAGTCTATTTCGGACGAAGCCCTGTGGGCGCTCCGCTACGACCTGCGCAGGGAACTCGTCGAATTTGCGAGGCACACTCTCCGCGTGCAGCACTCCCGATTTGGGAACGGAGTGGCCGTCTATGACACTGTGCTCAATCCCGATGTGTTGACAATTGGATTCTCTCGCCGGTTCGCAACCTATAAGCGCGCGCCGCTCCTCTTTACGCAACTCGAGCGCGCCATTGATTTGTTCAACGACGCGAATAGACCGATTCAACTGATTTTTTCCGGCAAAGCGCATCCGCGAGACGACGAAGGAAAAAGATTTATCAAACACGTAATTGATCTCACTAATCACCCGCGCTTGTTCGGAAAAGTGGTCTTTCTCGAAAACTACGACATCAACGTTGCACGGCATCTCGTCGCCGGCGCGGATGTATGGTTGAACAACCCCCGTCGCCCCCTTGAAGCGAGCGGAACGAGCGGGCAGAAAGTCGCCATCCACGGGGGATTGAATTGCAGCATCTTGGACGGCTGGTGGCGGGAAGCGTTCGACGGGACAAATGGCTGGGCTATCGGGGGGGATAAACCATCAAGTGCGCCCGATCTCCAAGACTACCTGGACGCGGAAGATCTTTTTTCAGTGATGAAGAGCCAGATCGTCCCTGAGTTCTACGATCGCGACAAAAGGAATATTCCTGGCCGGTGGATCGCGCGCGTCCGGCGGTCCATAGCGACACTTGTCCCTATGTACAATACACACCGCATGGTTGCGGAATACGTAAAAAAATACTATTTCTGACGTTGCTCGGGTCTCCATTCCCAAAAAATTGATCAGGCGCACAACTATTTCTCTTTTTCTTAATTTATTTTGATGGTACGGAGGGAATGAGCATGAAAACATTATTCGGGTTTGATCATCTGTCGCGAGAAGAGGGGCGGGCAATTGAGCAACTCTTGGTCAAAGAAATGGAACGACAACCGTGGGTCTCAATCACATACTCGATCATCCTGAGCGGGGAACTCATTCTCTCACCACAATAACTTATGAGAACTATGTTGAAAATAGTTAAATGGACGGCGGTGATTGCAGGAATAGTTGCGATTCCGTTTCTGATCAAGAAACGATTTGCGCAATTGCAGCGCCGCAGCGTCAATGTCCGGTATGATATTGACGACTACATCTCGGAATCGAAGCTGTGATTTAGAAGTCGTGTTTTGCAGGGCGGGGGATTTGGTCGACTCATCATACCCAAAAAGTCCAACCTATTCCACTTCCGAAAAGCCTCTGTAGCAGAGAGATGGATTACTATTTCTCGTCAACCCTGTGCGCCCTCTGCCAGATTTCAGGAGATCTTTTCCACCTTCACCATATTCGTCGTTCCGCGTGCAAGGAGCGGAAGACCCGCAGTCATGACGATGTAATCTCCCCTTTTCACATATTCCGATTTCAATAATTCTTGATGGATTGTCTCAAACGTTGCATCGGTGTCTGCGATTTTTTCAATCAGAATTGACCGGACTCCCCAGACGAGGTTCAACCTCCGCCTGATCCGTTCACGATCGGTAATGGCAATGATCTTTCCGAACGGCCTGTACTTTGCTATCGTCTTTGCCGTTTCACCCGAATGAGTGATCGGGACAATGGCAGCGGCGCCGATCTGTTTTGCAAGAACGCACGCCGACCGCCCCAGCGCTTTAAAAACGGAGGCTTTCTCATCACTGATTTCGTCGGGGAGGTCAAGCCGGTCCCGGTATTCCTCCTCTGCTCTCCGAATTATCGAATCCATTGTGTGCACTACATCCACCACGTATTTTCCGACCGACGTTTCGCCACTCAGCATCACCGCGTCCGCTCCGTCGAGCACGGCATTCGCTACGTCGTTAGCTTCGGCGCGAGTTGGCCGCGGGTTCTCGATCATCGATTCAAGCATTTGCGTTGCGATAATCACCGGCTTGCCGGCAGCATTCGCTTTCTTGCAGATCATTTTCTGCGCGATGGGAACGTCCTGCGTAAGACACTCAACGCCAAGATCTCCTCGTGCCACCATAATTGCATCGGCCTCGCGGATGATCTCATCGATATTCTGGAGCGCCTCACCTTTCTCAATCTTCGCAACGATCGGCAATTTCTTTCCTCTGGGGATTTTCGCAATGATGATATCCCTCAATTGGCGGATATCGTTGCCGGACCGCACGAAGGAGAGCGCGACATAGTCGACATCGTTGGCGATACCAAACTCCAAATCCTCAATATCCTTTTCAGTAAAGGAAGGCGCACTCACTGCAACACCCGGGAGGTTTATTCCCTTGTGCTCTTTCAACATCCCGCCGTGGACAACTTCGGTCACGACATCGGTCGATGTTGACTTTATTACTTTGAGCTGCAATAGCCCGTCATCCATCAAAATTGTATCGCCGGGCTTGACATCCTTGGGAAGATTTTGATATGTCGTCGAGACGCGCTCTGCGGTGCCCGGTGTGTCTTCTATCGTGATCGTAAACTTCGCGCCGTCGATCAGGTGCACGGACGGCGCAGAGAGTTTTCCGGTCCGGATTTTCGGACCCTGCAAGTCCTGTAGAATTGTGATCGGCGCGCCCACGCGGTCAGCCACTTCACGAACCGTCCGGAGCACCGCGAGATGCTCTTCGCGCGTACCGTGCGAAAAATTCAAGCGCGCAACGTCCATCCCCGCATGAATCATCTTTTCCACAACGGCGGCGGCAGATGAAGCCGGCCCGAGGGTACACACAATCTTCGTCTTGCCGTACGATTTAGAGTTTTCCATTTGGATTTTTTCCTTTTCTCAATTAGCCGGAAGCAGACGCAACGTGTGCCGGGTTGCCGCGGCGACATGCGCGCTATCGAGTGGCATTGTATGATATTCTCCGCTCAACCACAACGGCGTTTGATCGGAATAATGATCGTGCATGGGTTGTCCGGATTGGCCCGTCGGAATCACTGAAAGAGCTCCATCGATGTCGGAGAAATCCACAATTTGCCTCGTTGAGGGTCCGAGTGTTACCTGGTAGGGATTCGCCAGGTAGTATTCGCCATTGTTGACCGTTGTTCCCGATCCACCGATTGGAAACGGCCCGATATTGAACACCGCTCCAAGGGGCGGACGCGATCCGAACGGATGCCGAAAAGTAATTGTGTGGATCAATCCCCACTGCCACGTTTTCATTTCTCCGCCCAGCGAGGCCTTCAATTCCTGGATCGCCTGTTCCAGACTTTTCCGGATTATGACATCCCGCGTTTCGATCTGCGGAGTCGACTTGTCGTCAAACCAATCAGACGACGGATTGTGCATTAATACGGGGACGACGCGGTACGGGATATTTGCTACAAAAATGTACTTAACAAACATTGCCTCCCCCATCTTGTCCAGGAAAATATTTCTCAGAAGATGAGTAAAGAAGACGTGGAAGAGCGAGGTGGGCACGTCGTCTCCTGAAAAGCGAAAATGCCAATTTCGAAAATAGCTTAGCGCGGTCTGAACCTCGATATCGGGAACGGCTATCGCGTCGTACGCGTGGAGAATGTACGGCGTCATTTCAGCAGCGAATCGGGAGAAATAATCTCCCTGCATATGTTTGAAATCCTCGGCGGTAAGTTTTTCTTGTTTGCCCAGCATCTCATCAATTCTTTGAATGCGCGAAGGCGGTTCCCATAAATTTGAGATGTGGTACGGGAAGGCACGATCCGTCATTTTGTTGTTGGCAGTAGCGATATAATGTTGAGGTGGATTGTAGAGTGACGGCAATTGCGCGAATGGAACAAAACTGGTCCAATCATATTGGCCGGTCCAACCCGGCATCGGAAGGGTGGGGTTTTGCGCCGTTCGAATTGGCAAGCGCACACCGGCCACATAGCCGATGTTGCCGTTGATGTCGGCGTAGACAAAATTCTGGCCGGGCACGGTAAATTCTTTGACGCCGCTCTTGAATTCCGCCCAGTCTTTCGCTTTGTTGATGAGAATGAGCGAGTACAACTCATCGCTGACATCCTGCCCCGTCCACCGCATCGTCAGCAACACATCCTTCGTTATCAAGCCCGTAGCGTTGACGTCGTTGATGACCGGGCCATGGTGAGTGGACTTCGTCACCAGAATGACAGAAGAAGAATCTTTCACCAAAATTGTATCCTGCACGACCGTCATCGGGCGCCATGTATCTTTAAAATAGTACTCACCCGTAGAATTTGTCATCTCAAGATAAAAATCCGCATCGTCCGCCATGAAGTTTGTTAATCCCCACGCAATTCTTTGATTATGCCCGATAACGATCATCGGCGTTCCGGGGAGCGACACCCCTGCGACATTCATTTCGCCCCCCCGAAGGTGTACCTCGTACCATTTTGATGGTGCGGAGAATCCGAGGTGCGGATCGTTGGCGAGCATTGCTTTGCCGTTTACGGATTTTTCCGGTCCGACGGCCCATGCGTTACTCCCGATGTGAGTGCCCGTCGTTCCGAAGAACTTCCTGAATTCCATGTCCGCGTCAATCAAGCGCATCATATCCTGGGAAAGATATTTCGCACGAAGATCCTTCGGGATGATGACCGGCGCATTCTCAGGATAGGTAGGAAAAATCTCCCTCGCCTTTTCTTCACCTAATGTCTTGTATAAATCTCCGAGCACCAGGTCGGTGTACCATGAAATATTAAGCTCCCACGCCATCAGGCGCGCAACGAGCAGCGAATGCACCGGTTTCCATTTCTCAGGAGAATAGTTCAACATGTCAAATTCGACGGGATACTTTCCATGGTGCGATTCGATGAATGCGTTTACGCCTTCGCTGTACGCTTCGAGCACGCGGCGCGAATCAGGACGGAGATTTTGTTCAAGCTTCTCTGCGATCCTCAGTATGCCTATCGTTCTAAACAGTCTATCGAACTTAAGGGCCGATGAACCAAGAATCTCAGACAATCTCCCCTGACCAGCCCGACGAGAGATATCCATTTGCCACAATCGGTCCTGTGCATGGACATACCCCTGCGCAAAAAAAAGATCGTGTTCGTTCTTTGCGGCGATGTGAGGCACGCCATAATCGTCGCGCTGAATCGTCACCGCAGATTCCAGTCCGGCGATGCGCAATTCTCCGTCTACCGTTGGGAACGATTTTGTTACCAGGTACCGCAGGATGACAACCGTAACGAGAGCAATGATTGTCAACGATCCTACAATGCCAAGAAATATTTTTAGTTTCGTGCCCATTGTTCGCTAAGAGTTGGCTTTTTGGGTTTGACCGATGGCCATAAGCAATGGTGTGACACGCCGTGCGTTGCTATTTTTTCAATAATAGCGGAAAATTCCAATCGAGGAGATAATTTCGGAACGTGACTGCTGGGAGTTCAACAAACAAGGGATGTTTTTCGGGATCGAGCCACTGCATGAGAAAAAGCATGTTGTCTTCACCCATCGCGGTGCATCCGGTCGTGGCGGAACTATCCGCTCTCATCAGGTGAAGAAAGATACAGCTTCCTTTCCCCGGAATCGCGCGGGGATTATGGCGGATAACGATGCCATATTTGTAATCGACAGAATCCTGTCGCATCACTTCGGATGATTTCCACGGCAGCTTTCCGGCAGAATCTCTCACAACTTGGTCTTCACCTATAAATGAATTGTAAAAGAGAGATCCAGTGTCGTCGACACAGTTGACTGCCTTCGTAGCCTGGCGGTACGGATAACGAATCCCGCGAGGCGGAGTTGAATCGTAACCGAAGAATTCTCCCAATCTAAACACCCCCGCGGGAGAACGATGATCGCCCTCTATTTTCAGACGATCGTTCGGCGGATTTGTGTGAATCCCGATGCCCCACGCAAGGCCCGAATCGCCCAGAATTACTTTCCATGGAACATTGTACTGCAACCATCCCTGATCGGTGCGGTCAAACAAATACATCGTGCCCGCCTTTGCATCCCACTCGGGTGCGACAACAACCACCAGTTGATTTGCAGTTTCAATTTGTGCGAAGCCAGGCAAAGCAAGAAGTAAGAGAGAAAAGAGAAGAATTACCTTCATATAGTTCCCAACGATGGAATTCTCAGCGAGAAAAGGATGAACCGTCCTTTTGACATTCGAAGACATATTTTGTACATTAATCGCAGTTTCAGCTTGTGATCGGAACGTAGCGCAGCCCGGCTAGCGCACTACCTTGGGGTGGTAGGGGTCGCGGGTTCGAATCCCGCCGTTCCGACAACCCCAAGAGTCTTCGGATCACTCCGGAGACTTTCTTATTTTCAGGCGTGTGAATCTGACTTCTTTGCATGAATCGATGAAGTACTTCTTCTATATTATAAGAAGCCAAGTCACTGGAGAATTCTATCTTGGCCAGAGTTCAAACCTTGAAGAGCGAATGATTCGACACAATAGCATACGCTCGAAGTACACAAAACGCGGTGTACCGTGGTCATTGGTCTATTACGAAGTCTTCCTTTCCCGCAAAGATGCAATCAACAGAGAAAGATTCCTGAAGTCGCCTCAAGGTTGGCAGACTCTGCAGGAAATTAAACAAAATCTTGCTCGCAATGTCGCGCAGCCGGTCCCAACGGGATCCCTTCGGGACTAGCGCACTACTTCCAAAGGAATCCCTTTGGGACTTGGGGTGGTAGGGGTCGCGGGTTCGAATCCCGCCGTTCCGACAAAATACTCAAGAAGTAAAATTAAAAAAGTCTTTGCCGGACAGCAAAGACTTTTTCGTGTACGCTACCTCGTAACTCTTTCTCAACTTAGCTTCACCAATAGCTCTTCCAGAAAACTCTTCACTTCCACTAAGTCCTCTTTCAATTTGGCTTCCGACGTCGGGGAACCCGGCGCTGTCGATGAACTGGATGCCGGGCCTGGCTGAGCTTCCACCGGCAAAAGTTGCAACTGCTCCCCGCTTTCGACCTCGGGTGTCCAAGATTTCAACACTTGTTTTGCCCCTTCGATCGTGTAGCGTTCTTCCCGTAGGAGCTGGCGAATATAAAGAATGAGTTTGATGTCTTTGTTCGTATAAATTCGGTTCCCCGCTCTGTTCTTTGCGGGCTTTAACTGCTCAAATTCGGATTCCCAATACCTCAAGACGTACTGCTCAAGGTCGGTTATCTTACTTACTTCGCTGATGGAATAATAGAGTTTTTTTATTCCAGTGGATTTCATTATTTCCTCATCGTTTGTGTCTTGATAGGAACGTGTGCTATAGTAAGAAAAAGTGATCATAATTGCAAGCCTCCAAAATAACCTGAGTGCGTCTCTCTTTTCGCAAAAACTATTTGCCTTTAACCATTTTTCCCTTATATTTGTGCAACATTATTCGAAACCATTAGTTGCCCAATGAGTCGTCTAATGATTTCGATGCGCCCCCCAACGCAAACGAACTTTTCGCCATTTTACTTATCACAAATACATATTAACATTTAGGGAGCATTACAATGAAAAAAATATTACTATTTACGATTTGTGCCCTATTGGTAGGTTCTGTGGCCGCGTACTCACAATCGCTCGATTCGACATTGCAGAAGCTTGCAGGCGATGCGGCTCGTGGATATGTTGGTCCTATTGTATCGGGCTTTGGCTCGGATCTTAACGGGGGCTGGTTTCACAAAGCGCCGAGTTCCAAAATGTTTGGATTTGATTTGGAATTCGGTCTTGTGGCAATGGGAACAACCTTTAGTGAAGAATCGAAAAAATTCTCCGCATCGGGCAGTTTCAAGTTTGATAATAATCAGGCTGCACAATTAGTGCCGCTGACAATCGTTCCAACATCAGTCACAGTAAGTGGACAGAACATCCCTCTTTCCGCAACTGATCGTCAATCGATCCAAACCCAGCTCATTAATCAGATCGTAGGTATTGAATTCGGTGTCGGCATTTCGGGCCCGACCATTATTGGAAGCGCGAATGACAGCATGAAAATCGGTTTTACAGGGGTGAGCGAGAATGCTCAGGTAACTGTGTTTGTACCGGGCGTTGGCAATCAACTAGTCACCATCCCAGTAAATGTTCCGTCCCAAGAAGTTGCTCTTCCAGTGGGTGGATTGCTGGACGGTGTTTCTCTCGTCCCGCTTGCTGCTCCCCAGTTGAGCATTGGAACGGTTGTCGGAACTCAATTTACATTTCGATATTTGCCGGAAGTGGAAATTGATTCGAAGATCGGAAAGTTCAAATATTTTGGATGGGGGTTTCAGCACAATCCCGGCATTTGGTTCCCCAACCCGTTGCCGGTTAATATCTGCGCAAGTTTCTTTACGCAGAAACTTGATGTCGGGACAATCTTCTCGACGACCGCAACTGCCTACGGTATCAACATCAGCAAGACGTTTGGACCGGGCATGCTCAATATTACCCCCTATGCCGGCTTCATGTTAGAATCATCGAAGATGACATTTACGTACGATTACGATGAGCCGGTTCCGGGAACAACGGTAAAGACCAAAAGCACGATTTCCTTTGAACTTGAAGGCGAGAACAAATCGCGTATTATCCTCGGCCTCAGCTTGAAACTGCTCTTCCTGAACATCAATGCCGATTATAACATCGCGAAGTATAATTCATTCACCGGCGGTTTGATGTTCGTCATCTAAATTCGTCGCCTGAAGAGAGTGCGAGAGGCTGGTCCCGACGATCCGGGATCAGCCTTTTCTTTTTTCATCCCTACTTGTTATATTGAGTCGAAGCCGACTTTCGCTCATATTCTTTACAGTTCGCAAACCGCACGATCGTCATCGAAAAAACACTCATGTCTTTTAGGAAGAATTCTCGACAGCAACTGGTTACGTTTGGCATCACCGCCTCTCTCCTTTTTCTGACATGCTGCGACCTCGGGCAGGAAAACGAAGATCCGAAAGCACAATCACAGCGACTCCGCACCGAATCCGTGCAAAGTATCAACCAACGCAATTATCTCCGGGCGGAACAATTGCTCTCTCAAACCCTGCCGCTTGACCAGGAGCTTCAGCAATGGGACAGGTTAGCAGAAGACCGCGCGACTCTCGCCAAGGTTCAAACTTCGGTCGGCCTGTTCTCATCAGCGATCGGGAATTACGTTGAGGCATGGAAGTATTATCGGCAAATTGGCGACAACGTCACTGAAATACGATTGATGAATGGCATCGGAAACATATACGTCGGCCTTGGGGATTTTGAAAAAGGCATCGGATTTTTGAGCGATGCTGTTGATGTCGGTCGGCTCGCATCAAACGGCGAAACCGACCCCGAGTCGAACATGAATCTCGGCAACGCGTACATGTGGTCCGGACAGTACGAAGCCGCCCTCAATCAATTCACACTAGCGCTTACCGCCTTCAATAAGCGTAAGTATGCCCCGGCCGTCGTCCGTGCGCTGTCACGTATCGGCTACGTGTCGTCGAAGCTCGGCATGCGGGAAGAGTCGCTCGACGCGTTCTCGAACGTAGAGAAAATCCTCGCGTCCGTGGCAAACGTGATCGTGAAAGCGAGATTTCACTATGACAGGGGTAGAGCGTATGAATCGCTTGGCCAATGGAGCGCGGCGGCGCAATCATTCCGCGACGGGATCGCCATTATCCAAGATATTTCGAATGACGAAAGAGACGAGCAAACTAACAGATTGTCGGTGCTCCTGTATACGGCATTGGGAAAGGTTTACAGCCACAACTTCGCTTATCCCCTCGCCAAGGCCAGCTACATCGAAGCGTACTCACTTGCGAAAGACATCGGCCAAAAAATTGCCGTTGGATATTTACTGATTGCCGTTGCCGATTGCGAGCGCAAGCTTTCCGCCGTCACCGCGCTGCAAGATGCGAGGATCGCCGCAGGCACGTACTACGAGCAAGCTGTTACCGTCTTCTCCCGCATCGGCAACATAACGGGCGAAGCGTACGCGACGTACAAAATCGGTATGATGAAAGAGGAGGAAGGCAACACCAACGCAGCACTTAATGCGTACAAGCACACGTTCGATCTCTGCAGCAACCAGGCAGGTGAATTCAGAAATTGGAACGATGACGAAGAGTTTTTCGAGTTGCGTGAGGTGGGGTCGCGAGGCGGTATTCCGTTTGCCGAAGAGACATACTGGTACGAGTCGCTTGTCGTTGCGCTTGCACGCCGGGGGCGCGCCGAGGAAGCACTCCGGTATTACGAACAGGGAAAGGCGAAATCCCTGTCAGCTCAACTTTGTTCTTTCCCTTTTGAAAGCAAGGAAAGCGATCTTCAGCAAACGGTGCAGGGGTATCAGCAGAAAATGCAGGCCCTGCGCATACGGGAATCGGAGGCTGCGTTTCAGCGGGGGCTCGACGCCCGCCAACGCGACGCAGACCGAATAGGGTCTCTCCAGCGTGAACTGATTGCGAGAAGAAGTGAACTTGAAACCTCCGCAGCATCGCTGATACAAAAATATCCACGACTCGAAGTCCTTCTCAGATCGGCTGACGTTCGTCAGGAAGAGCTTCGCTCTGCACTGTCGTACGGCACGGTCGTGTTGGATTACGAGATTGCCGATGACCGCATTTTGATTTTCGTGATTTCTTTTGACGGAACGGAACATCGCGCGCCGATCGGGGTCGTCGAGGTGCCTGCATATAAGGATATCGTCCTCGAAAAGGTACGCCAGTACGATTTGATGCTCCGCGAACGAATTCACAGGATCGGAACGGGCTATATTCAGACCACCGACCTTGAACGATTATCGCAGGAGTTGTACAATTATTTCTTGAGGCCGGTTGAGCGGCTCTTCATCCAACGCGTGGTCATCATTCCTCCGCGCGGAATGGAACAGATTCCTTTCCACGCATTTACGCGCGCGACCAATGAAGGAGTAAAACCGCTAATTGAATTTGCGGATGTTTCGTATCTTTCTTTTCTCGCATCGGTGAAGAGCCTCCAACCTCCTCCCCGTTTCATCAATGCAGTTGTCGCGGTCGGCAATCCGAGCGGAAACAACTGGCCGCTCGATTTTGAATTGCGCGATATCCGAAGTTTCTTTCGCGAGGCTTCGGTCTCGGTATCACAAAATGCGAGCGACAAGCAATTGTTCGAATCGTTCGGCGATGTGCTCCAGCTTTCGACGGACTTCGCTACCGACACACTCTTCCCTGGCAGATCATCTTTCATCCTTTCAAGCGGAAGCATCACCAACCCGGGATTTCACGTTCCCGTCGCAGACCTCCTGCGGCTCCATCCCTTCCCGATCGTGTATCTTTCCGATCAGCAATCATCCGGGAGTGGAATTACCCCGCTGCATGCGACTTTGCTGATGGTCAACGGCTCTTCTCACATTATCGTGAACATGAAGCCGTCCGAAGCGAAAGTGAATAAATTTTTCAGCGAGAAGTTTTATTCCACCCTTGCCAAGGGAGGGAGCGTAAACGACGCATACCGGACGGCTCTCGTTGCCTTGAGCAAATCCCGAAACTTTTCAGCGCCGTACCAATGGTCGCAATTCTTTAAGTTCGGGAAGTAATCATTAACAGTCATTAACCACAAATCCCCAAAGTCGTAAGAACTTCGGGGATTTGTGGTGATTGGGGGTATGAGCTCTCCGCGACCTTATCTCGTTCTCTTCACCTTCACACTCCCTAAACCGGACTCAACGTAGATGTTCATCCTTCCGTCTGCAGATGAATAGTTTGGCGTAATATATACACCCTTCTTTTCTTCATCAAAATCCTTATCGATAGAAAAATTAGAGAACCAGCTTTCCTGGTAGCGCACTTTCGCGCCGATTTCCTTCGGGATAATAATCGTCACTGCGCCCAGCCCGATTTTGATTTTCACATCGGCCTCGTGGCGAAGCCCGCCCGAAAAATCCAAGTAGTACGATCCGACGCCCCCTTCAAATGTCATGTGCTTAAAATTTGCATTGTTGAGTTTCTTTCCCACAAACTTGCTCACACCCGATTTTATGTCAAAATCCTCGATCTCGCCTTTATTTGGCTCTCCGAATACAAGCGTGGTTGAGCTTGCTCCTGCTGACATTTTGAAATCCTTCACATTCAAGCCGGTCATGTCAAAGTCACCCCGCCCTGCTCCAAGCTCGGCATCAATCGAAAGAGGAATCGCGTCGCTGAAGCGCATGTACCATTTTCCGCTTTCAAACGAGTAGTTGTTCTTCTCTTCATCATCGTCGTCAAAATTGAGCGAGATAGAATGTTTGCTGTCTGATTCGCGGGTGAGGTTCAAATAGCCGATATCATTCCTGATCCTGTAATCGATATCAACGCTCGGCTTGTGTCCATCTTCCGTTTTGAAATCGAACACCATGATCTTATCGGAGGGCCCTTTCGAGCACACAACGGTGCCAAACGATGACTCGAGCTTCAGGCGAATCTCTTTCTCCGTTGTCCGTTTTATTTCTTTGTGAACGCCCCCCGCGTGCGCGTGAGCCGAGAGTAATAATGCCGGCACCACAACGACTTTCCAGAGGATTGAGTGTATTCTTCTCATAGAATTGACTGCTGGGATAAAATTCATCATTTCTAAATACGGAAAAAGGGGGTGAGAGTTACAGAATCACTCAATAAAGTTGAATCTTTTTGCGAAGATTTTTGTAAAGCATCTCACGGGCGCGGAAAATGTGGGCTTTCACCGTTCCTATCGGAAGGCGCAATACTTTGGCTATTTCAGCATAATCTTTCTCTTCGGAATGGCGCATGAGGATGACGGTGCGGTATTTCGGGGGAAGTGACTTGATCGCCTCTTCGAGAAATCTCGATCGTTGCCCGGCGATAAGCTCGCGATCGGGTTCGTACGTCGAATCAGGGATTTCAAAAGAGAACTCGCCGTCCTTCGATTCAATCGGCTTGTCGATGGAGAATGTTTGCAGCTTTCGTTTCCGGATGTAGTCGATACAATTGTTAGTCGCGATCTTGAAAAGCCACGTGGAGAATGCATACTCTTCGTTAAAACTGGCAAGCGACTGGAACGCCTTGATGAACGCCTCCTGTGCGAGGTCTTCCACTTCGTCCTTTTCACGGATCATTCGATAGAGGAGATTGCAGATCGGATCGTGGTACTTTTTCATGAGCGCGCGGTAGGCAACCTGATTGCCGGCGAGCGCTCCCGCAATCAGCCGCGAATCCTCCGCACGTGAGTCGAGTTTGCGTTGACTGAGAGCTTCACCTTTCTGCGGGGGAGGAGTGGAAGTCTTGCGTTCTGATGAAGTTGTCTTTGCTCTCGTCATTGAAGATGGAATTGAAGTGATCTCATTGCTCAAAGAAAGTAGGCAAAAAATTTAGGAAGTGCAAGAACGGCAATCTCTCTTGAGGAAAGGGATGACGGAAGAGTGAAGAAGGATAGAGGCCACGGTGGTGGTGGGTTGCAGGCGATGACAGTGAGGGAGTGAGATACGAAATAAAATCCTTGATGATGGCGAATTCGTTGTCGCGCCGTAACCCGTCACGTTCCAACTTCTTCCTGCCATATTTGTTCCTCTTCCCTCATCCCCCTTCCTTTTTCCCTCGTGCCTCTCCTTGAGATTCGAGCGTTTTATTTGTACTATGAACTGTTCATTGAAGACAGTGACCATTTACTTACGAATGACATTTTGCTTATGCCTGTAACCATTATTGTAGGAGCGCAGTGGGGTGACGAAGGAAAAGGAAAAATTGTCGACCTTCTGAGCGAGGATATTGACATTGTGGCCCGGTACCAAGGCGGGGCGAACGCAGGACACACTGTGGTAATCGGGGAGAGAGAATATGTGCTCCATCTTATTCCGTCGGGAATATTTCATAAACACGTCGCGTGCGTCATTGGCAACGGCGTCGTCATCGACCCTATCGCGCTGATGGAAGAAATCAATATGATCAAATCCTTCAATATCACAATCGAAGGACGGTTGTTCATCAGCCATAATGCCCACCTGATCATGCCATATCACAAATTGTTGGACAATATCCGCGAACAGGGGACGAACAAAATCGGCACGACCGGACGAGGTATCGGACCGGCATACATCGACAAGTACATGCGTACCGGCATTCGGGTTGTGGACCTGCTCGACAGAAAAGTCCTCTCTGAGAAGTTGAAGGCAAACATCGAAGAAAAAAACCGGCTCCTGAGCAAAGTCTACGGTTCGGCGGAGCTTGACGTGGACAAGATCATCGGTGAGTACGAGGAGTTCGACAAGAAGATCGATCCATACGTAACCGACACTTCTGTATATCTGAATGCTGCGTTGAGGAAAAATAAGAAAATTCTCGCCGAGGGGGCGCAAGGGGCACTTCTCGACGTCGACCACGGAACATATCCCTTCGTCACTTCCTCAAATCCGACGAGCGGCGGCGCATGTACCGGCCTGGGGATCCCTCCAACCGCCGTGAAGAATATCGTCGGCATCGTGAAAGCATACTCGACGAGGGTCGGCAATGGGCCGTTTCCCACTGAATGCACAGACGGCATTGGCGAACGGCTTCGCAGCGTGGGCCATGAATTCGGCGCAACGACTGGACGGCCGCGGCGGTGCGGCTGGCTCGACATGGTGAGCCTCAAATATTCTCTCGAAGTAAACGGCATCAGGGAAATTGCGCTGACAAAACTCGACGTTTTGGACGCTTTCGATGAGATAAAAATTTGCACCGGTTATAAGAAGGATGGACGCATACTTAAAACTTTCCCCACCGATGTACAGACACTCGATAATGCGGAGCCTGTGTACAAATCGTACAGAGGCTGGAATGCGACAATATCGGACGCGAAGAAATACAAACAGCTCCCGAAACAAACACAGCATTACATTGAAATCATTGAGAAGTTGTCCGGGGTGCCCGTGTCAATCGTTTCCGTCGGCGCGAGACGCGACCAGACCATTCAGCGATGAGCGGTGGAAAAATTCATCACGGAGACCCCGAGGACTTTCTGGATTCTCCGTGCCTATGTGGTACTAAAACCTTTTAGACTAAGGGAAACTTTACCTTCGCATGAAACTGACTATTCGCGGCCCTCGGTCGGCAAATATTAAGATTGCGTTGCTGGTGGCGGCGTTTCTGATAATCATTCCCATCCTCCTCTACACGCACAACCTGGTCGCGCGGCTCCAAACGAGAGAGCGGGAGGTCGCAGGGCTGTACGCGAAATCCGTCGAATATCTTGCGAACAGTCCGTACACCGGCGCCGATTACAGCTTTATTTTCGACGAGCTGATCCGGTCAATCGATTTCCCCATCATCGAAACCGACGAGTCCGACAAAGAGATCAAGGCGTCGCGCAATGTCGACATCGACTCCTCGGTTTCGGATAGCCAACGCGACGAAGAGATGATCTCGCTCATTCATGCGATGGATCGGATCCACCGTCCGATCGTGGTTTCGTATCAAGACACAATTATTCTGAGCCGGGTGCATTACGGCGAATCGCCGTTGGTAACGCGCCTCCGCTGGCTTCCGTACATCGAGATTGTCATTGCGACACTTTTTATTCTTGTCGGATATATCGGGTTTAGCTATATCAAGCGAAACGAACAGAGCAACATTTGGGTCGGCATGGCACGGGAGACTGCTCATCAGCTTGGAACGCCTCTTTCGAGCATAATGGGGTGGATAGAAATTTTGAAAATTCATGCCGCATCGCATGAAAAAATGAACGAGACAATTTCAGATATGGAAAACGATCTCAACCGTCTGAAAAAGATCGCCGATCGGTTCTCGAAGATAGGCTCGAAACCCGATCTTCGTGATGAGGAATTGAACGATGTCGTCAAAAACACTATCCGCTATTTCCAAAAAAGAATTCCGCAGATGGGAAAACGAGTGGATATTACACTCGAACCCTCTGAAAACGTGACGGCGAAAATCAATCGGGAGTTGTTCGAATGGGTACTTGAGAATCTCGTGAAAAACGGCCTCGATGCGATGGAAGACGGCAAGGGAAGGATTTCGTTTCATCTTTCGCGGTTCAACGGCGTACCGGTGATCGACGTTACCGATACGGGAAAAGGGATTGATGTGGCATATCGAAAAGACATTTTCCGCCCGGGCTTCAGCACGAAGAAACGGGGCTGGGGATTGGGACTGAGCCTCTCAAAGAGAATTATTGAGACCTACCACAAGGGAAAACTCACCGTGAAGGAGAGCAAGATCGGAGTCGGGACGACTTTCAGAATCAAATTGAGGGGATGAGATTACCCGATAGCTTTCGGCTTGAACACCGACCAACCAATAAGCCCGCCGAGCGTCGAAAAAAGCACATCCACAAACAAGTTAATCATGAGCGAGAACATTGCTCCGAGCAGGGAGATTTTCTCTCTCATCCCATCTTCGATTAGTTGCTCTATGTTCGACGGCAATTCAACGTTCATACGATGGATAATGTTCATCATCGTTTCGATGGCGATATTTCCAAAAACAAGCATAACGAGAATACTTATCGCCGTTCCAGCAACAGCAGCGATCACGCCAGTAAGGGCACCGAGCCGGACACAATCGGTCGAGGTAAGCGAATCCATATCGGGCGTCAACTCTTGTTTGTAAAAAAAGACGGCGAGAAATCCCCCCAATAAAATCCCCGCACAACAGCAGGCGTTGATGAGGTTCAATCCGGGGATCGCGGAAATCCCGGCGATGATCAATCCCCCATACAAGGCGGGCATAAGTCTATCTGGTTTTGGTCGCATGGTTGATCCTCGATTGATTACTCGGATTACGCAGATTTAACGCAGATTGCAGATTGCGCAGATTTCGTTCAGCCAAGGTGATTGCCAAAGTGCGCACTCGAGAGAGAAACTTGTCGGCGGATTCTTCAAGAACGGGCACAAGGACAATGGTCAACGCCAGCCCGAAAATTAATCCTGTGATGCCGCGCGTCATTGTCGTGCTTTCGTGAATCCCGAAAGTGGCAAGAGCGACGTCAAATCCCATCGGCACGAGAGAGAGAATCAACACGCGTGCAGGATGGACATCTACGATCCTTGTCCTCCTAATCATCGGGGAAAAAAGCAGGCCGAGAAAGAAGGCTGCATAGATGGAAGTACAGCGAACACAGACGGCGAACTTAAAGCCTGCCAGATGGAACGAATGGGAATCGAGCTGGTGACAGACACAGAAGAAAAATTGATACAAGAGGGAGGCTGCCTTCGCCGCAGCACCATCAAATGAAGCCAACACCGGCGTCGCAACGATCGCTGCGCACCAGAGGAAGACACTTGTCAGGAGAAACCGTAGCGGAGTCATACGTGGGGAGTAGTATACCGGAATTGAAATGAAGAATCAAGTTTATGGTGCTCATCACCACCGCTTTATCCAATTTACCGTTTCCTTTGAGGAAACGGTAAACTTGCTTTCACTAGTTCACCAATAGCATCTTTTTCAGTTCCGTGCGCTCGGCGGTTGTGAGTCTATAATAATAGACACCGGAAGAAAGTCCGCTGGCGTTGAACGGTATAGCATATACCATGCCCGCTTCTGCTTCCTGGTTATAAAGCGTGCGCACCTCCTGACCGAGCATATTGTACACGTTGAGCGACACGCGTTGAGGCGACTTCACTGCAAAACGGATTGTCGTTGATGGATTAAACGGATTCGGAAAATTCTGAGCCAGATGATAATCGTTTGCCGTCAAAGCAGATGTTACTGCAACTTCATTGCTGTAGCGGAATGACCCATCACGGTCAATTTGCTTTAGACGGTACGAAAATGTTCCCGCCGCGAAAATATTATCGGAGTACGAATAAGTCTGCGGTAAGTTCGTCGTGCCATGACCGTCCACAAAACCCAGCTTCTGCCACCCCCCTTTAATTCCCCCCTCTTTGAGGGGGGACGCAACGGGAGTCCGTTCTACTTCAAACCCGTAATTATTCACTTCCGTTACCGTCGTCCATTCAAGGCGGACATTCTTTCCAATTGAGAATGCTGCAAATGACGAAAGCTCGACAGGAAGAGCGATTCCCGCATCAACCGAGTTATACCAGACAATATTATCGATCGCAATTGTAGCCACGTTGCTCGTGGAGCTTTGGCCATAAAATCTGAAAGCGTTAATACTCGCGGCAGCAGTAAGCTGTGCTTTGGCCAAATCGTCGCCTACAAGGTTGCCATTAACAAACAAATCGTAAGAGTTGGCAGCGACACTATTATTGCCGTATGTTACCGTGTTCGTCGAATTGTTGCCAACAACGGCCATTGTGTACCCAACGTTTTGTGCAAACGGTGTTCCTGATATTTGTGTCCACGCCGCACCATTCCTATTGTTAGCGGTTATTGCGTTTGAAACACCAAAGACAAATTGAATTCCAGTGAATATATCAGATCCTGTAAACGCTGTGGTCTGCGCAGAACCGAATGAGGTTCCATTACCTGCAAAGAAGTACCAGGTTCCCGAGCTACCTCCTGACAAGTACACGTCAAATTTTATCGTAAACACGTTTGTCGCAGGCCCATATTCAGTACTCGTGACTCCAACACTATTAACAGAAGTATTTGCTGGTGCAATGCCCAGTAGCTCCGCATCTGACCCTATTGAGTAACCGGGATTCTTTATCAGAAAACCGCCGCCACCAGTGCCAATTCTGACACCGCCAAAACCCGTGTTACTACTGGTTGCCGTTGTTCCGTCTGCAAGTGTTCCGAAATCTATCGATCCGTTGGAAATCTGTCCCAATGCACTAACACGTAACGTCACGGCAAAGAAAATTACATTCATCATCGATTTTATCATCTTATTGTCCCCCAAAATAAGTTTGAAAGTGTTGTTTATTATTCCCTTTTGTGGCCTAATCTGAACTTTCTTAAAAACAGAATTCAGATGTCATTTCCATTCACATCGTAATTATTTGCTCAACCAGCAAAGCAATTGTTATCTGCCAGCAGTTGCCTCATGCCGGAAAGTCCTCCTTTGGAATTGAGCAATACACGCATTGCCTAAGGCTGCAGCGTTCCACGTTTCATCGCTTCGAGGCCTTGTATTCTCATCGGGCGCAGGCCGTTGAAGCTCATGTGGCCATTCAAAACATTCCCCTACTGCAGAAGTCCCTCAAGGCCCGTTCGCCAAAGCAAACTGCAAAACCATTAGTGCATCCTGCACACGGTGATGCTTGAAACAATTCTGTGATGTGGTGGCATTCGTCGTAACTGGAAAAAAAATGTGCGGCACTATCCCACGTATCGCCCTCATTTAGTACACGCGAAATCGCTCGCTTTCGAGTTAAGTGACCACCTCCTGAACCAACAGCGGAAACGCTCTCATCTCCCAGACAACGACAAGCAAGAATGCGACGCCTGATGGGAGAAGGAATATCATCGATCCCACCGAGAGAAAAACGTCGATTATCCTCTTTCGGAGAAAATAACTTTTTCGGTACTGGTATCAAGAGTTCGTGCACATCTTGAATCGGCGAATGGGTCCCCTATATGCCGACAGATTTGCTGTGGTGCTTCACAGGAAATATCAAAATTAAGGCAAAGAAAAGCAAGTTAATTTTTTGTTTTGGTGCTTTTTTCGCGGGGGAGGCGGGTTCAGGAATCCGATGCCGGGATCGCGAAGTTTTTTGGAAATCCATTTTCGAAAGGGAAATGACTCTTCATAATTGGCGGGCCCGCGATGGGATTGATGCACAGCCGAGCAAGGGATTCACAACGGATTGAGGGATTAAAGAATTGAAGGAAAAACAAGTTCATCCATTCAGCCTTTAATACGTTGTGAATCATTCCGATCGCGGTCCCACTGACGCGATATAAATTGCGCGAAGTAAAGAATCCTTGAGGAATGAATTCCGCCACAGGCGCCCGCCAGCCATCGGTCGGGCTGGGATGCGCCTATGGCGCAAATGATCAATCAGATTGTGCCGGGCTGTGGTCCTCTTCCTTCCAGGACGGTGATGCGTTCTTCGTGATTAGATAGAATTTTATTAATTCCTTTGTTTCCATCTGTGAATGTCTGCATCATCAGCTCGAAGTACTTTGTCATCTTTGCATCGAGACCTTTAACTTTTATAGCGACGTCAGCGATCTTTCCGTCGAGCTGCGTAAAACGGCTGTCAGTATACTCCTTGAGCGATTGCGCGGTGGTGTCAATTTTCGAGTCGAGCTGGTTGTAGCGCGAGTCAATTTTCGAGTCGAGCTGGTTGTAGCGCGAGTCAATTTTCGAGTCGAGTT
>JAGVPT010000004.1 GCA_020052095.1 Bacteroidota bacterium | reverse complement strand
GGCATAGAAGAAATGATATGAAAAGCACTAGGAAGATCCAATCTTGATTTTGAAATATATTTATCGTGAAGGGGAGCAATAAAAGCTCTTAATATTTTGACTCTTCCGGGTTTCAAGTAGGTATGACCACCGCAATTACGACTAATTTGACAGGAGGGAGAAGAGATGGAATCGTCGGGTACGAGGAAGGGTTTCATCGGTCTGCTGGGTGTCGGGTTGTTTATCCTCTCGTCGTGCGCCGGATCGTCGTCGTACATGAAGCCGACAACCGAGCGGGCTCCGTTGATGAAGGACAAGGCCGTCGTCCGGTTCATGCGCCCGTCGTCGTTCGGGTCCGCCGTGAACATCAACGTCCTGGACGGGGAGAAGACGATCGGGAATAGTGTCGCGAAATCGCAGTTCGACTACTCGACCGACCCGGGTCGCCACCTCTTCATTGCATCGGCCGAGAATCAGGATTACCTGGAGGCTGACCTCGAGGCGGGGAAGCTGTACTACGTTTTCACGAACATCTATCCCGGGATCTGGCGTGCGCGCGTCGCATTCGAGCCGGTCACCCGGGGGTCGAAGTACTGGGACGAGGTGCAGAAATACGAGAACGAGCTTAATCTCCTGCGTTCCGACGAGGTGGCGCTGAAAACCTGGCAGGACCGCTATGCTCAGGATGCGAAGGCGATGGTCGCCGCATACGAAAACGACCCGAAGAAGTCCGAATATCCGAAGCTCTCGTCGGGGGACGGACGCTAGGTGGTCCCTCCGCGGCCAATCCAGGAAAAAAATGACAGGCTGCTTCTGGCGATCGACGAACGGGGCGGCTGGGTTCAATTCGATATGGGTGTTTCGCGCTGCGCCCTGCGGGGCGATATAGGTTGGCTATTTCTCGCTGTTCCCTCTGGGGGTAGTATTGAAGGCAAAACGGTATATAAGATTTAATCGTATAAAGGACAGTGTTAATATTTTATGAAATGCTCTTATTTTAAAGGATTTTATGTGTGGCCAGCTAACAACAAGTTGAAGCTGACAGCTCCTTCAGTCACGCTTTTATGTTTTTCGCTGGCAAAAGCGCGCCTTCGGCCCGCAGCTTACCTTGAGCGTTAGGCCTGTGGCCATGTTGAACCTCTTGACGGGCGGTATATATCTGATATATACAGGTGGGTATGGAGTCCGGCGATCTGTTATCGAAATGCACTGGGTTTGAATGGGACAAGGGTAACCTTCTGAAGAATTGGGAAGAGCACGGGGTTACCGGGTCAGAATGTGAACAGATATTTTTCAACAACCCACGGATCGTCGCTCCTGACTTAAAGCATTCAGGAAAAGAAGATCGATATTTCGTTCTTGGCCAAACCGATACGGGGCGGTTGTTGTATGTGTTTTTCATGATACGAAAGAACTTAGTCCGAATAATTTCGGCAAGGGATATGAGCCGAAAGGAGAGGAAGGTATACGAGCAATTATGAAAAAGATACCGAAGTTTTCTAGTGAAGCAGAAGAACATAAGTTTTGGAAGGAGGCCGACTCTACTGATTATATTGATTGGAGCAAGGCCAAACGTGTTGTATTTCCTAATTTAAAACCATCGTTGAAAACCATTTCGATTCGTCTTCCGGAGTCGATGATCGAGGAATTGAAAGTGTTGGCGAACAAACGTGATGTCCCGTATCAATCACTATTAAAGATATTCCTTGGAGAAAGAATAGAAGAAGAATTAAAGACATTCTCATTTCGGCGGGCCAAGGCCTAACTACAGGCTGGAGCTGACGGCTGCCCATCGTAAACCGGGGAGCCCCGCAGCTCAGCCTGAGCGTTAGACGCACCGATTATCATGGAGTCCGAGATGCTATTGACGCCTTGACACCAGCATGATACGTTTAGGCGTACGGTAGGAGGTGTCGCCATGAGTAAGGTTCCGAATATCATTCCGATTACCGATTTAAGGCAGGATGCGGCAAGTGTCTTACGGCGTGTACGCGCATCGCGCGAGCCTGTGTTCATCACCCAACGGGGTAGAGCAGCTGCAGTTATGATGAGCACAGAGGAATATGAACGGTCAGAACATGATAAGGAACTGCTTCATCTATTGGCAAGAGGCGAAAAAGATATTTCGGAAGGAAAAACTATTGAATTGGAAGCTGTATTAGCGGAGGCGCGTGCTTTATTGAAAGAGGGGTAAACGGTGAAAATCCGATTTGCCAATACTGCAAAGATCTCACTGCATTCTGCATTAAACTTCATCCATCAAGACAATCCAACAGCAGCAGCTAATTTTCTAGAGCGTGTCGAGAAAACCCTCCGTCGGCTCGAAAAGTATCCTGATTCAGGACGACGGATACCTGAATATCCGGAATTACCTTACCGCGAACTGTTGGTATTGCCGTATCGATTTTTTTATAAGATCGACGGGAAAACCATATTTATTGTTGCTGTCTGGCACACGGCACAGATACCTATAGAGTCAAAGAAATAGAAGGGCGTCTAACTACAGGCTGGAGCTGACGGCTGCCCTGCGGGAGAGCGTGAGGCCCCGCAGCTCAGCCTGAGCTTTCGATTCTGAAGATAGGGGAGGGGGATCTATGAGCCTTCGTGACAAGGCATGGGACGTGGTCAAATGGAAGTTGATGAAGACTCATCTTGGTTACACAGATGAGGAGATGAAGAAATTTCGAGAGAACCCAAGAAACGATGATGTTCTCTCAAAGGCACCAGAATTGATTAAAAAAACGATAGTGTTGGAAGTCGTCGAATCTCATGGGTGTAACAGCCAACACAAGGTTGGGGACAAGCTCTATTTCGATGGTGCGGGAAATCTCCTGACGAAACACTGCCCAACGAAGGTTTGCGTATACGCTATGAACGCGGCGACACCGTTGATTTACGCGACCAACGAGCTTTTCTACGCTGGTGTCGATCCAAACGAAATGAGATTTAGGCGAGCTGCCTGTATTGACGTTGGTGTGCAGTGTGGTGGCTGGGGTCGAATAGTTCTTGAGCTTAGTGTTAAAGATCGGTGACCGAAGCCTAACTACAGGCTGAAGCTGACGGCTCACTTGGCGAACTTCCCGAGTGCCCGCAGCTTAGCCTGAGCGTTAGATTGCATTATGTCACATTAATTCTCATCGAAACGGGGTTAATAATATGAACAAACTTTTCTATGTCGATAATCTTGCAAGGAGGATAGGTTGTTTATGAAAAATCTTGATTTCAATTGTATATATAACATGGACTGTATCGAGGGGATGAGGCGTATTCCCAAGTCCTCCATTGATTTGGTCATCACTGATCCACCATTTGCTATCGACTTCAAAGCTAAGCGGTCGAATTACAACCGAACCGGTTCGAGAGTTATGGAGGGATACAACGAAATCAAGGCGTCCGATTATGGACAATTTACTCTTCGGTGGATGGAGGGCGTCCATAGAGTACTGAAGAACTCTGGGTCGTTTTTCATCTTCTCGGGATGGAATAACCTCAAGGATATTTTGATCGCCATAGATGATCTGGGGTTCACGACGGTAAACCACATCATTTGGAAATATCAATTCGGCGTTGTCTGCAAGCTGAAATTTGTTACATCGCATTACCATTGTCTATTTGTTTGCAAAGATGATAAAAAACGAAAATTCTTGAATAGCGCCCGGTTCAAAGCAGACGCACGGGCCGAAAGCGTGGGATCGCTACGGTACAAGGACCTCGAAGACGTTTGGAATATCCCTCGGGAATACTGGCACGGCGACAAAAAGACACCCACAAAACTGCCAGCAGAACTCATAGAAAAGATTCTTGCATATACAAGTAATGAGGGTGATGTTGTAATGGACCCGTTTCTTGGGTCTGGACAGGTTGCAGTTGTCGCTAAAATGCACAAGCGTCAATATATCGGGTTCGAGATCGTAAAGGAGTATTTCAACTTCGCGCAGGAGAGACTTGAGAAAGGTGTTTATCGCATCGCTGCTGACGACTCAGAGAAATTTGCCCGAGGAAGGGGACGGCAAGAGATGAAGCGAGAACATTCCAAGAATGGCATGATCGCCTCAAAGGGGAAACATCTAAGTACGTGCATGAGCGGATTGCCAGAGGCGCCTGGTCGAGGCTTAGGAAGGTGTCCTTCTATTTGAAACAGGTTTCATTCATCCGCCTAACTGACGATACCCTGATAAAAAGTGGGTCTTTTCAGTCTGACTTTCGGAACTCGAATGGAAACCCACGTAGAGCCAAGGTTCTTATTGATTTGGAAAAATTGGATGATGAAACCGTTCACTTTGTTGACTTTTAACTACCTATAAATAGGACATTCCGAATTATTATGCAATCTAACTATAGGCTGGAGCTGACGGCTGCCCTGCGAGAATGGGTGAGGCCCCGCAGCTCAGCCTGAACGTTGGGCAGACATATGGTGGGGTTGAAAGGCCAAGAGAAGGGGTTGCAAATCTCACCGGTGTGTGTAGAATGATGTGTAGACGTGTTTGGGGGGCGAAAATGCCGACGAATCTTCATATTGATTCAGATTTGCTGGAGCAGGCACAACGACTCGGGCTTCATCGTACGAAGCGCGAGACGGTGAATGAAGCGTTGCGCGAGTACATCCAATATCGGAAAAGGGTGCAGGCAGTAGAGGCATTCGGGACGATCGATTTCGACCCCGATTACGACTACAAAAAAATGCGGAACGCCCGTTGATCGTTGTCGATACTTCGGTTTGGTCTCTGGCGTTCCGCCGGCGCAGTTGGCCCAATGGAGTTATGCCCGGAGTTGTAATACTTCTTCAGAAGTTAACCAAGGAGAAGCAGCAGGTTGCGGTGCCTGGTATTGTTCTTCAGGAACTATTGTCTGGTGTTAAAGACCCTGCACAAGGGGAGCGAATCAAGGAATTGATGGAAGGGTATCCTCTAATTTTAGCAACCAAAGAGCAATATATCGAGGCATCAAATATATCGAATGTATGCAGAAAAGCAGGTGTATCCGCCGCGACGATTGATTGTCTGATTGCGGCTCAATGCATAATGCTTAATGGGGTACTTCTAACACTGGATGACGATTTCAAACGAATATCAGGGTGTTGCGGATTACGGTTATATCCGATCCCAATCGATTAATTTGGCGCCGCTGATGCGGCGCTTTTTATTTATGCTGCCCAACCACAGGCTGGAGCTGACGGCTGCCCATCGGAAACCCGGAGGCCCCGCAGCTTAACCGGAGCGTTGGGCGGACCGAAATCTGATGTGAACGAGCTAGGCTTGACAGGCAGAATGGTATCGCATACGATACCACCATGAAACGACGAATCGTCATCGATACCAATGTACTTATTTCAGCCCTTCGATCGCGGCGTGGCGCATCCTATCGTCTTTTCATGTTGTTGGGTGGCAAGCAGTTTGAGATCAGCGTATCTGTCCCGCTGATCCTCGAATATGAGGATGCAGCGAAACGCCTAGGGCGCGAATTCGGGCTGACACATGCCGATATTGAAGACATTCTGGATTACGTCTGCAGCGTTGCAGATTTGCGTGAAATCCATTATTTATGGCGACCCATCCTGAAAGATCCTCAAGACGATCATGTGTTGGAACTTGCAGTAGAGTCTTCGGCGAAATTCATACTGACCTACAACCGCCGCGATTTTATGGGCGTAGAGAAATTCGGCATCAAGGTGGTAACCCCAAACGAGTTCCTGGAAGAAATAGGAGAAGGATTATGAGCACGATCAGTCTTCGTCTTTCGCAGTCACTTCACCGGCGGGTTAGGGATCTCGCGAAACGAGAAGAGATTTCTATCAACCAGTTTATTGCGACGGCACTCGCGGAGAAAATGTCAGCGCTGATGACAAGCGATTATTTGGGGGAGCGTGCCAAGCGCGGTCGCCGTGGGAAGTTTGCGCGCGCAATGGCAAAGGTTCGAGATGTCGAACCTGATAAGAAAGATGCTCTGTAAAATGCCGCCCAACTACAGGCTGAAGCTGACGGCTCCCCTGTCGCTGCGGCCTGAGCGCCCGCAGCTCAACCTGAGCGTTAGGCGCTCTCATGATGCAGTGGTATCTGTTCGGAGCGGAGGGAATCGTGGCGGAAGTATCTGCGATAATGTCCGTAGACGTGCTGGAGCCGACGATCATTTTTTGACCTGTGCGGCTCATGGAACGCCCCTGAATTCATACGCTTGTCAAGGAGATCTCTATGCATCCGATGTTTCTATCCGAAGTCGAGCAGAGTAATCCCGGCGGCGCTTACGCCCACCCGATCAACGAGCTGCGCGCAGCGGGCCACCCGGTTCCGCAAATTATGCACCTATTTGCCTACAAACCGGACCGGACTGATTTTCTATCACGGTTCACCCAGAGCGTGATGCGCGGGCCGTCTTCGCTATCCGCAGGTTTCCGCGAGCTGATCGCGGCTTTTACCTCCCGGCGTAACGACTGTCTGTTCTGAATCGGCTCTCACGCCGCGGTCGCGGCGTCCTTGTTGGACAATCGCTCGCTGGTCGACGCGGTGTTGCAGGATTATCGAACTGCTCCGATCAGCGATCGGGAGAAGGAACTGTTTGCATTCATCGAGAAGGTGAATCGGGAGTCCAGCCGGCTTCAGAAGAAAGACGTTGAGGAGGTGAAGGCTGCGGGCTGGAGCGAAGAGGCGCTGTACGATGCCATCACCGTGTGCGCACTCTTCAATTTCTACAATAAATGGATTGACGCCACGGGAGTGAGCGATATGACCGCCGCTGCCTACGCCATCTCCGGAGAACGGCTGGCAACCTTCGGTTACGTACCGCCCGAGACGTCCGCGAAGTGAAGTGCATCGCGACGGTTCTTGCCTGGTTTAAGGCGGGGCGCAAGAACCGCGCCCCTCGGCCCGCAGCTCAACCTGAGCGTTAGGCTCATGGAAAGGCAGAAGTTGATGGAGAGGAAACGTGTAGGCATTGTCCTTTTTGAAAACGTCGAAGTCCTCGATTTTTGCGGTCCCTTTGAGGTTTTCTCGGCAACCCGCCTGAACGAAGAGAAACGGCGAGAAGAACCTTCACCCTTTGAAGTCCTGTTGGTGGCTGAGCATCCCGACCCTGTCATTGCGACAGGCAATATGAAAATCATTCCTCACGAAACATTTAAGAACTGTCCTCGCCTCGATATCCTTGTTGTCCCTGGCGGCTGGGGCACGCGCAAAGAATTGAACAACCTGGTCATGCTCAATTGGTTGCGCACTCGTGCCGCGGAAATCGAAACACTGACTTCCGTTTGCACTGGATCGATGCTGCTGGGATTCGCCGGGCTTCTGAACGGACTCCATGCGACCACTCACTGGCGGTCGTTAGACTGGATGCGCGATTCCTTTCCCGCAGTCACTGTAGAGTACGGAAAGCATGTTGTTGAGGACGGCCGTGTGCTTACGTCCGCGGGCATATCAGCGGGCATCGATATGGCGCTGAGAGTGGTTGCCCGATACTTTGGTGAGGATATCGCCCGCGCCACAGCCAAGCACATGGAGTATCCTTATCCGGATAGCAATGCGCGTAGGATCCGCCTGTGAGCCTAACTACCGCTTGCAGCTGACGGCTCGCTATTGGTGAGGCATGAGCGCTCGCAGCTGAAGCGGAGCGTTAGACCGCATAGGATGAAAAATCATGACCAATGCACTCGCATTACGAGAACGTACGCAGTCCCTAGGGGAGGAAATCGCAAACAGCGTCAGCCATGGTGTCGGATTACTGGCGGCGGTAGCTGCCGCCCCTGTTCTTGTTCTTTCTGCAGTCCAGCATGACGGCGCAGCGCGAATTGTAGGCGCGAGCGTCTTCGCGGCTACAATGGTGCTGCTGTACCTCACATCCACGCTCTACCACGCGTTGCCAAGGAATCGTGCCAAGCGAGTATTTCAGGTTCTTGACCACGCAGCGATCTTCCTCATGATCGCCGGCACGTATACGCCGTTTACCCTCGGCGTGCTCCGCGGTACGTGGGGCTGGACGCTGTTCGGGCTCGTGTGGGGTTTGGCCCTTGCCGGTGTCGTACTTACGGCGGCAGGAGGGATACGGTATCCGAAACTCACGACGGGCCTGTATCTCGCCATGGGCTGGCTCATCCTTATCGCGGTAAAGCCGTTGTGGCTCCGTGTGCCATCGTGGGGTCTGTTCTGGCTATTTGCAGGTGGTATCGCATATACGGTGGGTGTGGTGTTCTATGCGGCCAAGCGGGTCTGTTACAGCCACTTCGTCTGGCACCTGTTCGTTATTGCGGGCACCGCGTGTCATTTCACCGCAGTGCTGCGGTTCGCGGCCTAACAACCGGCTGAAGCTGACGGCTCGCCTGGGTTAAGTCCTGAGCGCCCGCGGCTTAGCCTGAGCGTTAGCCACATTCTGAGATGATAGGTTTTTCTCTATGGCGGAGAAGGGGGGATAATTTGCATGATTCATAAAAAAATCGCAATGGAACATGATAAGAAGATCGCCCTTGTCGCACATGACAATAAGAAACGTGATCTGGTTGAATGGGCAAAATTTAATCGAGATCTATTGGCACACCACAAGATTTATGCAACCGGCACAACTGGCGAATTATTGGAACAGGAGCTTGGCTTCAAAATCACCAAGCTCCGGAGTGGACCTTTGGGCGGGGATCAGCAAATCGGCGCCAAGATAGCCGATAGTGAGATCGATTTTCTCATCTTTTTCTGGGATCCGCTCGAACCGCAACCCCACGACCCGGATGTCAAGGCACTCTTGCGAATGGCAGTAGTTTGGAATATTCCCATTGCCTGCAATCGCGCCTCCGCCGATTTCATGATCTCCTCCCCTTTGATGGATGGCGATTATGATCGTCTTGTGCCGGATTATGATGTGTATCGAAGCCGGAAGATAGCTGGTGACGAATGAGTTAGACAAGGTCGATTGTGTTGTCCGGAGGAGACAACTCGATAAAAAGAAGTGGCTAACCACAGGCGGAAGCTGACGGCTCGCCTAGGTTAAATCCTGAGCGTTCGTAGCTTGGCTGGAGTGTTAGATCTACATAGGGAAGGATAGATAAGGCATGATGATACCAAGGGACATAATAAATAGACGAAAGAAAATATATTTAACTTTAGTGGCTGTTGGTTTTTCGGCGATGGCCATATTGGCATTTATTGAGAAATATATGCCACATGCATTATTCAATGCGTTATTGTATAGTTCACTATCATTGTTGATTGTTGGGAATATATTGATGTACATTGGAATTAGATGTCCAAAGTGCGATGTAATCATAGGATATGCAATTGTTTTTTCCGCGGAAAAAGTCGTTCAGTGTCCTCGCTGCAGAATTAATTTTGATGAGAGCATTTTATAATAATAGTTCTCCAAAGGTTCCCATAACGATGACGGAGGCTGGAAAAACCATGGCAGACGAAAAGGTGTCCATGAATCCTTCCCCGATTCAGATCGCTACCGGCGATGAAATGTCCAGGGGGCGTTACAGCAACACGATGCTGGTGAGCCACAGCGCGGAGGAGTTCATGATGGAATGGTTGTTGAGTTCGCCTTCCGGCACGCACCTTGTATCGAGAATCATCGTGAGTCCAGTCCATGTGAGAAGAATCATCGCCGCCTTGACCGAGAATTTGAATAAGTATGAAAACCGGTTCGGACCCGTGCGCACGATTTATATTGACGTCCATGGAGATCTCCTGTTAAATATGATCCTTTGATTTCGAGGGGAAGGTTTGCGAGATGAAAACGACGAAGATGCTGACCAGGGATTCTGCCGACCAGACGTGGTACGTCGTGGACGCCGAGGGAAAGGTGCTCGGCCGAATGGCGACGAAAATCGCCGTCGTCCT
>JAGVPT010000202.1 GCA_020052095.1 Bacteroidota bacterium | reverse complement strand
TCTCCTCGACGCAAGCGTCGAGGTATCTTGGTTGAATAAAAAATCCGATCGTACTTTATGACCCCGATGCAAGCATCGAGGAATTCTTTAGATTAAAGGAAAATCTCATGGAAAATCAAAGAAAAACTCCACTTTTGCTCCTGCCGTTTGTTCTCGTCTGGTCCATCTTCAGTTTCATGTTGAAACTGACCGGCCGCCTTGTCGCAGCTATTATCGGTATTACATTCATGATCGTCGGCCTAATCTTGACTGTCACATTTGTCGCAGCGCCAATCGGCATTCCTCTTGCAATATTCGGGTTTTTGCTCGTAGTGAGGAGCATTTTTTAGCGGCAATCTTGTCTATTAAAGTTCTTCCTGAAGAGTAGGCCAACCTTCGGAAGGCTCGCAATTTGATGCGCGATAGGAGCCTAATTTCATCTCCTGAGACAGCAAGACTCTCCGAAGCTTCACGCTGCCTGAGTATCAATGAGAAGTAACAGGTAATTCCCCCCCCCCCAACCATTTTTTAATTGCCAAGTCTAATCTTCTAAGAACGATATCCTATGCCGCCACTCGACTCCGATCTCATTGCGAAGGCTCAGAAGGGCGATTTCTCAGCCTTTGAGCAGCTTGTCTTTCGTTACGACAGACAAGTGCTGACAATCGCGGCTCGCTTTGTCCAAAGCTCCGACGATGCGAAGGATATATATCAGGAAGTATTTATTCGGGTCTACCAGGGATTGCGAAAGTTCAAGATGCAGAGCGAGTTTGCAACCTGGCTTTACAGGATAACGACCAATGTTTGCCTCACGCACGGGACGCGCAGGAAAAGACATGCACATGTTTCGCTGGATGATGACTACGACGAAAACGAGGGAGATCCTCATCCGTCCCGCGTTGTTGCATCGGGAGCCCCGGCGCCAGACCAGCAAACAATAGACGAGGAAATCTCAATCCATGTGCGGAATGCAATTGAATCGTTGTCGCCGCAGCAGAAACTTGTCTTCACACTGAAACATTATCAGGGGTTGAAATTGCGGGAGATTGCCGAATCGATGCAGTGCTCGGAAGGGACGGTAAAGAAGCATCTCTTCACGGCAACCCAACGGATGCGTAAACAGTTGAAAGATGTCTTCGAATAAAAGGATAGAAGAATGAAACACGAACAGTTTAAAGAATGGCTTCAGCTATCGACGATCGATGAGCTGAAGGATGATGAACGGGCACTGCTCGACATTCATCTCGGCCAATGCTCAGCGTGCCAGGTGGAATTTAAAGAATTGGAAAAATTCCATTCCATTGTTGGGCAAATAGACTCGATTGCGGTAAGTGATACGTTGCTCTTGGAAGCACGGCAACAATTGCGCACAGCGCTTCTTGAACGAAGGCTGAAGAAATCGTTGTGGAAGGATGCGTTAGAATCAATCCCCGAGTACGTGTTTCGTGAACACAAGATTGTCTTCGGTGGAGTCGCCATGGCGGCGCTAGGGATGTTCATCGGCTATGTTGTTTTTGTCCCGTCGCGCATTGGTGAAGAGAATATAGTTCGGCAACCGCGCCCGGTAGTTCAGGAGGCGACGCACATGGAGGGCTCTAAAGATTCATTTACGCAGGATGAGGCGCGGACATCTAATCTTCAATTCATAGACTCGGATGCAGGAGACGGCATTATTGAGTTCACGTTTGACGCGGTGACTCCGATGCGCGTGCGAGGAAATGTCAATGACGACAGGGTACAGAAAGTGCTTGCGCGTGCGTTAACGAATGAAGAAAATGCCGGCGTTCGGCTCCGAACGGTGAGTGCGATTGCATCGCGGACTCAGAGCGGGACAGATCCCGAAGTGAAGGCAGCCCTTATTTCCGCCCTCAAGCAAGATGTAAACCCCGGAGTTCGGCAGGAGGCGTTACGCGTGTTGCTGCGGTATCCTCTCGACAAGGAGGTCAAACAGGCACTCATGTACACGCTCACACACGATAAAAATTCCGGAATCAGAATTGCAGCGATCAACGGCCTTGCCTCGGCAAGCATGGAAGGGCAGGCGATGGATCAAGATGTTCTTAAACTTCTCAAGCAAAAAACAGAATCAGATAACAATAACTATGTTCGCCGGCAAGCGCGAACTGTCATTCAGGAGGTAGCATACCGATGAAAACGTTAATAGCGATAGCACTCTGCATACTGTTCACCCTTCCTGCGAAATCATTCGCAGCGCCTCTCACGGTGGAGGAAGGCAAACAGTCAAAATCATTTACCGTGACCAAAGGCGGCACACTTGAGATGAGCGTCAGCGGTGGGGATATCAGACTCAACACGTGGGATAAGGATGAAGTGTTTGTCGTTGTCGAGGGTATCGACGAAGAGGATCTCGAAGACCTGAAGATCACCCAGTCCGGAAATACTATTCGGGTCGATTTCCGTCCGCGCTGGAGCCAATATTCGGGAGACGCGGTTTTCAAAGTGAGTATTCCTTCGCAGTTCGACGCCGATGTGCGCACTTCGGGTGGAAATGTTGAACTTCGCGGGACGATGAAAGGAAAGCTCACGGGAGCTACTTCGGGAGGGGATATGCGCGCGGCGAATATTGACGGACCGACATATCTGAAAACATCCGGCGGAGACATCTGGCTCGGGACCGTGAGCGCGGAGGCAGAAGTAAAAACGTCGGGCGGCGACATCAAGGTCGAGAAGGTCGGTAAATCTTTGAAAGCATCGACATCGGGCGGAGACGTTGAGGTCGGCGATGTTGGCGGCGATGCAACGCTCTCGACGTCCGGTGGAGAGGTGAAAGTGGGAAAAGTGACCGGGAGCGCGTCGCTGAGGACGGCCGGCGGTGATATCGAGCTGAAAAGCGCGAGCGGGACTGTTGAGGCGAAGACCGCAGGAGGAAATATCCGTTTGGAAAACATCACGGGATCGATCCAGGCGAAGACAGCAGGAGGAGATATCAACGCTGAGTTGATTCCGAGCGGTAAGGGAGGGAGCGAACTCCGTTCCGCGGGGGGTAACGTGATTCTTTTCCTACCGTCGAACGCCAAAGCGACCATCGATGCGACGATCCGGATCCGCGGCCGGTGGAGACATCGCAAAGACGAGTATCAGATACGCTCCGACTTTCAGGAAGAGTCAAAGACCGAGGACAAGGACGAGCAGGAAATCCATGCCACATACAAGCTGAACGGTGGCGGAGATACGATAGTCATCGAGACGTCCGAAGGCGATATCGAAATTCGCAAGATGTCAGGTAAATAGAGAATCTGTGGGGACAGTCGCGAGACCGTCCCTACGAAGTCGGGTGACCGTCCCTGCATTCTTGCAACAAATCAATCACCCATCCGTTAATTAGTCGTCCCTTAAAGAGTAAAGATGTCAGACACCTTGTTAAATCAAAGCTACAAATTTTTTTGTTCTTGTTGATTCTACTG
>JAGVPT010000210.1 GCA_020052095.1 Bacteroidota bacterium | reverse complement strand
TCTCCTCGACGCAAGCGTCGAGGTATCTTGGTTGAATAAAAAATCCGATCGTACTTTATGACCCCGATGCAAGCATCGAGGAATTCTTTAGATTAAATCAACGTATTAGTTAAAAGTATATCGAATGCCGAGTTGAATTCTGAATACATCCTCAATTCCGGCAGTTTTTTCGAATGTGTGGTCAATTAAAGCATTATTAACTCTTGTCAATTGGTATGCCACTTTGCCATCGGCACCAGTTGCTTGAGGAACCAACGGCTGCGTCGATACAATACGCTCTCCGACACCCCATTTCTTGTTCAACAAGTTTGTCACATTCAGAACGTCAGCTCTGATTTGCAGTGAATTGGTTTTGCCAAGGAACGTGGTATATACTTCTTGAACAAGGCTAAGATCTGCTCTCACTACGAACGGCATAAATACCGCATTACGTCCAGCGTATTTTCCTCTGTTCGCGTTGAGATAGTCATCTTGCTTGATATATGCTTCCCAAGCGTCTGCTTGTTGCTGCGGAGTAAATAGTGTAGTAGTAACACCACCAGAGGTTGAAGTAATAGCTTTGAAATTCATCTCTGACTGGTCTTTGGGAATATAAATCAGGTCGTTGGCTGTGCCGCCATCACCGTTCAAATCTCCAGCATATACATAGCTGGCGTTTGTACTTGCAAAGCCACCGACATAACCAAGCGTACGACCTTCAACGAATACTGATAGGGTGGTCGCTCCCATATCAAAATATTGTGCTCGGTAAGAAACAGTGCCGAAAACCCGATGGCCCGGCGATGTAGTCGCAAATCCGACACCCGGATTATTCGGATCACCGCTCTGGGCATTAGCATACCAATTTCCTGAAGCGATAGAACTTGGATCAACGGTGTTCTTTGATACGCCATAACTATACGCTGCTTTGGCGAACCAACCGTCACTAAACGCTTTTTCTAATGAAATAGCGGCGTTCCAGGAATAACCGACATCTTGATTTTTTATCACTATCGCATTCGTTACCTTGGAAACTATCTTGTTGGTAATCTTCCACCGCGGACGCGTATCAACTGTATTGTTTTGACCGACAAATAATGTATCTGCCGCAGGAAGGTTTGCGTTAATGTAGTACGTACCATTGACTTCTTTGCCATAGAGAAATTCAGCAGTTCCTACAACATCGTATGGAAGTCTTTGATCCACGGCAATGTTGCTTCTCCACAACTGAGGAAATTTGAAGTTGGGATCGGTCAGAGCCAATTCATAGCTTGATGCTGGCGCACCGGACACCGTTGTCGGCTTGTAGCGATCGGGGTCCGGACTGAACGGCCTGGTCTTCGTATTGTCTATCTGTTCGAAACCGGTCAAGATACCATTGTTTCCGATTTGATTTGAAATCCAGACATACGCCGGTTTACCCGTGAAGATACCGGTTCCACCACGAAGTTGTGTTGAACGGTCACCGGTAACATCCCAGTTGAAGCCGACTCTTGGTGACCAGAGAATCTTTGCATTGGGAAGTTTATTGGTCTTGTACTTGACCGCAGCACCAGTTTCATCCCGGAAGACCATGGAACGAACTTCACCATTGTCCTTTGCGGTATTTTGAAAATACGGAACGTCAAGGCGTAAGCCGGCTGAGAGCCGTAGATCTGGTGTCAACTGATATTCATCCTGACCATAGACACCGACATAGAGTACTTTCAGGTCTTGAATTGGCTTTATTTGTCCGGGAATGTTTGACCAACGGACCTGGAATCGTCGAAGAGTTGCTGCAGTGTCGGTGGCTGCTCTGTTAGCATCATAGTAGAAATCCGAAAGCTTATTGTAGACATACGCACTTTGCGCACCCGGGAAAAAGATATTTTCTGATTGATATTGTTCTACACTTGCACCGAGCGTCAGATAATGTTCGCCTAAAGAGTAGGAAAAGTTATCCTGCAACTGTAAACTGCTGTACCGCAGTTCATTGTTCGGTGTAAATGGCTCGTAACCAAAGGATATGTAGTTGGTGCCTCCGGTGCCGAGAATATCGACAAATGGGAAGAATGTACCTCGTGACTCGCGGCTTTCATCATGGTGCGAGTATCCAACGATAAGATTGTTCGACATTTTATCGCTAAGAATACCATTCCATTCACCAATGACATTTCTAATATATTCGCCGATCTGATAATTAGAATTTTGATAAGCTAAGCCATTGGTACTGTTCTGTCTGTTACCACCTATCCCTAACGAACTAGAGTTTGACACCAGCACATCCGTTTTAGAATCAAGATGGATATAACGGAGTGTCAATTTATTCTTATCATCCAAGTTGTAATCCAACTTCGACATGAAACGTATCGCAGGAACTTCATTATTATAGCCCTGGTACGGTCCCGTTGTATATCCAAATTTGGAGCCCAAGAAGGAGCTGAGATTATCCAGATCAGATTGTAGCACCCTTGTTGTAGTTCCACCGACAGTTTGTCCACCGGTATTTGCAACAAAGGATGTGCCTGGTTGCGTCAAAGCATCACTTTCAAAACTCGCAAAAAGGAAAAGCTGATTCTCGATAATCGGCCCGCCTAGTCGGAGACCTATTTGATTGTACTTAAATGTACCGGGTTTATATTCAACATCACCCGCTTTTTGTCCAACTAACCCTTGATGGCGGAATAAATAATATACCGAACCGGAGATATCGTTTGTTCCGCTTTTTGTAGTTGTATTAATACCAGCGCCGACAAAATTTCCTTGACGCACATCATAAGGAGCAATGTTGACTTGTACTTGCTCGATAGCATCAATAGAAATTGGCGCGACGTTCGTCCTATCTCCAGGTTGTCCCTGTAATCCAAAGGAATTATTAAAATATGAGCCATCTATCGTTGTATTGTTATAACGATTATCCATCCCACCAAACGAATTGTTCCCCTGGAATTGAGGTGTCAACCGGGAAAAATCCTGGACTTTTCTGGTAATAGTTGGAAGGGCTTCAATTGCGTTTCTGCTCACCGCCGTGGCGGCTCCAGTTCTGGCAGCATTTAATACAGTGCTTCTTTCCGCTGTTACTTCTACTGCTCCAATTTGCACGTCTTGCTGTGTCAATCGAAAATCCTGACGCAGTGTTTGAGACAATTGTAAATCAATGTTTTTTTGCTCTTGTTTGGAATATCCTATTAGTGAAACACTAACTATATACGGACCACCGACGCGCAAATTCGGAAGATTATAGCCTCCGTCTTCGCGGGTTGTAACTCCATATTTTGTTCCACTAGGTTGGTGTGTGGCGATAACGTTTGCGCCCGGAAGCGCATTTCCAGCATTGTCTGTGACTTTGCCGTTCATCGCGGCTGTTGTTACGCCCTGTGCCATCAGAGCAACACTTGTTAGTGCTAAGGCAAGAAACAATATGATGATATTTTTCACCATAAAAGCCTCTCCTTGGTTTAGATGATTATGGTTGTGTACTTGAGTTAGAGATGTACATTTCACGAGGATATGAATAGTGCTTTCATTGCTTTCTTTTCTCAACATCTTTTACTGAACAAAACAAGTATCAACTCTTCTCTCCTCATAGAAACCTCCATAGGTGGTCGGCCGATTAGTGGTTTAGGTTGAATATAAATTCAATGCACGAAAACAATTTAAAGGTACTTCACCTTTCCGGTGTGATTCTGAAAAACAAAAAAGGCGATAGAATTAAATTCCATCGCCTTTGAGAAAAAACTGCGTTGATCTCGGAACGAGACCATACGGCTTCACCGTATGTTGGTTGAGTAAAGAGCCTCGAAGTTCGTTTCATTGAACGCGGGGGTCCATTTTTTTTGTGCACTAGGACAAAATATCGTTGCAAGAGAGCCATGCTCGTGAGGAGGAGAAAACAATCGAGCAGAAAGTTTTTCATGAGGTCTGTATGACTAGATTGAGAGAACCTAACCGCACGAATTGCATGGTGAAGCTGAAATGACCCTGTGAATATAGAAAGACTTGCCTATAATGTCAACGATAACATCAAAAAAATCAACCCAAAATGCTCCTGGCTAGGCTCCAAGAAATAGGCGGGCTGGATGGCGTCCCGATTTGCTTCTTCTATTATATAACTGCTCTTTCCCCCTCTCGTTAACGGCTCGTCCGCGCACCCACTGCGTACGCCTCCTATACAAGCAAGGCGAACCCCCGACCGAGCTGGCCAACCTCCTTAAAATGAAAATAGCAGGCATATCCATCCGATTCGAATTGACGAAAAGAGACCTCCGGACTACACAAGGATGCTCGGTTCGCTTCTCGAGCCATAAGCTCATTACAACGTACTTGTTTCGAATCCGCACGCCGCCAAATCGGACCCGGACTTGAAAGACTATTCCACTGCTTCGGCATATATCGTCACCGGACCGCATGCGTGCAAAAGAGTTCGGACGCGGTCAAAAATGCCCCGAAACGCTGCAGGTTTACGTTGAAAATGTCGTAGATCCAACGCTACTGGCAGCTTGCACGAATGCCACATATTGCGGGTAATCAATCGAAGACCGCACTTGGGACATTTCTAAAGGGGAGGTTTTTTTGCAGGCATGGGGGGATAATCAGGGTTCTGATTCACACATCAATTTTAGCGGATCCGGGTCTTTTGGTTTGCCAAATCGAGATACGAACCAGAGAATGGGCGCAAGGATAAGTGGTACTCCGTGATGTTTGATTGAAAGCACTCTCGTTACCATCGTGCGCCCTCCGCGCTCTTCGAGGACTATTCGCTCCAGCGCTTCCATCCTTGGATCTACGCCATTCCCGACAAAATCTGAATGACGCAGTTCCAGCGCTCGCCCGTCGGAGATGTTTGTTGCAACGGACATGCATTGGGTTTGCTTGCCACGCCACTTGTATCTTGTCATGAACGATTCTCCGAGATGGAATTCGTCCCACGCCTCCATGCTTTCAATCTTATCGTTCCATTTCTGGAAACTCTCCGGCTTGATGACGTTTCTCCACACCGCAGAGGCCGGCCGGTCGATTTGTGTCCGAAACACCATGCGCATGACAATGACTCCAATTGTCTTTTGTGATAAATTCCGTCCCTTGTTCCGCTGGGAAAAAAGGCGCCTTGAAACAACGATGCGTGTAGTTAGGCTTCCGCAAATATACCGTCTCTTATTCAATCAAGCAATAAAAAAAACCGGCCATTGACGGTCGGGCTCTCGATCTGAGAAATCTGTAATCTGAGCGGAATCTGAGAAATCAAAACTTCACAGTATTTTGATCTCCTTCGGAAGATACTGTTGTTTTTTCTTCATCGTGATTCTTAGCACTCCCAACTCGTAGGCCGCATTGATCGAATGCGGATCGATGTTATCCGCGAGAGAAAACTCCCTGCGGTATTCTGCCGGCAAGTCGTCGAACATCAATATCGCATCGCGCTTGAAGTGAGCCGGCGCATTGACCGTAACCGTAAGCGTAGCATCGATCACTCGCACCACGATGCTCTCCTTTTCAGCGCCCGGGATATCGAGTCGAACTACGAACGAATCGGCCAATTCCTGAATATCGACCGTTGGAACAAGAGCGCGCTGGGTGGAGCTCTCGCTGCTGCCGTCGTAGTTCGTTTTCTGCATTTCTTTTGTCATGGAGCTCCTTTTACCGTTAGCGAATTGTAATCTCTTTTGGCTTTACGGCTTCGTGTTTCGGCAAGGTCACCCGCAAAACGCCGTTCTGATAATCGGCCGTGACTTTCTCCGCCTCAACGCGCTCGGGCAGTTGGATCGTTCGTGAAAAAGATCCGTATGAAATTTCCTGCCGCAACCACTGAGAATCCTTTGCATCCTCAGGTGCCTTCCGTTCACCGCTGATCGTGAGTATTCCGTCATGGAGCTGGAGTTTTACATTTTCTTTTGGAATACCCGGGATTTCGGCGACGACTTGAATCTCGTCCTTGTACTCAGCAACATTGACGTACGGATATTCATTCATCCGGTCGACAAATGAGAATCGAGGGAACAGGCTAGGGTATGTCTGTTCGATAGGTGACGTGGGGGAAAAAATGTCGCTGAAAATTGTGGGTTCATATCGGAATAACATAGGTAACTCCTTTTTGTTTTTGGATTATTGTTTTGACCTGATCGTGCATTCATTGCTTTCAAACGACGTGCCAGAATGGAGAGTTGGAATTCTGGAAGAATTTGCAGATGAAAGCAAGTAGGAGATTCGTTACAACGGACAAGTTGACAAATTGTATGACATTTCATTCAAATATCTATGAATGAACGTCAGACACTGTGACAAAAATTCGGGGAGAAAAAAATTGAAAGAAGTGCGGTTACGTGAGGTGAGGCGATGCTCAAGGAGTCCAGAGAAGGCGGCCACTGTGAGTACTACAAACAGCGTATTCCTCCATCATTCCATTAATCCATCATTCCATTATTCCACCATTCCATTATTCCACCATTCCAATATTCCACCATTCCACTATTCCAAGATTCCATTATTCCAATATTCCCCTATTCCAACTTCCTGCGAGGGTACAATTGAACTGATGAGTCCTATTGCAGAATCAGAATTCACCCCGGAGCGTGTCAGTGAATTCCCTGTTCTCCCAAAAAACGTTCAGCGTCAATCGCTGCCATACAGCCTGTCCCCGCCGCTGTTACAGCTTGACGGTAATATGAATCTGCGACGTCTCCTGCGGCAAACACGCCGGGAATATTTGTTCGTGTCGAGCCGGGTTGAACTTTCAAATATTCTTTTTCGTCCATGTCGAGGATGCCCTTAAAGAGTGTGGTGTTCGGCTGGTGACCGATTGCCATGAACAACCCGTCGGTTTTCACCTGCGAGATCTCGCCCGTCGTTACATTTTTCAACTTCAATCCTGTCATTGTTTTCTTTCCGTTACGCTCCTCGCCCAGCACTTCGTGAACGACAGAATTCCACTCGACAGATACTTTCGGATTATTCAAGACGCGCGCTTGCATGATTTTCGAAGCCCGAAATTGATCGCGGCGATGCACGATTGTCACTTTCGAGGCGAATTTTGTGAGGAAGCTCGCTTCTTCCATCGCCGTATCGCCCCCGCCGACCACATACACTTCCTGGTTCTTGAAAAAGAAACCGTCGCACGTTGCGCATGCGGATACGCCGTAACCCATATAATGCGCCTCGGATGGAATATTGAGAAGCTTTGCAGAGGCGCCGGTTGCAACGATTACCGCCTCGCTGAAATACTCCTTTTCATCCACAACGACTCGGAACGGTCGTTTCGAAAAATCGACGGCGGTGACTTCTTTGAAATGGGTATCGGCGCCAAATCGCTGTGCCTGCTCCCGGAACATGTCCATCATCTCGGGCCCCATGATCCCCTTTGGAAACCCGGGATAATTCTCGACTTCTGTCGTAATTGTCAACTGACCGCCGGGCTGCATTCCTTCAAAAACAAGAGGATGCAAATTTGCGCGACCGGCGTACACTGCGGCTGTTAATCCTGCCGGACCCGAGCCGATGATAATGATTTTGTGAACTGGAGTACTCATTCTTTCTTTGCCCTTACTTTATTCTTAGCTTTTTTGTCGATGTGTGTAACTGCTCAGCCACTAAGGCACCAAGGCACAAAGAAAATTATTGGCTGATGATCTTGTTAGTTTTGAACTCAAAGCAGTTGAAGAAGTAAACGCTGCGTGGGAAGCTCAACTCCTCAGTCATCTGAAACTGACCGGTAAACGACTTAGCTTTCTGATTAAATCTAATGTGTCTGTGATAAAAAAGGGAATCAAACGATTTGTCCTCTGATTTCCTTCGTGTCTTTGTGACTTTGTGGCTGAGTAGTTACCGATGTTTAATAAACTCTGCGTTTCTTCTTAGCCCTTCCCGCTTCGTTCGCTTGATTGGGCTTTTTTGAAATTTCTTGGAAAAGTCTTCTTGCGTCATTGAATGTAAACCGTTAAGAGACGGTGTAACGTTCCCGTCGCGCGGAGCGAACTCTTTGTCCTTAGTTTGTTGCTGAAATTTATTCCACGGACAGACGTCCTGGCAAATATCGCATCCGTATACCCATTGGTCGAAGAATGGGGCAAGTGATTTGTCAATCTCACCCCGATGTTCGATGGTGAGGTAGGAGATACACTTGTTGGAATCGACGACGTAGGGCTCTGTTATTGCTTTTGTCGGACACGCATCAAGGCACGCCGTACAACTGCCGCAGAAATCCTCCATGGGAGTGTCGTACTCAAGTTCGAGCGTAGAGATGATCTCGCCAAGGAATACCCACGAACCATACTCCTTCGTGATTAGATTCGTGTGTTTGCCCCGCCATCCAAGACCCGCGCGCTCCGCCCACGCCTTATCCATCACGGGGCCGGTGTCCACATAATACCGGCCGGCCGACTCGGGCGCCATTTGTTTGATGCAATCAAACAGCTTTTGGATTCGCGCCGTAACATGAATGTGGTAATCGTCGCCCCACGCGTACCGTGAGACCTTCCCTTCGTCTTGCGTCGGATGGTGTTGGACGTCTGTATAGTAATTCACGGCGACAGAGATAATCGAACGCGCGCCAGGAAGGATTTTTGGGGGGTCGATTCTCTTTTCAAAATTTTCTCCCATCCATTTCATCGACGCGTGGTATCCACGATGCAGCCATTCCTTTAGGTGCTCTCCGTCTTCCGACAGCACTTCCGCTTTTGCGATCCCGACTTTGCTGAAACCGAGCTCGATCGCCTTTGACTTTATTTGTTGTGTCAGCGTCAAAAAGCAATTATGAAGGATGAATTAAGTTCTGAGTTCTGAGTTTCAAGTTCTAGGTTTTAGGTTTTAGAAGCTAGGGTCCAGGAAATGAACTTGTAACTCATGAGTTCACTCTAAAAAGGTCTAAACGCTCTGGCAAGATAATTGCATAGGTATCAGTAACCACAAACACAGATACTTACAATTATCAGTATAAC
>JAGVPT010000100.1 GCA_020052095.1 Bacteroidota bacterium | reverse complement strand
TGCAGGTGAATAATATCGACGTGATCGGTGCGCAACAAACGCAAAGCCTCGTCGATCCCGGCACGAACGCAATCAAAAGTCCAGTCCTTGTAACCCGGAATGCCATACCCGACCTTCGTGGAAAGGACGAACTCATGCCGGCGGGAGGAAAGGTATTTTCCGATTCTTTCTTCAGAGAGGCCGTATGCACGCGCTGTATCGATCAGCGTAATTCCAGCGTCTAATACTTTATTGAGAAATATTTCAGCGTCTTTCTCTGAGATATCTTCACCACCAATATGCCCCGCACCAAATCCCAGCGCCGAAACTTTCAATCCAGTGTTTCCGAAAGTTCGTTGTTCCATGGGTTTCTCTCGCGTTAGTGTGTTGCGATTGCATCATGAGGGAATATTTATCGAGTGTTCAAACTGTGCTGCCGGATGGCGCAGTGAAATGTTCATCTGTGATATTTCCGGTGTTGCGGGTTTCTGCCGGTTCGAAGAGTATCACTTCCGCTTCCTCCTCGGCCACAGTCCGATGTTCTACTCCCCGTTTGACAACGAGAAATTCTCCATCTTTTAGATCCACCGAACGGTCGCGAAAATCTACTCTCATCCTCCCACGCCATACGAGGAAGAGCTCATCCTCGCTCTCATGGTGGTGCCAGACAAATTCTCCCTTGAATTTTACGAGCTTGACTTCTTGACCATTGAGTTGTGCGACAATTTTCGGCCGCCAATAGTCTGAGAAGAGGGAAAATTTTTCCGCGATATCTATCTTAACCATGTGCTCAGTGCCATTCGTAATTTACACCATCTCGTCGTGACTTTCAATGTAACGGTTTGCTGTGGGAGGATCGAAGAAAGGTTCTCTCATTTCGACATTACGTCCTCGAAATATAGGCACCGCGCGAGAAAGAAGCAAAAGCGAGTAAAGATGAGTAGCGGGTTCAATTGAGTAGTGATGCCATGACTTCTACCGTTTTCATTACGCCATTATCTGAATTCTCGCAGATTCAGTGGAGAAAGTCATGGCATCACTTGGCTAGCGTAAGAATCAAAAGAACCCACTACCTAAAGATCGATGGTGTCTCACTATCCTTGGAAGAGGGAGTTTCGTTGCTGGGCTCCATCTTTTCGTTAAGCACCACCCCTTAGTCCCCTCACTCATTGAGGAGGGGAAGGCCCGGCCTATCCCCTCAACGAGTCGTCTACGACCCGATGGGTCGATAGACCTCGACGAGTCGAGTCGTCGACCGTAGGGAGTCTTCAACCGTTTTTTTGGCGGAAGGGCCAGGGGTGGTTGTAAACAATCTCGGTACTGTCTCATTTCCGTTGAGACAGGGAGAGTCTCGTTGGTCGATCCATTGGATCCTGACCGGCTCATCGTTCTTTCTCTGGAATCAGAGAAAGAAGAGAGTGGATAAGTCAACTCAAACTGAGACACGCCCGACTTCCCGAGTACATTGAAAGTTCGGGTGAATTTAATTATATTATCCAAGAGAATTTAGAACAAAGCATCACGCGATCCCGAAAATGGGATTTTTTTTGTTCCGAAAAGTCGCCAAACAGAAGGAAAAGCAGAATTCATGACGTACAAGAAGCGCACACACACGTGCGGCGAATTGCGGACATCACATATCGGGCAAACGGTCACCCTTACTGGCTGGGTGGATCGCCGCCGGGATCTGGGCGGAGTTATATTTGTTGATCTGCGCGATCGCTACGGCAAAACGCAGGTTGTCTTCGGTCCGCAGCACAATCAGGAAGTGTACCAGTTGGCGAAAGATCTGCGGAGTGAGTATGTCCTCTCCGTGACCGGCAAAGTTGAACGCCGTCCCGACGGAACAAGCAATGCCGAATTGCCGACCGGCGAAATTGACATTCTCAGCACGGAATTGACAATCCTCAATAAAGCTGATACGCCGCCGTTTCCCATTGAGGAGAGAGTGGAGGCAAGTGAGGACCTTCGTTTGAAATATCGCTACCTGGACCTTCGCCGTGAACCGATGCAGCGTGCCCTTATCACGCGTCACAAAATGTACCAAATTGCGCGGCGCTATTTTGACGAGCACAAGTTCATCGAAATCGAGACCCCGATCTTGATGAAAAGCACCCCCGAAGGCGCGCGCGATTATCTTGTTCCAAGTCGCGTTCATCCGGGAAAATTCTATGCCTTGCCGCAATCTCCGCAGACGTACAAACAGATCTTGATGGTGGCAGGCTTCGACCGGTACTTTCAGATCGTCAAGTGTTTCCGCGACGAAGATCTTCGCGCTGACCGACAACCTGAGTTTACGCAGATCGACGTCGAAATGTCGTTCGCCGATGAAATCGATGTGCAAACAATCACCGAGGGGGTTATGACGGAATTCTTCTCGGAGTTGAAGGGGATTACAATTCAGACACCCTTCCTGCGTATGACATATAAAGACGCAATGGAGAGTTATGGAACTGACAAGCCTGATCTGCGATTCAATCTGAAATTTGTAGACTTCAGCGATCTGGTGGCGGGCTCCGGCTTCAAAGTATTTTCAGAAAGTGTTGCTAAACGTGGTGTTGTCGCCGGCTTCACGGTTCCTGGTGGCGCAAGTTACACGCGCAATCAGATGGACAATCTTGTTGACTTCACAAAAAGCATAGGAGCCGGTGGTTTGGCGTACATCAAGCTCACGGAAAAGGGCGCGGAGTCTGCGATTGAGAAGTTCCTCGGGAAAGAACTCCTCACAAAAATTGCGGAGCGAGCCGGCGCAAAGACAGGCGATCTCGTCTTGATTGTCTCCGATAACTGGCAGAAGGCGTACACGATTCTGGGCACATTGCGTCTTGAGATGGCGAAGCGGTTGAACCTGATCGACGAATCGAAAAACAGTCTCCTCTGGGTTGTTGATTTTCCGATGTTTGACTATTCGGAGGAGGAAAAGCGCTACGCTGCGATGCATCACCCGTTCACATCCCCTAATCCGGAAGATGAGCAGATGCTGGAAACTGATCCTTCCAAAGCCCGGGCGCGCGCCTACGATCTTGTGTTGAATGGAAATGAAATCGCCGGCGGCAGTATCCGAATTCACACACCGGAACTGCAAACCAAAGTCTTCGGCTTACTCGGCATTGGACCAGAAGAAGCGAAATCGAAATTCGGATTTATGCTGGACGCGTTCCATTATGGCGCTCCTCCCCACGGAGGAATTGCCTTCGGATTTGACCGCATTGCAATGTTATTGACGGGGTCGAAATCCATCCGCGACGTCATCGCCTTTCCGAAAACGAGCAGCGGCATGTCCCTTATGGACGATTGTCCGTCTGAAGTTGATAAGAAACAGTTAGATGAGTTGCATATTCGACTTAAGTAATAATTCAAGTTGACCGTTGTCTTTTCAATCCCCGGACATTCTGCGAAGACCACGACAGCTCAGAGGTATGAAGTTTCACACAGAGCAAAGATAACGGTCAACTTAACATTGCGCGTTGGCGACTTTGCGGTAAAAAATCTCACTCAATGAAACAGTCAATTCGTATAGCGAGCGGGCAAGGATTCTGGGGAGACTTGCAGACTGCGCCGGTCGACCAGGTAAGAAAGGGACCCGTCGACTACATGATGATGGACTTCCTCGCCGAGGTGACGATGTCTATTCTTCAAAAGCAGAAGATGAAAGATCCAAAGCTGGGATACGCGAAAGATCTTGTTCCGCTCTTTGAAGAAATTCTCCCTGATATCGTCCAGAAAAATATCAAGGTAATCACAAACGGGGGAGGGGTGAACCCGATCGCGTGCCGGGAAGCGATTTTTGCAGTGGCCAAGAAATTGGGGATAAAAAACCTGAAAATCGGCATCGTCCTTGGTGATGATATCCTCGGTAAGATCGATGCACTTGCGTCGAAGGGTATCGCGCTTGACAACATGGAGACTAAAGAGAAGCTGGCATCCATCAGGTCGAAGGTGATCAGTGCAAACGTCTATTTCGGCGCGATGCCAATTGTCGAGGCATTGAGACAAGGTGCGCAGATCGTCATTACGGGCCGGACGACAGATACTGGCCTGACACTCGCACCGATGATCCATGAATTTGGTTGGTCGATTAATGATTGGGATAAGCTGGCTTCAGGAACAGTCGCCGGGCATATTTTGGAGTGCGGCGGGCAGGCGAGCGGCGGCAATTTCTCGCGTGATTGGAAGGAAATTCCGGATATTGCGCATATCGGTTTTCCCATCGCGGAGGCGCATCCGGATGGTACTATGATCATTACGAAGCATGAAAAGACCGGCGGGTTGGTATCTAGTTCGACGGTGAAAGAACAACTTCTCTACGAAATCGGAGATCCTAAAGATTACATTACGCCGGATTGCATTGCAGACTTCACCACAATACAATTGAAAGATATTGCCACGAACAGGGTGGAAGTGCGTGGCGTGAAAGGAAGAGCAGCAACGGAATTCTATAAGGTCTCCATGTCGTATGCCGACGGATTCACTGCCTTCGGAACACTCACGTATGCATGGCCCGACGCGCTTGAGAAAGCATCAACGGCGGACGAGATCCTTCGGCTGCGTCTTGCGGACTTGAAACTGGAGTTTGAAGAAATCAGAACTGAATTTCTTGGCTTCAATTCCTGCTTTGGCCCTCTGGCAGAGAATTCGAATGAATTGAATGAAGTCGTGATGAGAGTAGGCGTTCGCGGGCATGACAAACAATCAATCGACAGATTTTCGAAAGAGCTTGCGCCGCTAATTCTCACCGGCCCGCCATCAGTAACAGGATTTGCAGGCGGACGTCCGAAACCGAGCGAAGTGATAGCATACTGGCCGGCATTGATTCCGAAATCTGCCGTGACACCTAACGTCGTGGTGGAGGAAGCGTGAAAGTTCAGTTAATACAAATTGCACACGCCCGTTCGGGAGACAAGGGAGACACCGGCAATGTGGGGGTGATTGCACGCAAACCGGAATACTATCCGTTCCTCGAGAAATATCTGACCGTCGACAGAGTTAAAGAACATTTCGCAGGAATCTGTTTAGGAAAAGTCGAGCGATTCGAATTGCCGAATCTCGGCGCCCTCAATTTTCTTCTCCACGAGGCTCTCGGGGGCGGGGGGACACGGTCGTTAAAGAACGACGCGCAAGGTAAGACGCTGAGCAGCGTTATGCTGCGGATGCAATTAGAGATTAACGAAACTATTCTTTTATAGGAATGACGATGTTTGAAGAATCAAAAACTCAGTTGAAGGAAGCAACAGAACGCCTCACCAAGATGCGGGGGTTTCTTTGACCTCGACACGAAGGAAAAAAAAGTAGTTGAACTCCAGGAGCAATCGTCGGTATCAGGATTTTGGAACGACAATGTTGCCGCTCAGAAGGTCTTGCAGGAGATCAACCAACAGAAGCAGTGGGTCGACGGCTGGGCGAAGATCAAAGTATTGATTGATGATGCGCTGACGCTCGTCGAGTTGGCCGAAGAATCGAAAGACGAATCCTACCAAAAAGACATCACCGCGGAAATATCGAAGATCAATCAGGCGCTGGCCGACCTCGAGTTTAAGAACATGCTGAGCGGCGTTGACGATCATCGGAATGCCATCGTCAATATCCACTCGGGAGCCGGGGGCACGGAATCTCAGGATTGGGCGGAAATGCTCCTTAGGATGTACACGCGCTGGTGCGAAAACAGGAAATACAAAGTATCGCTTGTCGAACGGCTCGACGGCGATGGCGCCGGGATCAAAAGCGCAACGATTGAAGTGGTGGGCGATCACGCGTTCGGATATCTCAAAGCAGAGATCGGCGTCCATCGACTTGTGCGAATCTCTCCCTTCGATGCAAATAAACGGCGCCATACCTCCTTTGCCTCTATATTTGTCTATCCCGAAATTGACGACGACATTGCAATTGAGATTAATCCCTCGGATGTTGAAATGGACACATACCGGGCAGGCGGTAAAGGGGGACAGAACGTGAACAAGGTTGAAACCGCAGTCCGTCTTCGCCATATTCCCAGTGGTGTAGTCGTCGCATGTCAGGAAGAACGGTCTCAATTTCAGAATCGCGAACGCGCGATGAAAATGCTGAAATCGCGATTGTACCAGATCCGTCGCGAAGAAGAGGAGGCGCGCCTCGCTACCGTCGAGGGGACCAAAAAGAAGATCGAATGGGGAAGCCAGATCCGTTCGTATGTGTTCCACCCCTATAATATGGTGAAAGACCATCGCACCGATGTCGAGACAAGCGATGTGCATGGAGTGATGGATGGTGATCTCGACAAATTCATCAAAGGATATCTCATGATGTTTGGAGGCAAGTAACCCTCACGCCTCATATTCCGTAGCCAAAGAATGCCGTACACATCATTTATCGCCCGCCGCTATCTCCAGTTTCGACGCCGTTCAGAAAAACCGGAGTTCATTTCTTTTCTCACGCTCATCGCAATTCTCGGCATCACCCTCGGCGTCGCTGCCTTGATCATTACCCTTACTATTCTTGGCGGCTTTGAAAGTGAAATCAAAACAAAGGTTTCTGGATTTACCACGCATATACAGGTGACCGGTTTTCAGAATCAATCGTTCAAGAACTTTGAGAATGCCGGCAACCGGATGATGAAAGAGATTCCTGAGATCATGGCTGTCTCTCCGTTCGTGGCAAAAGAAGGAATGGTGAGCTTCGGCAGTAATGTCGAAGGCGTGCTGGTAAAAGGCGTAGACCCGTCGAAAGATATTACATCCGCTCGAAAATATGTGATTGAGGGAAAGTACGACCTCAGCTACCGAAAAGACGGGATTGCAGCATGTCTCGTCGGCAAGAAGCTTCTCACAACATTGCACGCTCATTGCGGCGACACGCTCCTCGTCTTTGGCTTAATCGGGAATTACTATGAAATGCGGCAACCAAAAATTCTTCCCTTTATAGTGCAAGGAGTGTATGAATCCGGCATGGCTGAGTACGACGATGTCTATTTCTATACCAACATTCTCTCAGCCCAGGAATTGTTCATGCTTGATGCTGTTGCAACAGGCTTCGATGTGCTTCTAAAAGATATCTCAAGTGCTCCCGTGGTGGCCGAGAAGATCCAGGATGTAATGGGGTATCCGTATTACCCGAGAACGCTTTTCCAGCTTTATAGAAATCTCTTTACGTGGATCGAACTGCAGAAAGAGCCGGTTCCTATTATCCTCGGACTCATTATTCTGGTCGCGACTGTCAACATCATTGGAACTCTGCTCATGGTCGTGATGGAAAAGACCCATCAGATAGGAATTCTTAAATCGATGGGAGCCTCGAACTCGGAGGTCAGAAAAATATTTCTCTATGAAGGCCTCTTTATCGGAGCTACGGGAACAATTCTGGGCAACATATTCGCGTATCTCGTTTGCTGGGTTCAACTCCGGTTTCACATTCTCTCTCTCGATTCATCGATCTATTTTATGACGAAAGTGCCCGTGCTGTTCCGATGGGAAAATTTTGCGCTTGTTTCAACGATTGCCATTGTGCTGTGCATGGCGGCGGCCTATATTCCTTCCGCAATCGCTGCGCGTCTCGATCCAATTCGTTCAATCCGGTTCCATTAATGTCCTATAAATTCTTCATCGCGAAGAGATATTTGATCTCAAAGAAAGAAGCGGGCTTCATCACTCTCATTTCTTTGATCTCGATCATAGGAATTACGATCGGTGTTGCCGCATTGATTGTTGTCCTCTCTGTGTTCAACGGATTTAACGGACTCGTAACATCCATTCTTGTTGGCTTCGATCCGCATCTCCGAATTCTTCGGACCGAGAAAACCACTCAGGATGACTTACGAAGGCTCCACCTCGCCCTTCGAGAAGAGGGAAGTATCGTAGGGATCAGCGCATTTGTGAGGGGTAAGGCGATGATCGTTTCAAGGAGTCAAAGCAAAGTAGTCTTTGTCCGCGGACTTGACGCTTCGACGTTGGATAAGGTCACCGGTGTCAAACAGAAGATCGTGTTAGGAGACCTCGACTTTTCCGATTCCACGTCCCGCGACATTGTGATCGGAATGACGTTGGCCGACCGACTCGGTGCCGTGACGGGAGACAGTGTATTGATGATAAGTCCGGCCGGGTCGCAACAGGCGCTTCTCGGTTTCGGCGCACCGGTGGTTCGCACTTTTCGGATTGCGGGGATTTATGAATCGAACAATAAAGAATATGACGCTTTGTATGTATATACGTCGCTCCCTGCGGCTCAGAGGCTCTTTCAATCGGGCAACATAATACACGGTTATGAGATCCGTCTCAAAGATATAAACGAGTCAGACCAAATGCGCGATAAAATCGAGGCTGTATTTCCGTCTACGTTCCGTGTCCTGACGTGGTACGATTTGCACAAAGATCTCTATTCGGTCATGAGAATTGAACGTTGGTCGGCATACATCATCCTGTGCTTGATCATTGGAGTCGCGACCTTCAACCTGCTGGGATCGCTTACGATGTCGGTAATCGAAAAGACGAGGGACATCGGCATCCTCAAAACAATGGGAGCCACGAACGACGATATTGTTTCTATATTTCGTTTTGAGGGATTGCTTGTGGGAGTGGTCGGCACGATCGTCGGGAGCTTGCTGGGACTTCTTGTCTGCTACCTTCAGGTGCGTTATCATTTGTTTGCACTCGACCCGACGGTATATATCATACCCGCAATTCCGATTGAGGTGCATGCTATGGATTTCTTGTCCGTCGCCTTCGCCGCGGTCGGCTTAAGCTTTTGTGCCACGCTTCATCCCGCACGGCGTGCATCGAAACTTCTTCCTGCTGAAGCGATTCGCTGGGAATAAACTGGAGCGCTCATGCTGCTATCTGCGAGAAACATTCATCGGAAATTCAAAATAGGAAAAGATAAATACCTTCCCGTGTTGAAGGGAGTTTCCCTGGAAATCAACGACGCTGAAATCGCGGCAATTGTCGGTCCCTCCGGCGCCGGGAAAAGTACGCTTCTCCATATCCTTGGAATGATCGACCGCCCGGATGAAGGAGAAGTACTGCTCGATGGGAAGCAGATCTTTGGAATGAAAGAAGATGAACTGGCGGCAATTCGGAACAAGGAAATCGGTTTCATTTTTCAGTTTCATCACTTGCTTCCAGAGTTCACGGCGCTCGAGAATGTTGCGATTCCATCGCTAATCGCGGGCAATCGCCTTCCGGCCGCTTCCGAGAGAGCCGCTGCGCTGCTTGAAGACGTCGGACTTCAAGACAGATTGCATCACAAGCCCAATGAGCTTTCCGGGGGAGAACAACAACGTGTCGCAGTCGCCCGTGCGTTGATGAATTCGCCCAGATTGATCCTCGCCGACGAACCTTCGGGCAATCTGGACTCCGAAAACGCGGCCGCCCTTCATGCAATGATTCTCCGTCTCCGCGACAAATACCGTCAGGCGTTCGTCATCGTCACTCACAATAAAGAATTCTCTGCCATGGCAGACCGCGTGATTATGCTTGCAGACGGATTGATAAAAGGGTAACCCTCAAAGCCCCCAGATGTCGCTCCTTGCAGAATATAAAGCTTCGCTGAAAAACATCACGACCGAAGAATATGTTGTGCGTTCGTCGGCAGACTCGACCTCTTTATCTGGTACATTCTTGGCTTTGCATCTTTGTATGCGCTTTTCGTGGAGGTCCTGCAAAGGCTTCTTGGGGACACAAAACGCCATGAGACGTAGGGCCCACGTCACACTCGTCAATAGAAGGGAGTCTACCTAGCACCCTCTTTTTGCCACCATGAACTCTCCTCACAGTACTTCTTCCGAACAGCACTACATTTAATAGTCATTGCCGGGGTGATCAGTCAGCCAAAGAGAATCCAGGGGATACTTTGTTCTCTCAGAATATTCGTTTTGAAGAAGCCGGCCATTTTAGTAACTTTGTTCGTAACTACTCAGCGGACAAAACGCGTGCATACTTTTGTGAATCCTCTACGAGGATTTTGTATATGTGGGCAGGTTTGCGGTTACAATAATGCTGCC
>JAGVPT010000073.1 GCA_020052095.1 Bacteroidota bacterium | reverse complement strand
TTGTGTGTAAAGGATCATAAATCCCAAATGATGTAATATACTAACTTCTATTGGTGTACCACCCTTAAAGGGGGTACGCTTTTATACCAAACTCAGCCAGTATGTCTACACTATTGATCAAGAATCTTATTTTTAGAATACCGTGATTTCCGTAATCTCAGAACAGATTTTATTGTACGTTTTATAACCCTTAGTTCTATAGGCTTCGTCAACACTCCGTTAATACCCAGAGACTTGAGCCTTCGTTCAACTGCACCATCAATCTGATTGTTGACGATAATTACCGGAAGGTGTGGTAGTTTGTGTCGAAGATTTGTTAAGAAAAGGAGCCCAGATTCGATGTGTCCATTGATGTGAATTTCTGAAATTACAAGATCAATTCGATAACGATCTATCATCCTTAATGCATCCTCAGCATTGCTGCATACGAGTGGACGATAGCCCTCGCCAATCAGGAAAATGCGAAATGCTGCGAGAATGTTTTTATCGTTGTCAACAATGAGGATTTTATGCCGAGTATCCATCGGCAAACAATACTACAAGATATGTGCCAGTAGGTTACGCTGCTGAAACCTTAATGACAAACAGCATAAATGGGGATTTAGAGGGAGGTCGACTTTTTAAGGCGATGGTCAATGTCACTCTGGAAGTGACATGAGGAAACCCTGGGGTGACAGTTATGCTATGTGAAACTGTTCAGGGGTGAGATTGTGCCGCTTGAGCATCCGATAAAGACTTTGACGACGTACCTTGGCAATCTTTGCAGCCTCGGTGATACTGCCTTTTGCAGCAGTGAGGAGTTCCTGAAGGTATTTCTTTTCGAATTCCGCCAGAAAATCTGATCGTGCTTTATGAAACTCAAGGTTTGAGAGAGAAATTTCTTCCATTCCGATGAGTAATTTTTTTTCCCGAAGGGATGTCCGAATATCTGAATGGACTCCTTTCGGAGAAGGATTCCCAGAAGACGTCATATCTACTGCATCAGTAGTAAGCACGCTCCCTTTGCAAATAATCATTGCTCGTTCAATGATATTTTCCAACTCCCGGACGTTTCCGGGGAAATTGTATTTTTGTAATTTCTCAATAACACCATGTCCTAAAGCAGTTATATTCTTTTCCCGAAGGGATGTCCGAATGTCCGAATGGACTTCTTCGGACGACTCCTTTGTCCGAAGGACTCCTTTCGGAGGAGAACTCCCACCCAATATGGTATTGTACTTTGCGATAAAGTGATTCACCAGCAGCGGCAGGTCATCTTTTCGCTCACGCAGTGGCGGCAAATGAATTGAAAGAACGTTGATGCGGAAGAATAAATCTTCACGGAATTGTTTTTGTTTCACGGCATCTTCTAAATTCCGGTTGGTTGCAACAATAAAACGGGCATGCACTTTGAGTACATCATCCCCTCCGAGGCGCTCGAATTCTCGTTCTTGTAACAGGCGGAGCAACTTTGCCTGGAGTTTCTGACTCATTTCACAGATTTCGTCAATAAAGATTATCCCATTTTTAGCCTGCTCAAGTTTACCCATTTTCCGATCCACAGCCCCTGTGAACGCACCCTTTTCATGACCGAAGAGTTCGCTTTCGAGTAAATCCTCTGGAAGCACTGTACAATTGACAACAACAAACGGCTCGGAGGCAGTTGGACCATTCTCATGGATTGCCCTTGCTACCAGTTCTTTTCCGGTTCCACTTTCGCCCAGTAAAAGGACGGTTGCGATGTTCGGTGTTGTAGTGATAGCACCAATGGTCTTGTACACTTCTTGCATCGCCAAAGAGTTACCAACGATTACGTAAGGCTGGATTTGCTTTTCGAGACGTAATTGTAACTGCTCAACTTTTTTCTTGAGCTGAAACGTTTCCAGTGCCCTCCTTGCGAGTAAACGAATTTTTTCTGTGTCCAGCGGTTTGGTAATATATTCATAAGCACCGAGTTGAATAGCTTTTATGGCAGTTTCCATCGTGCCGTATCCGGTTATGATAATGACGGGGACATCAGCCCCTTCTTTCATTTGTTTCATCACATCCAAGCCACACATATCCGGCATAGTAACGTCTAAAAAAACAACATCGGGTTTCGCTGTCTCAAACATCTGAAGACCATTCTGACCACCATTCGCTTCAACCACACTGTACCCTTCTTTTTCAAAAATCATTCTTACTGCAAAAAGAATATTGGGATCGTCATCAATGATGAGAATTTTTTCTCGTTTCATTTCACTGTCCCTCTGACGGGTAGAAAGATTGTAAACGTGCTGCCTTTCCCTTCCTGGCTCTTCACAAGAATCACGCCGCCATGCTCGGTGACGACCCGTTTTGCAAGTGTTAATCCTAAACCGGTTCCATCTGTTTTTGTTGTAAAAAACGGATCGAAGATTCGAGCGAGATTTACAGGAGTGACGCCGCATCCATTATCGCTGATTTCGATAGCAATCACCTTCTCACCTTGTTTCAACTCGATGTAATTGCCAATTCTTGGAAAGAGATGGTAATCGGTGAGCGAAAGACGAAGAGTTTCCCGGAGTATCAGCGGAGCGGTTTTGATTTTAACAATTCTGTCTGCCCGACTGTCAGGCGGGCTGCCTTCGGTAACGGCCTGAGCAGCGTTCAACAAAAGATTGATGATGACCTCTTTGATACTTGCAGCATCAATAGTGAGGCGTGGGAGATTGGGAGCGAGATCTTCAACCAGGGAGATCCGCTTTCTCTCAAACTGATGGCGTGAGAATATGACACATTCCATCACAATTTGATTAACGTCCTGCATACTGAATTGCATTTCTTGAGGTCGTGCGAAATGCAGCAACTCGTTGATGATTCCTTCTAATCGATACAGAGAACTCATTGCCACTTTGATAGATTCTTTTTCCCTGCGGTTTTTCAGCTTGTTCGACTCGATAAAATACTGGAGAATGAGTTTAATAGACGTCAGTGAGTTCCGCACCTCATGTGCAATGACCGCGGCCATTTCGCCGACAGCGGAGGCTTTTTCAGCCCGCACCATTTGGTCCTGCAATCGTTTGCGCTCTGTAATATCGGTGATAATTTCAAGAATTGCATCGATCTGTCCATTATGCTTTATTGGAACCGCGGTATGCTCGAAACAGATTTTACCGTTCTCGATCTCAACCAGGTGATTTTCGATGTGTCCAGAGATGAGAGCTCTACGCGACGAACATTGTTGTGGCGATGTACCATACTCCGCGCAGAGTGTACAGACCTTGCCCTGGATATTGGTAAGGGGATTCCGTGTTATTGTACTATATGCAGCGCTCACAGATTGAATGCAAAGACTCCTATCCAGCAAAATTAATGCGCTTGGGACACTGTCGAGAATGACTTGCAACTTGTTTTTTTCTTCTTCCAATTCACGTGTCCTTTCCTTCACCATTTCCTCTAATTTCACCCGAATCGAAAGTTCAAGTTGTTCTTTGAGCTTCCGCTCCTTCGTGAGAAATTTATCTCCGCGCCTTGTGATAAACGATACGATTCCAATATGTGCTATAATAATCAGTAACGAAAAAAGTATGACGAGGTCACGGAGTGAAGAAATCTGACCGTAGATAACCGATACATCCTGGTAAATTTCGAATGAACCTACAATTTCTCCTTCGTACTTCAAATCAGAACCCATTTTGCGTAGAGGAATGTACGTCTCCAGAAAATCAACAGGATGTACATCGTAGACGATGTCGGGCTCTTCATGAGCAAGTTCCAGACTCGATACCAGCTCGCCTTGTAATGCCCGCAGGAGTTTCAGATTCTTTGGTGTCGATTCACCAATGATTTCAGGATTTGTGCTATAAATGAGTACAGTTTGTCGATTGAAAATATTTATCTTTGTTACCTCAAGATATTCGAGAAATCTTCCGGAAATCTCGTCAAGGATTTTAAACTGGGTTGAATCTTGCGGGTTATACGTTTCGGGAGTCTTTTGATATGGCAGGAAAAAATGTTGAAAGAGTTCGTGATTGAGATTTTTTGCTATTGCAACAGAATAACGTTCTGCCGATCCGATAAGGTATTTTTTCCCAGCATAGTAAAATAGCATACCACCAACTGTAACAAGCGTAATAACGACAAAGATATATTTGACAGCAATGTACCGGAAGAGACTAAAATTACCATTCGTTGATGAGATTTTGATATTCTTAATTACCACGTTAAGATTTTCTCACTGACATAATGAGGTAAGTGATCGAATTCAATTAGACTTTGCAAAGCGGCGAATATAAAATACCACATATTCTATTTCTACTCTCTTTAATCTTCCCTCCCATGAAGGCATGAGTGGAGACTTGTTTACTCCTCTGCCTCCTTCACGAATTGTTTCAAGAAGGCGTGTGTCGCTGAAGGCACTCATATAGATTGTGTCAGTAAAATTTCGTGGCTTAGGATCGAGATTGTATGAGTTGAAGCCATCGCCTTTTCCTTCTTCACCATGGCATACCGCACAATACTTCGTGTAGAGATGCTTTCCCTGGCGCTGTTCATACGTCAGACGGATTGAAGCGGCGGCTGCCGGTCCAGCCTTCGAACTATCTGCAGTATTGATGCTATCGGGACTTGCAGACGAGGATTGCGACAATCCATTTTTTCGCGAACAACTCAGGAGAAGCAGTGATACAAGTAAGACGATAGAAAGATCACGTGTCATCTTTAGAGAAAGCATAACGATTAAACCTCTTTAGTGTAGGGTCATGAGATAGGCGGTAAGGGCTTCCGCTTCCTGATCAGTAAGATTATTATTCGGCTCGATAGATTGCGGCTTGTACGCCTGGGGATTCTTCAGCCAATGGAAAATCCAACCGGGTTGTAATCGTGAGGCAACTTTATCAAGAGGGGGTCCGACAAAGCCTCCTTTGCCATTGATCTGATGGCATGCGTAACACGCATATCTCTCGTTGTAGAGGAGTTTCCCTTTTGCGATCGTTGTCTCGTTCATGGTGATGTCAATAGCAAGACTATCGCCGATGAAGACTTTCTCCATGTAATCAACAAGTGTTTTGATTTCATCATCGGATAAAAAGAGATTCGGCATCCTCTCCGTGAGAATGGGGCGAAGAGAATACGGCACCTTGAAGTAGTGTTCTATCCATTCCCGCTTTGCCATACTCGCTTCGAGCGTGAGGTCGGTGCCAACCACACGTCCGTGGCCGAACATTGTGTGACAACCAAAACAGGCTAAATCGTTCACCAACTTTCCAAATTCTCCCTGAGGAGCATAGGTGCTCACCGGTTTCTGTCTGATTATCAGTTCCTCCGGAATCGGCTCATTCGTATTGCCGAGAAGCGCGACGACGATTGCCTGCGCTTCCTCATCGCCGAGTTCATAATTCGGCATTTTCATTTTGGACGAAAATATATGCGGCGACTTAAGTTTCGTGAACAGATATAACGAAAGCGACTGATCGATTCCTGATTGGCCGAAGTCAATTTCGTACATTTTCTTGCTCCCGACGTATGACAGCTCAGGGCCCAGTTCTCCGTAGCTCTTCATATTTCCAAGCTCATGGCATCCGCTGCAATTGTACTTCTTGACAAGAGCGAGCCCCTTTTCGTAGAACTGCGGATCAGGAGTATGCGCCGACGGCTCGGCCATATCGAAATCGACATACTCACTTTTCATATACGCAACTACTCCGGCGAGCTCATTTTCGTTAAACCGGAACCTCGGCATTTCAACATTGGGCTGCAAATGTTTCGGATTCTTGATGTAGTTGTACAGCCACTCCTGCTTCACTTTGCTCGCCACTTTGCCGAGATCTGTTGCGACATATCCTCCTTTACCATTTATCGGGTGACAGCTTATGCATCGAGCCTCTCTCAGTCGTGTTGAGCCAAGCTCCTCCATCGCCGTTTTCCGACTTCCGGACACTTGCACCAATTGAGAGGGGAGCGGTTCAAGGGTCGCGTTGTTCGGAAATGACGTCAAGGTCATCAGGAAATCGGCGAGAATATTTACTTCCTCATCAGAGAATTGAAAGTTCGGCATCTTTGTCGTTGAGAAGTACGCCTTTGGATTCTTCAACCAGTTGACCAACCACGGACGATTCACTTTCGAGCCGATTCCATTCAAGCTCGGCACCCACTGCCGTTGGTATCCTTCCAGCTTATGACATCCCACGCAGTTGTATTCTTCAATGAGTTTACGTCCGAGCGAAAGGATCGGCGCCTGTCGCACCAATTGTTCTTTGTGGCATTTGCCGCAGGAAGCTTCCATGTATTCTCTCGGGAAGATTGGTTTGTCCCAATATTCAACTTTTCCGATGGATTCTTTGTACGACGTCGCAGGACCCTGTCCTTCGTGGCAGGTTGTGCAGCCGAATTCTTCGAGGTTATGATAGATATGCGGATGTGTACGGAACGGCTCCTTTGCCCCCGCCAGAGCTTTTTCCTCGAGGCCGAGATGACATGTGTTACATCTGTCAACTTTGTCAAGCTTCCTCACCCATATTTGTTTGATGCCGATTTCGGCCGGCTTGATACGCTGAGGCATCTCTTTGATCATCCCGTTGTACTCATGTTGGTACCCTTTCCACTCACTGAAGAAATCCTTCAATGGTGAAATTGCGAGAACGAAAAGGAAGATAACGCTTGAGATAGCGAAGTAGAGTCTTAGTTTGTTCATAGAAGAGTTCTAAGTTCTAAGTTTTGAGTTGCTGCTCGATCTGCAATCTCAGTAAATTCCCTGCCACGGCCATGTCCATCTCCATTCAGGGCCCCGAAATAGCGTTCCGATTGTCGTGAGAACGACTGCAATGATGACAAACCATGTCATGACCCACCAGGAAAGCGGGCGGGTTCCGAGCCAGCCTACAATGCCACCCTCTCGTCTTGAGACGTACGGGATGAGCATGATGGCGCTAATCATGATCGTCGGGACGAGCATTGCATACACACGAAAAAGCAACAAGATGAGTGAGACTATTCCGACGAAAATCAGAAAGCCCGTCAATGTTTGGCGCGGATGTTCCTTCCACATTCCATCTTTCTTTAGGTTGATCTTGAAGTACGGGATTGCGATAAGAGCGATGACCGTCAGCGTTGGTAGAATAACTCCACCGACGACCGGAGGAAAATAATGAAGCAACTCCTGCAGTCCAAGGAAATACCATGGCGCTTTTGCTGGATTCGGAGTATGGTCGGGATTTGCGATCCACTCCAGCGGTGCGTTCACGAAAAGGGAAATGAGCACAAGAACAATAACCATCACTTGGAAGGCGATAATTTCCTTCACCACGAGGTTCGGAAAGGTCATCACCATTTCTTCCTCTTCGCTCTTTACTCGCGCAGCAGTTCGGGTTTTAATGAAAGCCAGCCGTTTAGGTGCTTTCTTTGCGTCAGAATTTTCTTCCGCTTTGAAATCTTTATCCATAATGAGCTTTTCCTTATAGGATCTAATGAGGTCAGACAGCAAGAGCTATTTACACACCACCATCTTTCCGAACCCGCCAGAAGTGAATCACCATCAGCATAATTGCAGCGACCGGAATAATGAAACAATGCAGCACGTAAAATCGTACGAGAGCATTCTCGCCGACTATGTTGCCTCCGAGGAGAAGGAATGATACCTTCTCACCTAAACCAAGGGGCATAGCTCGTATCATGTTCGTCCCGACGGAAATTCCCCAGAACGACAATTGATCCCACGGCAATAAATAGCCCGTATAGCTGAGGAGGATTGTTGTGACGAGCAAAATTACTCCGATAACCCAATTGAATTCTTTCGGAGGGCGGTATGCACCCGTGTAGAACACACGCAGCATGTGAAGAAACACTACGGCGACCATTGCGTGTGCGGCCCAGCGGTGCATGTTGCGCAAGAACTGACCGGACGAAACGACGAACTGCAAATCCTTCATATCCCAGTATGCTTGCGGCGCTGAAGGACGGTAGTAAAGCATCAGAAGCGCACCCGTTGCAACGAGCACGATGAATAACCCGAATGAGAGTCCCCCGAGTCCCCAAGTGTAGCTGAATATGACCGATCGCTTCCGGACTTTTGTCGGATGAACGTGCAAGAAGAAATTATAGAAAACCGCCTCGGCACGCGTCCTGTTCGATTCCGGCAAACCGTGCCGAAAAATTGACCGCCATACTTGTGATCGATATAGTTGATGCAGTAATTTCTTCATTGTTTATCTCAAACCGTATGAGTGATAGGGTGGAATGCATAATTCACTTCTTCAATGACTTCGACGACCACGGGAAAATAACGGTCAAGCCCGCAGTCGAGGGAGCGTCGCAGGGAACATGTTCCATCAGATGACTGATGTCGACATCCGGAACAAACGTTCTTGCGCAATGCGGCAACGTAGGAGTCGAGCGCGGCACTCTGAACGGAAAGGACGGATTCAACAATCTGTGGAAAATACGCTTTGAGACCACAGGTTTCCTTTGCACTCAAGAGACAATTCCCTAGCCTGTCTCCATCGACGCATTTTGCGCAGACTCTTTGTTGTACTGCCTGTCCCAAGGGGATGGATTCCCACCAGTAGTTTTCTATAAGCTTGGACGAAAACCCGTTATTAGCCACAAAGGCACCCCGCCTGCCAAAGCGCAGCGGCGGGCAGGCAAGGCACAAAGAGAAAGAAGAGAAAAAGTGAAGTTCTTTCACACCTTGGTGTCTTCGTGACTTTGTGGCGACACTTTTCGACTGGCTCTCTACGGTCGGTCCCATTGCGTCCTCCTTATACTTTTAAGATGGTGTCCTCACTGACGATCACCCCTTTATCGACGATCAGTTGACCCTGTTCATCCACCATTATTGCAAATCGTTGCAGCGGTCGCGGAGCCGGGCCATCGATGATTCTCCCTTCCTTGTCGAATTTACTGCCATGACAAGGGCAAGCAATGATGTCGTCTTCCGATTTCCAATTTGCAATGCAGCCAAGGTGAGTGCACACCGCCGAGATCGCATAGAAGTATCCTTCTTTCGCCCGTACAATGAAGACTTTTTGTTCTTTGTCCAGCGTAATTGAATCGGGCGGGTAGATCTCGACTGAGCCGGCCTTGAAGCGGAGCGACGGCTCGCGCAAAACATTCGGAGAAAGGAATTGACCTGTGAGAACCGCGCTGCCGGTTGCAGCCACAAGGATAGCACCGCCTCCGACAAATTCAAGAAAGTAACGCCGGGTCATCAGGGTATCCTTCTTTTCTTCCGTATTCGGCTTTTCATCCATCATTCAATCCTGTGTTCTGAGCAAAATTCAAACTGCCACCGTCTCCGTAACTGCATAACTTTCCATGGTGATGCAGCCGACCGGACAGCGCATCGCACACAGCCCGCATCGGATACAGCGATCTTCGTCTTTTATCATCACCGATCCGATTGTGGTCTCTCTTTCACCATGGAGCACGACATCGTACTCTTTCTCCATCTCTTCGATCATGGCTGCGTCGGCATCAACCCGATCGAGCGTCACAAGCTCAATACAATATTCCGGACAAATGTCCACACAGCCGCCGCAGAGAATACATTCGGTTCCAGTATCTTCGCCCGTTAGGTTGAAGATCGTATTGGTCCAACAGTGAAGACAGCGTGATGCCTCGCAGCGCGCTTGCTCTTCAGTGTAGCCGAGCTCGACTTGGGAAACTCCGATGCGGCGATCGATCGCCAGAGTGGGAATTTGTACACGATCTTCGTTCTCGTATCCCCAATTTCTCCGGTACTGTTTGGTATCGTGAACGACAATATCAACTCCTGTAGCGTGAAAATGAACCTCCGGGGCTTGTTCGTCTTTATGCGACAGAAAACGATGGATGGATTGAGCTGCTTTCTTTCCATTGGCAACTGCGTCAATGGCATTCCTCGGACCAAAAGAAACATCACCCCCGGCGTAAATTCCGGGCGCGGTGGTTGCAAGTGTTGTGGGATCGGTCTTGATAGTATTTCGAGGAGTGGCCTCAATGCCATCCCCAGGATGGATCCACGATAGGTCGGATGATTGCCCAATTGCCATAATGACCGTATCGGCTTCCCTCACCGATTCTGATCCGGGTGCAAACTTCGGATTAAATTTTCCCTTTTCATCGAAGACCGACACACAATCAACAGTCTCGAAACCGACAACCTTACCTTCTATCCCTATAATTTTGCTGGGACCTTTCCTGGGGTGAACCTCTATGTGTTCCTCACGTGCCTCCTCAATCTCTATTTTGCTCGCGGGCATCTCGTGCCAGTCTTCAAGACACACTAAGTGTACTTCCTTTGCGCCGAAGCGAACTGCCGAGCGGGCGACATCGAGCGCTTCGGCTACTTCTGTCACATGACCAACGTCAATTTTTTCCTGTCGGGCAGCCGTCCGAGCGACGTCAATGGCGACATTTCCGCCACCGATGACGATCACTTTACTTCCCAGCTCAACCCGATAGCCAAGGTTAACGTTTAGAAGAAAATCTACTGCCCGTAACACGCCATCTAATTCGATTCCTTCAATTTGTAAGTCACGACTCTTATGCGCGCCGATGGCAAGGAAAACGGCTTGGTACCCTTGTTTCTTCAGATCGGCAACGGTAAAATCGCGCCCGATAGCGCTATTGACTTTCAACTCTACCCCGAGGCTTAAAATGGCATTGATTTCGAGTCGAATGAGTTCCCGTGGAAGGCGATATTCCGGTATGCCCAATCGGAGCATTCCGCCTGCGACAGATTGAGCTTCGAAGACCGTTACGGCGTATCCAAGAAGGGCGAGATCATGCGCGCATGAGAGTCCGGCCGGGCCGCCGCCAACAACTGCAACTTTAATTCCGTTTTTCTTCACTGTCTTCCCGAAAATCTCCTTCAATTTTTCGAGATCAACCATGCTTTCCACCCCGTGGCGTTCACACACGAATCGCTTGAGCGCACGGATGGCGATCGGCTGGTCAATCTCTCCACGGCGACATTTCTGTTCACACGGAGCGGCGCAGATGCGTCCGCAAATCGACGCAAAGGGATTCGGCTTTCGCGCAATGTGGTACGCTTCCCGGTAACGTCCTTCTTCAATCAGCGCAACGTACCTTCCCGCTTCGGTGTGAACAGGGCACGCCGCCATACAAGGGAAGTTGGCATCGAGCCAATCGAGGTCTACGAACTTGATCTGGTCGGGCATCAGGTTAACGATGTTTTAGAGTTCTTTTCCGTTCCAAGAAATAGAGAACCAGCATTGCTACCAATGCAAGCACGGCGACTGCCCCGCCAACTATCGACGCGGCACTTGTCGATACAATTAGTTTGAATGTTTCCGGTGCTTCCCCCGTTGACCGCGTCTCGTTCAAGAAAAGCAGCAGTCCGAGAAGAAAACACACGCCCACTGTTACTTGTAGTACGGTTCTTGTCGACTCACTCATGGAATCCTCCTACACAATTGTGTACGGTTCAAAGATGAAACCCAGAAACTATTTCGATAAATCTCCCAATGCCTTCAACCTTGAAAACACCTTAATGTATGCAACTACGTTTTCAATCTCTTCCCGGTTCAACGTTTCACCCCAGGGGGGCATGTACTGACTCTTGTTCATTCTCTTACCACCCTTTGCAACGACATTCATTATGTTCTCCATCGTGTGATTAACCATGAATGTGCTGTCGGTGAAATCCGCCGGCTCAACGCCAAAAGAATTCTTCAGGTTATACGCATTAAACCCTTTTCCATCGCCATCCTCTCCATGGCACACACGACAATACTGGTTGTACACCGATCTTCCTTTATACTCGACTCGCGTCAGATTGTCAGCATATTTTGCCGAAGTAACAATCGCTGTGAATGACTTAGTGGAATCATTCATCGCTGCAATAGTATTCCCACTCTGAATCTTGCAGCCGAAGAAAATCATCGTTGACAAAAACAATCCGCAGCAGCCTGTGATGGTAATCCATAATGAGCTACGTGTTTTCATGCGATCATCGCTTCTTCAGACTCATGAGATACGTCGTGAGAGCCTTTGCATCCTCATCTGAGAAACCATAATTCGGCTCAAGCACGTCCGGTTTAATCGCCTGCGGATTTTTCAACCATGCATACACCCATCCTGCCTGCAATTTGTTGCCAATGGGAATTCCAATCGTAAAACTTGGTCCGACGTATCCACCTTTTTCCCCAACAATGTGGCATGCCATACATCCTTTTTCATCAAAAAGTGTTTTACCGCGCGCAATCATTTCAGAGGTAGCTCCGTTAACAACGCTGTTATTAAGATCGCTGCTTACTAGTTTCTCCATAATGTATTCGGTGAGCACTTTCGCTTCCTCGGACTTAAATCGGAACACTGGCATACGTTCAACAAGGATTGGGCGAATCGAGTACGATAACATCAGGTAATCATACAGCCAGTCCCTCGTCAGTCGGCTTCCTTCAAGAGAGAGATCATATGCAAGATTATAACCGCGCCCCTTTATTGCATGGCATGAAAAGCATTTGTACTTCTCAACGAGTTTTCCTGCCTCCCCTTGCGGTTCGAAAGGCGTCGTCTCTTTCTGGGCAACGACGTACTTTCCTGTATCCATCTTCGTGGAGGCAAAACTAAGCAAGGCCAGCGTCATGTCTTTCGCATCTTCGTCTGAGATGTCGTAAGACGGCATTTTCATTAAGTTTGTTTTTGTGGCAAACACTTTAGGACGTCTGATTTTTTCGAAGATGTAGTCAGGAAGAGTCCGCGGAATTGTGCTGTTGCCAAAATCAATTTTGTCAACTTTTTTGTTGACGGTCTTCGTCAGCACGGGGCCCAACTCAAGCCAGTCGTCGTTTCCCCGAAGATCGTGACAATTGGAACATCGAAGCTCTTTATAGATTCGCCGGCCGATGTCGATCGATAGAGAATCACTTTTCTCCTTGGTCGAATCTTGCATCTCTGATTCGGCGATTTCATAATCGGTGAACTCCTCCGCTAGCCACGCGACAAGATTCTTTACATCGCCATCCGAAAGATTGAATTGAGGCATTGTGCTCTCCGGCTGGAACCGTCGGTGGTCTTTCAACATCGCAGCGAGCCACTTCTTGTTCACCTTGTTTCCAATTTTGCCGAGGTCCGGAGCAAGATGTCCCCCCGTGCCGTTGAATGGGTGACAACTGATGCAACGAACCAACCTTGCTAAGTTTCCACCTTCCTTGCTATCTCCAACAGAAACTTCTTTTGCACTCTCAATATCGACATCCTTGAATGTCATGAGGTACGCAGCGAGCGCATCGGCATGCTCATCCAGCAGTTCGAATCTCGGCATCGTTGCATTCGGCAAGCAATCTTTCGGATTCTTTAACCACTTGAAGAGCCACTTCCTTCTCACTTTGCTGCCGATGCTTTTCAAAGTTGGTCCCGTTCTTTTTATCGGGGACAGACCGTCGATCAGATGGCATCCGACGCAGTTCTTGTCCAAAAGTAATTGCTTGCCTCGCGACACGACGGGAGATCCTTCAAGTATTTTTTCTCGATGACACACATAACAGGAAAGCTCGATCAGGTCGCCTTTCAGGACAGCGTCTCTAGTGCCGTCGCCGTGTGCTATCTCTTCACGAACCGAATCTCCTTGCCCGCGATGACACACCGTGCAGCCGTACGTCTCAGGCGGATGGAGTCCAAGATATTTTCCCGGGTGCTTTTTGAATGGGACCTTTTCGCCTATCATCAATGTGTCGGTCACGCCCAGATGACACGTCACACATTTGTCGCTGATTTTCAGATCGGCGTTCCGAATAACCCTTTCTTTGACCTGCGACACTATTTTTATGCTGGAATTTTTTGCAGAGCTGATCTCATAATATTGCTCCTGATAAGTCTTCCAGCGTTCATCACATCCATTAATAAAAAAGACGACGACGAACTGCAGGGAAGCCAACAGCACCCGCGTGAAAACTATTTTCAAGCTGCCTGGCCGCATCATTCTTTTTGTAACTTTTGAGAACGGATGTATGTAAGAAGATCGTTCATCTCTTCCCCCGTGAATCGTGGTATCGGGATATTCACTTTCTGCATTAGCTGTCGCATGTTGTATCCATGATTCCACATCGCAGCAGCAGCGGCAATGAAGTTGGATACATTCATCGACTTTGCTAAGTCCGGACCGACATTCCCTCCTTCACCTCTGATCGCATGGCACTCTGAGCACTTCTTTTCAGAAAAAATCTTCTTCCCACGGTCGATGTTTCCTGATTGGCTCCGGAATCCGAGAAAGTACAGATAGGCTATAACATCGGCCATTTCACTACCGTGAAATTTTGGCTGATCGATGTGAAGTTCACTCATTTTTGAAGACATTTTTGAGCCATGGTTCCACATCTTCGCAGCGATCTCGGTTGCCCCGATATTGAATTCTTTCTTTGTCAGATCGGGTCCGATTCCCCTCCCATGATTACCTGTTTTGTGGCATTGAATACATTTCTTCAATTCAAATAATTTCTTTCCCGCCTCAGGCTCACCCGGAAGCATATAGATGGGTTCCGCGACTTTTATTTGACTGATGCTGCGGATAAACGCCAACAGATCCGCGATGTCCTTACCTTGAAGCGATGGACGTTCAACAGAAAGTTTCTTCATTGTCCCCGACATTCCACTCCCATGATTCCACATCGCTTGAGCCAAGAATATTGGTGAGGCATATTGATTCATCTTATCTAACGGCGGACCGAACTTTCCACCTTCACCCCGAACGGCATGACACGTCATGCATCTTTTTTCAGAAACTGTTTTCGCTCCTTCATCTGCATTTCCAGGTTCGTCGAAATAATTCAAGAAGTAGAGAAACGCAATAAGGCCTCCCATTTCTTCTCCCGTGAACTTCGGCATCTCAAACGATTTCTCCATCGCGCGTGTCATATCCGATGCATGATTCCACATCATCGAGACAATACCGATCGGGCTTTTCCCAGCTTGTGTCTTTCCTAAATCAGAACCAATCTTTCCGCCCTGCCCCATAATGGAATGGCAGCTAACACAACCTTTAGCAGTGAATAATTTCTGACCAGCAAGAGAATTCTTCGGGAGCTGCATTTCTTGGGAGAATGTCTGAGCAGAGAGAAGGAGAAGTAACAAAACAGCAAGGGACGAAATCGCCAAAGACGTGGACGAAAAGTGTCGCCACCAAGGCACGAAGTCACAAAGACTTACAAATTTGAAATGTTTTTCTTTGTGTCTTTGAGTCTTTGTGGCAAAAGAGAGGTTATTCGGCCGCGCTTCTAGCATACGATCTTCAATTCCGCCGCGAGAGGGTGGGCCGTTCCGATTGAATGCGGACTCGCAACAGTGCAGCAAGGTTTCTTTTCTATGGTAATTCATCATCATCGGTCTTGAGAATTTCCTCTCTGTAGTCCAACGAATACGTAGGTCAGCACTATCGCGATAGTGACAAAGACTGGAATCGCAACGAGACTAATTGCGATTGTGGCTGAAGGAACGTCGCTCAGCTCCAAAGACAAGTTCAACAGATTCAGTATCCAGACGCTGATGCCGGCGACAAAAATCCAGATCAGTGATAACGAGATAATTTGCATTATGAAGATGTTTTTTTTATTCATCACCATTATCCGCTTTTTGCACCATGCGGTGTTGGCAAATAGCTCTCGATCCGTTCCGTGACCTCTCGGACGGCACGTTCCCTTCCCTCTCGTACTTCCCAAATGGAGATGACGGGGAAAAACTTTGCAAAGAGCACAAACCCCAGGACGAACACCGACAGCGCTCCAGCAAATAAACTCCACTCTGTCAATGACGGAATATAAACCCCTTGAGGATAGGGTAACCGGGGATTGGTAAGCGACGGCACAACAATAATTAAGCGCTCCAACCACATCCCTACAACGACTCCGCACGAAGCGGCAAGAATGCCCGGAATTTTGCGTGTCCGCTTGTTGCTCAAAATGATCAGGGGAAAAAGAAAATTACAGAAGATCATCGTCCAAAAATATGGCGCATACTCTCCGGCGAATTTGTACCAAAACACTTTCATCTCATACGGCTCGTGACCAAAATAGCCAGTCAGATACTCGGAGAACGTGAAGTAGAACCAGAGCAGCGACATGATGAGAAGAAGAATACTGAGGTACGAGAAATGTATCTCTTTGAGATACCCTTCGAGGTGAAACACTTTTCGAAATGCTATCATGACAATGAGCAGTGCGGCAATACCTGAGAAGATTGCTCCAACAACGAAATAAGGCCCAAAGATAGTGCTGTGCCATCCTGGTTGCAGCGTCATCGAAAAGATGTAGGAGATAACCGTATGAACTGAAATGGCAATCGGTATCACCATTACCATCAGGATACTGATTGCCCGCTCCAACACTTTCTTTTGGTATTCTGTCCCTTTCCAGTTCCACGACAAGAACTCATATAACCATTTCGGCTTCGTGCCTCTGTCTCTCAAGATGGCGATATCGGGAATCAGCGGAAGGTAGAGATACACCGTGCTCGCAGTAAAATAAGCAGTGATGCTGGTGACGTCCCAGAGCAGCGGAGACTGCAACCTTCCCGACTGGAAGATATTCATCATTCTATCAGGCCTGCCTAAATCCAAAATGGGATGCAATCCACCGATCGCAAGGACAATTGCCGTAATCACTTCTGCCATGCGTGTGATCGGTCTTCTCCACTCAGCCTTGGAGAGCCGCAAAATTGCGGAGATCAACGTGCCGGCATGACTGATACCGATGAAGAAAACAAAATTGACAATGTAGAATCCCCACGCCACGGGTTCATTTAAGCCGGTGACGCCAAGTCCGATCCGTAATTGTCTCACATACATGAAGAGCGCAAAGACGATTACCGCCACCAACACGACAACGGTCCGATAGAATGCTTTGCCGGTATTCTCTATTGGTTCGATGAGGGGAAAATCTTCGTAGTCGGTAGCGTCAAACATTTTTCTCACCCTCGGATAAATAGAATACCTTCGGTTCAGTTCCGAGATCTTCGAGCATCCTAAACGCACGTTTACTCTTGGAGAGCCGCGCGGTGTTGCTGTTAGGGTCATCGAGGTCACCAAAACTGATCGCTTGGGTGGGGCACGTGTCGGCACAGGCGGTAGTGTAATCACCGTCGACGACTTCCATTCCCTTCGCACGGGCTTTGTCACGAGCCTTTTGCAGCCGGTGATGACAGAACGTGCACTTCTCCACCACACCTTTTTTTCTTAAGGACACATCAGGATTCATCGAGGCAATTGTGCTTTCGGTCCATTCTGGCTCAAACCAATTGAAATACTTCACCGTGTACGGACATGCACTCATACAGTACCTGCAGCCGATGCACCGCTCGTAGATTTGTCCGACGATTCCTTCCTCGTCTTTGAACGTTGCGTGCACAGGGCAAACTTTGATGCACGGAGGATTATCGCAGTGCATACAGGGACGAGGCATGTATTTTATGTGAACATTGGGGAATTCACCTTCGACGAAGTTCACCATTTGCATCCAAGAGATGGCTCGTCCCTTCTCTGCTTCCTCAGGGGATACGTACGCGACATTATTTTCTTCTTTGCAGGCAGCAATGCAAGCTCCGCAGCCTGTGCACATGTCGAGATCTACGACCATTCCCCATCGTGCCATAGCAATTCCTACTTAACAAAGATTCGTAATCCAAGACTGAATGAAGGCATGTAACCAGGCTGCACACCCGTCATCCTTTGGAAAATCGGAAGCTGATAAGATGCGTCAATCATCCAGAACGATCCGATTGTCTGTACATAGCTCCACAGTGATTGCACTCCAATGGAAAGCGCCTGCACATCACTGCCGGAGTTATTCATTACCATTCCATTCATCTCATCCATCGAGTTGTGCATCCCCATCACCCCAATTTTCGGCAAAAACGTGCCAACAGGTTCTACACTGGCGGCAAGAGCTGCTAGAATGAATGATACCTCATAATTAATGGCATTGCCCATCTTGCGGTTGTTCGCCGAAGTGTTCATCCAGTACAGTGCATGCCCATGAATCATGAAATACTTTTCTGTTTCCGTAAGGAAGGCGACACCGAGAGCGACATCGGTCGAGCCGCTTCCTAACTGCAGATGGAGGGGGAGTTCGATACCTTGAGCATCCGTGGTGTGATCTTCGCCTGTTGGAAATTTAACTTTGCCAATAAGATCAATCTTCGCCTTTCGCGGTACCCACCTCGACGGTGACTCATCATACAACGTAAACCCGTATTTTCCCGCTACGACAATGTCACCGATACCTGTGTGGGAGATTTGTTGTCGTCCGTGTTCTGTGTGTATTCTCCGGGAATACGGAATTTCCACACCCACGGCAAAAGTGGACGACTCAGTGATGTCGCCACTGACAGGTACATAAAGTGTCGAGAGCAAGACCATCTCTGAGTTTTTACTTCCGATTGTATCAGGAATTTCGTTGCGTCCGTTTCGCAATCCTGATGTGCCTGCCAATCCGAAAAACTCACCTGAATAATTTCCTGCCGCCTCGCTTGACACTGCATGCGATTGAGCATGGAGCTCACTCACGGCAAACATCGTGCTCACCACTGCTGCAAAAAAAAGCTTCACGGGTTTGAAAACACCATATCCGCTGGCCAATCTTGTCATATCACACCTTGTGTACTCTTACCCGTGTCGAAAACTTTACTGCCGTCTTGCTCACGGAATCAAACTTCTCAGCGATGATTTCATTGGGATTTACCCCGCGGTTCTTGGCGAATCTGCCGTACGATGTGTGACCTAATCCGACTGGCATGCTGATCACATCGGGCATCGCACCCGGGAAGAGCTTGGCTCTTGCCTCAATTCTCCCACTACTGGATTCAATCGACACGAGCTCATCATGATTGATTCCAAGATCGGCCGCTGTCTCAGGGTTGATCTCCACCCAACTGTCCCACCGCTGATAAAACCTGTGTCCCACCATTTCGAGAAGCATTTCCTGATTTGCGCCCGTTCCTCCAAACAGTGTGTTTGTATCATAAATTTTAAAATAGAGGGGGTAATCATTTTCGAAGCCGATGAATTCCGGAGGTTCATAATGCGGCAACAAAAGCTGGTCGTCTTTGTTTTGAGACTTTTCTTTCAATGAATGAAGATAAAATTCAAATTTTCCTGAAGAGGTTTGGAACATATCCGGCAGCGATGTCGGATAGCGAGGAGCGGCGACCCAACCGCCTTTCTCCACAAGCTGTCCCCAAAATTCATCAAATGACGCTGCGCGTTCTACTTTCCACCCACGCTTCTCTAAATAGATCATCATCGATTCTTCAAACTCTTCCGAAACCACCGAACCACTACCCGATTCGTACATCTTTCTAAAAGAGTGTTTCATGAGAGACAGAAAATCTGAATGTCCAAACGATGTACTTACTGTCCCACCAAGAGCATGAGCAAGTCGAATCAACACGTCGCCGGTATGCCGCGTGTTATGGAGCGGATCGACAACCGGTTTTCGAATTCCAACGTGCGGGAAACCGATTCCAGGAACTTCGGTGTCGTCCTGCCATTTCTCGAGGTACGTATGATCGGGTAAAATAACGTCGGCATATTCCGAGGTTTCATCCACGAAGGATGAGAAACTGACGATGAAGGGAATTTTTTGTATGACGTCGATAATTTTCTTGGTGTTCGAAAATTCGAAGACGGGATTTATGTGATAGAGGAACAGAACCTGGGCTGGAAACTCATTCGTGTACAATCCCGCCTCGGAGATTTTCCGCCGGGATAATCCTTTCTTCGAGATCTCGTCGTGGATAATATCGGCTTGAGGAGTGAACGGTGGTTCAGGCTGGGGAACAACTCCGCCGGGTTTGCCAACATTCCCTACGAGCGCATTGAGCGCGTGAATCGCTGCCTCGTTCCAGAACCCGTTTGAGTATGAGGTCGCTCCCTTGCCGCTCAATGCAATGGAAGGTCGTTCTTGACCAAACCCGCGAGCTACACGGATAATATCTTCGATGGGAACGCCAGTGATCCTTGAGACAGCTTCCGGGTAATACTCTCGCATTACGAGCGTTGTGAAGCCGGCATGCTTCACTCCTTTGGTATCCGTCCAGTCGTTGAATCCAAAAGTGTTCTTCGCGATAAATTCTTTGTCGTAGAGTTCTTCTTGCACGATCACGTAGGCGATGCCCAATGCAAATGCACCTTCGGTTCCGGGATTGACTGGAACCCACTTATCCGCTTTCGCTGCTGTGATTGAATATCGTGTGTCGACTTGAACGATTCTCGCCCTCGTTCGATTCGCACGTTGTCTAAGCTGACCGTACATTCTCGCAAGCCATATAGGCGAACCTTCGGCTTCCAAGAAATCGAAACCAAAACTCAGCACGTAATTGGCGTTCGATAGATCGTAGGCAATCTCCCCCGACCCCCCTTGCATGAGGGAAACGGCAGAATGAGCGTTGAGGTTCGTCCGAAGATGATTTGGAGATCCATACGCCTCCATAAATCTTCTGATGAGAGTGGACATCAGCCCTCGTGAATCGCCATCCATAAAGACGAGCTCGTGCGACAAGTGCTTTTCTCTAAGTTCACTTAGTTTCTTTTGAACAAGCAGGAGCGCTTCATCCCATGAAATTGGTTCCCACTTGTTTTCCCCACGAGTTCCAACTCGCCTCAAGGGAGACGTAAGACGGTCAGGATTGTAAAGTACCTGCAAACCCGAATGACCGGCGGGACAGAGTGTTCCACGATTGATCGGATAGAGAGGGCTGCCATCTATTTTCACAGGTCGTCTGTCGACCAAACGAACTTTTATGCCGCATCCGCCGGGACACTGCTGACAAATCGAAGTGACCCAACTTTCCACGGCCGGCTTAGTCAAAGAAACGGCATTGAGAGACTGAACGTCCGAATCGGAAAGAACTTTTTCCAGCAGCCATCCAGAACCTAGGACGCCCGCACCTCCCAATCCGACATATTTCAAGAATTCTCTTCGTTTGATCATCTTGACGCCCAGGTGCGGTTTTTGCTATCTATGGCATCGATTGCAGTTGTATGGCTCGGCAAGCTTAGTTCTTTCTTGCATCTTTTGGTGGCATTGGATGCATGTGTTCATGTCGAGATTTGTTTCCGGTCCGGGCGGCGGTCTTGTCCAGCTCGCCACGTCGCCGTGGCACTCCACACAGTCGACCTTTCCGAACGTGATGTGGCGACTGTGGGAGAAATAAACGTGAGCCGGAACGGAGGACATTAGTTTCCACGGAATCTCTTCACCACTTTTATAATACTTCTGAATCTTCTCCTTGTCGGGAGTCAAGTAGATGACATCTTCGTGGCACTTGGTGCACGTTTCAACTCCTGGTATCCCGGCGGTTGTGTAACTAGCATAATACTGATGACAAGTGATGCATCCGACGTTATTCTGGATATGTATCTGATGATTGAATTCAATAGGTTGTCTCTCACCTTTGCTCAATACAATCACGATCAAGAGGAGTATAATCACTCCGGTCAGAAAAATTAATCCCTTTGGGATAAAAAGTTTGGCGCTCAACGAGTCGAGTCTTCGACCAAAGGCGCTGCGGTATCCTTTCACATTCATGTCGTCATCACCGGACAGCTCTCTGGAAGTCCGGCTGAAAAGCATCGCCACTCACGAAGTGATGCCTTTCCGAAGGAACACTTCGTGTCGGCATAAGACACAAGGACATAAAGCGTGACAAGAGTAAAAGAATGGGAACGTTTTTCCTCGTGCCTGCACGTCAGAGTGCGTTTCGGCGGGCAGGCGTGTCTTGGCGGGAAAAGTGTATGTTTTCGGCCGGGCTTCGGAAAAATTACTTTTTGATCTCAAAATTTGTATTCACGTCACCAGATTCAATTACAGTGATTTCCTGTGCAGCACCCTTAAGTTTTTCATGCCATATTTTGAGGGTATACTTTCCTGCCGGGACATTCTTGATCGTGTAGCTTCCATCCTTCTCGCTCACGGCGAAGTAAGGATTCTGAAGTGTCACAACGTATGCTTCCATCTCTGGATGCACATTGCAGAGCAGAACCGGTGTGCATCCTTGATTCTTGAACTTGTACGATCGCGATTGTCCTTTGGGCCAAGTACCGAGGTTGAACTTCTCCGCACAACCATCCGGAGAGAAGACGTTGTGCAGAACATCGTCGCTGTTCATAAAATCCACCGTCGTTCCCACAATAATGGGCAACACATGGGGGATGAACACAAGATTCTTCTGATCCATCGTCAAGTGATTTTTGGGTGGGTCGAATTTTTTTTCGGGAATCTCATCAATATAGATAACAGCATTTCCGCTGTGCTTTACCCCTTTGGCTTTGACTTTGCCTTTAATGTCGCCGGTGAAAGATACATTGATTGTAAACATCAGGATAACAGTTATAAAAGCGAGATTTTTCATTGAATTTTCCTTACAAAATAGAGTTTGTACTTCTTTTTTTAGTACACCAAGGAAACCGCGCGGTAGAGGGCGGTTTCCTTGGTAGCATATTTGTCATCAATAGTTAGCACATGTCTTAAATACCAAAATTCATTTGGAGCACGAACGTATCATTCTTCTCGTTTGCTTTGTCCAAATACTTTTTGAACTCAAGAATAAATTTCACATTTGCGCGAGCCACAACTGTGATCCCGGGGATAACAGCATTAACGGGCTTGCTGACAGCATCTTCTTCTGTATCTTTGTCCTCCCACTCATACCGTACGAGACCAATCAACCATGGATAAAGGACATAGTTACCCTGGGCATAATATGCCATTGATTTGCGCGAAGTGGTATTAGGAATATCAGAGTTCATCAGCATTAGTGCGCAGTTCAGAATCATACGATTGTACCAAAAATCCACATCACCGCCAAAGATCGTGAAGTCTTCATCCTTTGCACCACTCTTGGATGCAGTGCCTTTATAGAAAAATCCACCGAGGGTTACTGAGTTATCTATGTAGAATTCCGAAACCTCACTCCCTTCTGCTTCCGCTCCTCCAATCTCACCCAACCCTCCGATTTTGTATGTTGCTTTTCCATAAACGTCCTTTTGGGGATTCACATCGCTTATCCCTTGTCCGTTAACTACACCCAAGCGATATGTGAAGCCGCCGCGGCTGCCGGCACCATTACCGGCTCCCCACAATTCCAGACCTATCTGTTCATCGCGGAATCGCCATCCGTTCCGGCTTCGCAAACTCGCAATATTGTAATGATTCCGGGTAAGACGAAGATGTGTCGGAGTGGGATCAGCATGGACCATTCCCGCTCTTACGTGCAATACAGGATCAGGATCGAACTGCAGTGCAAATGGAAAGGCAATAACTGTTTCATTGACTTCATTCTCAAGCTCCATCTCGCCAAAGAATGAGAAATCCTCCCCGATCGTTCCACCGTATAATACCTCAAGTTCATGTGGAATTTCGAATTCCCACTTGACAGGGTTCAATGCGCCATAATTGATGCGGCCCACTGCATGTACCGAAATTGTGGAACTGCCGGGAATATCGCTGGGCCAGACAGCATTGGGCCATACTTTTTTGTAGGCTTCAGACCCCAAGCTTACAGGTTCTTCTTTTGTCATTTCGGGATCTCTACCTTCAGGATATCGGTAGCCGTTGTTCTTAAATGCTTCTCCAAACGCATTCAGCATCGGAAACGCATAGTGGCAGGTGCTGCAGCTCGTCTTATACTTCCGCGAAAATGCCGGGATCGCATGACTCGTCTCGGAAACAAGAAGCAGGAGGAACGCGGCTGCGACGAAACCAAAGACAATTCTCTTCATAACTACCTCTCTAGATTAGTGTGAATGTGAAATTTGGTTAACGAACGTTTCGATAAAGACACTTTCTTACCGCATCGCGGAATTTTTCCAGGTTCAACGGCTTCTGGAAGAAGTAGTCCGCGCCATATTGTTTCACCTCGCTTTCGCTGATGACTTCGGGATAGCCTGTCATCACGATTATAGGAAGAACGCGCCGAACTCTTTTCACTTCCAAGAGAAACGTCACACCCGACAGTCCTTTCAATCTGATGTCAGTGATAATGAGATCGACAGAGTGTTGTTTCAGCAGTTCCATAGCTCCTTCTGTGCTCGACGATGTAATCACGGAACATTCTTCCTTCCGAAAGAACTCTTCAAAAGCCGAAAGGATGTTTGGATCATCATCAACAACTAAGACAGTCTTTGCATACGACATGGCTGACCCTTTTCCTCATCTCACATCTATCTCTTATCAAGCAGTGTGCCGGATCTGAGACTCCCGCTATTTTGACAAGACTGGCTATTTTAAAGGAGATTTCAGCACACTGACGGACAGAGAAAAAGGAAGGTGACAACAAAAACTTGGCACTACGACAAGCTCGGCTTGACGGTGGAATGCAGAACGAATGTGGGGATATGCGATGAAAAAGGAGGGTGGCTAAATTCGGAATTGTTCAGCGAGGATTTTGTGTTTATTCATGAGCCGCTGAAAATTTTGACGAGTCATTTTAGATGCCCGCGCTGCTGCCGTGACATTCCCGCGATACGTGGTGAGCTGGTTAGTGAGAAATTGCTTCTCAAATATTTTCAACACGTGTTCACGCGATTTACTAAAGACCGGGCTGATAATAGAGATGTCCCGCATTCCAGGAAGGGGCGCGGTCAAAACATTCTGCAATGTGTCTGGCAGAATCACTCCTCCCATCGTAAGCATGAGTGCTCGCTCAATGAGGTTCTCAAGTTCGCGAACGTTGCCGGGATATGAGTATGATTTGAGCAACACCATTGCGTCGTCCGAAAAACCTTTAACAGCTTTTTTGAATTGATTGTTGTACTTCGACAAAAAGTGATTTGCCAGAATTGGGATATCGTCTTTTCGTTCTCGGAGAGGCGGAACATGTATCATGACAACGTTTAAGCGGTAGAAGAGATCTTCCCTGAAAATTCCTTTTTTCACATCCTTCTCAATGTCTCGATTCGTTGCGGTAATGAAGCGCGCATCAACATGAATAGGGCCGTTACCACCCAATCGCTCGAACTCCCGTTCTTGCAGGACACGCAGAAGTTTCTGTTGAAGCTGAGGCGACAAGTTTCCAATCTCATCGAGGAATATAGTTCCTTTGCCCGCAACTTCAAACTTCCCCAGCTTCCGCTCGACCGCACCTGTAAAAGCACCCTTTTCATACCCAAACAATTCGGATTCCAACAATGTATCAGGAAGAACGGTGCAGTTAATACCGATGAACGGCTCCTTGGCATTGGACGCATTGTTGTGAATTGCTCTGGCGACGAGTTCCTTTCCTGTTCCACTCTCTCCAACGATCAATACGGAAGTGTGTGCGGGAGTTGCAGAGATCGATCCGATCAATTTGTAGATTTCCTCTATCTGAACATTCTTGCCGACAAGTTGATATCGATCCCCACTGTCTACCTTGATCCATTGGTCATCGCCTGACGGTAAGGGCCGGCCTATGGTGCTCGCAAGGGCCTTTTTCGCAACCGCACGGATTTTCTCCACGTCCAGCGGTTTGGTGAGATACTCAAACGCCCCGAGCTTCATTGCCTCGATGGCGGTTTGCATTGTGCCATATCCAGTAATAACGATCACGGGGATCCTCTGGTTTACCTCCCTGATCCTCTTTAGCGCCTCCAGGCCATCCAGCTTCGGCATCGTAATATCCATGAAGATGATGTCGGGTCGGCCGCGATGCAATTGTTCTACGGCCTCCTCACCATTCCAAGCCGTGAGATAGGCGTATCCATCCTTCTTGAGAACTTCCTTAAACGCAAACAAGATCTTCTCATCGTCGTCGACAACCAACACTCGTGGGGCTTTTTTTATCTCACGTCGCATGATCCAATGGCAAATAGATGTTAAAGGATGTCCCTTGGTTTTTTTTGCTTGTTACTGTAACAACTCCGCCATGGGCGTTGATCGTGCGCTTCAGCATCGGTAAGCCGAGACCCGTACCATTCGGTTTCGTCGTGAAAAAGGGGTCGAAGATACGCAGCAGCTGTGACGGATCGATGCCGCATCCGGTATCCTTAATTCTGATGAGGCCACATTCACTACCCCTTTTGAGCACAACTTCGTGTCCTCTCGGATCTGATCGATCCGACATTGCCTCTTGTGAAAACGCAAAATCTCGAAGTGTTTTGCCCAGTTGAACCCTCTTCGTCTCAACAGATATTATTCCAGACGATGTGGAAAGAGCTGCCTGATCGATTGTGGATACACCATCGGTATCAATAGCTTGAGCTGCGTTTAGAAACGTGTTGATGAGAGCCTCTTTGAGATGAGATTCGTCGAGCATCATTTCGGGAAGCTCCGGATCAAAAGTTTTCCTGACGTCGATCGACCGTTTATCAATGTGTAAGAGGGCGAGTGCAAGACTGTCGTTAACGATCTTGTTCAACGAGAGCGCCCGGAATTCCATTGGCTTCGGCCGAGCAAAATCCAACAACTCATTCACGATCTGCTCCATATGACTGATGGAATCGAGCGCAACAGCAAGCGATTGTTTCTCAGGACGACTGAGCCGCTTCGATTCGTGTCTCAGTTGCAAGATCATTTTGATGGACGTCAGGGCGTTGCGGAATTCATGTGCGATAATTGCCGAGATCTCCCCTGCGGCGGCGAGTTTCTCCGTCCGAAGAAGTTGCTGCTCGATGCGCTTTTTTTTCGTAACGTCTGTGATAATCTCTAATACTGACTCGACTTCGCCGTTGTCGCTCATAGGGATGGCGACATGCTCTATAAATCGTTCCTCTCCGTGGCCATCGGTGATTTGTTCGACATCGCATTCAACCTTCTTTGACCTCATGGCGCGTCTGCATACGCATTCCCAAATGTACCCATTTTTGTTAAAGAGCTCCGAGCAGTCCATTCCTTTGACATTTTCAAGCGGTTGCTCGGTGATTCCGGAAAGCGCGGCGCTTGCACTCTGGATCTTAAAGTCCTTACCTATCAAGACAACGGCGCTAGGAATATGATCCAGAATTGCCTGCAATTTCGTCTTCTCTTCCGATAGTTCGATTGTTCGCTGTTTGACCATCTCCTCCAGTCGAGTCCTATGTGACTGAATCTCACGCTCGTGCGACTCTAATGACGCAGCCATCGCATTGAACTGTTCGGCAAGGTCTTCGATCTCATCATGCGTTTCAACGTGGATACGATGACTGTACGCGCCTCGTGAGATCACTTCAGCGCCGCGCCGCAACTCAGCGATTGGTTTTGTAAACTGACGAGTTGCCAGCAGCCCCAGGCCGACGGCCGCCGTGAGGAATATCGCTAAGAAACCGGCGAACATCCACGCGAATGAGCGCACAGGTGCCAGGATTACATTCTTGGGCACGCTCTCAATCACAAAGTATGAAAGGGCGAAATTCGTGCCAGAGCCGCCTGCCGGAGACGGTGATTCTGCGGAGAAGAGAGGTGCATAGGATACAATTTCATCGATGCCTTCACTTGCATTCCCTTCTCTGCCCGACAAAAATAGTTTGACAAGCGATGGAGGATAATCATGCTGCAGGTTATCTTCTAGACGAGATGCGAGTAGCTTATTCCAATCTTTCTTCTTCTCAGAGTGATAGAGATAATATCCATCGCCACTGACAAGAGCTATCTTTCCCTCCACTGAGAGGTGCCGTTTGGATTCGATAACGCGGAAGAGATTGCGCGCAAAGACGTTTGCAATAAGGATACCGACACGCCCGCGCGCACCTTCAAGCGGCATTGCGAAGCTAATGACTGGAACTCGGCGGTTTTCGCGATCAACAAGCTCCCCCGGAACAAATGCAATTTGGTCTTTGGAGAGATTTTGAATCAAAAGAAAATAGAAGGATTCCCGTGTGCGCCGCAATTCTGTCTTATTGGCAATTCTGTAACTAGAGGAATCATCAGCCTCAATTCGGAGCAGTTCATCTCCTTCATTGTTAACGAGACGGAGTTGATAGTAGGAACCTTTCGTTTTAGCAAACGCCTGAAGGTCGGCAGAGAGGTGTTGAAGAAGCGGATCGTTCCATCCGTGAGGAGACTGCTCTAGGCTTGGTAGCAGTTCTTTCAGGGATGAAGAGTGGCGGATAACCCGGAGATCGCTCTCAATGTTTCCAAGAAAGTTCGCGGTGTTCTCACGAATGGTCTGAACATCGTGTGTAAGGTTCTCAAGCGCGGTGTTCTCCATTAGTTTGACATTTGAAAAGATCCCGTGCAAACCAACAAGAATCACCGGCAACACTGACAATCCTGTAAAAGCGATAATAAGCTTGCTGCGGATAGAAAGACGGGGCAATATTTTATTGATCGAGAGCATGTCTGATTATTGAATACGGCCTACGGAGGCTGACCCGCCCCACCGTGGTGAATTCCATGCGAGAATGTAGCCTTAATCGATGGGAGAATCAATGCAAAAAGTACCCTCACTAATGAGGGGTCTTTCTCGCCGTAAGAATCGCGTGTCCCATATTTTTCCCTCGCTCAGGAATAAGACTTAAGAATTCCGGTCTTGAAATCCCTACATGCATTCGCTATATTTGATTTGTCAAACTCGTCTGTGCCCGTAGCTTCCAATTCGCCCTGCGAACGAAGTGAGCAGATGGCGAATTGAGAATCCCGCAAAAGCGCTGCGGGATTTCGCATTGGCGAAGCGCTACTACTACTGAAATTGTGCCCGTAGCTGAATCCGCCAAAAAGCGGCGGATTTCGCATAAGAAACATTTTACAAGACTAAACCTGTGCCCGTAGCTCAACTGGATAGAGCACCAGCCTTCTAAGCTGGGGGTTGCGCGTTCGATTCGCGCCGGGCACACAATTTTTTGTTGCGCGTTCCGTTCCCTCGGATTAATTGTGCGCTTCCGTTGTAAAGGCCGCCCTTTCAATCCCATGGAGGGTAGGAACAAAGCGTAGATTTGGCTTCGAATGGTGTAACGAGGAAATCCATCTTGAGTTCTCCCCAAGCCTCTATCGATCACCGCGTGCGCCTCGCCGCCTTTGAATGGTTGGAGAAGCAGACTCAGATTCACGGAGACGTCCTGCCAAGAGAACTGCTTGCTCAAGGGTTTTTCTTTGAGGGAAAACGCGTGCCGTTTGTTGGCCCTCAAGGAATTTTCAAGCCAAAAATTCTCCCAGAAATCCCGCTCTCTATCATTACGACAATTGAAGGCCCTTACGACGACAGTTTCGACGTCAACAACCTTATTGTCTACCGCTATCGCGGAACGGACCCGGACCATAGAGATAATGTTGGTCTGCGGGAGGCGATGGAAAGGAAGATTCCTCTTGTCTATTTTCACGCCGTCGTTCGCGGAAAGTATCTTGCGCGCTGGCCTGTATTTGTTGTTGGCGACGATCGTAAGGCACTTGCGTTCAAAATTGACGCAGATAGTCAGGTTCTCATGGCGAGGAGAGAATATGCCGTGTCAGAGGAGGTTGTTCCACCTCGAGCATATGCCACGATTATGATAAGGCAACGATTGCATCAACAGAGCTTTCGTCAACGCGTCCTGCAAGCGTATCGCGAACAATGCGCCTGCTGCCGGCTAAAACGAGTTGAATTGCTCGACGCAGCACACATCATTGGAGATTCGGAACCGGAAGGAATACCTGCGGTGCGAAATGGAATTGCGTTGTGTAAGTTGCATCATGCCGCTTTTGATTCGAACCTTTTCGGCATTCGTCCCGACTATCACATGGAAGTGAGGAAAGATGTGTTGCGCGAGAAGGACGGACCGATGCTTATCCATGGACTGCAAGAGTTGAACAATCGGAAAATCATCCTGCCGACTCCGTCGAAGTTGTCGCCGGATCGGAAGTTGTTAGAACAGAGGTTTGAAGAATTTAGAGCTGCTGGGTAGCCTGCCTCAATATTGTAACATTGGCGAACAATTGACCAAGTTGTTAAGCCGTCCGGGTTTGAGGAGCATCCCACGTTTTTCTCAATGAATTCCTTTGGAATTCGATTCGCGCCGGGCACACTAAATTTAGTGATTTTGCGTAAGAACTCCACACACCTTCCCCAGCCCCCACGGAGGTGTAAGGTCATCGATTCGACTCTCGGCAAAATTTCTTTCTGATGTTTGGATGGCCCCGTGAGATAATCCTCTACACGGTTCTTACCGAATTGTCAAAGTAATATTATCTCACGGGGTGGATTGCAATTCACGGCTCCCCCTGTTGGATTATCGGCAATGCGCGTTTCCCCGTTCCTTGCAGCACCGTTTTTTTCCCTTCTGCTAATGAAGACTCCGCTCAAAAACCAATCGGCCGTTTCGGCTTCTGCGGTGGCGGAGCCATCAACTGGCGTATTGCCTCGAAGATCGATTGTATCTCTTCGTCGCGCTTCTCGACCTTCGTCTCAAGCATATCACAAATTGTGATATGCTGAGTACTTAAAGTCCCCCTTCGGTTGTGGTATCACACTTTGTGATACCAGCAAAATCGAGGTTTGGTTGATAGGCGAGGGAATGAAGCGATCTATTGATAGCGCTGTCGATACGTGCCGCAGGATCGATGAAGCACATGATTCAGGCTGATGTTGCATTCTGCAATTTCAAACGGTTGAACTTTTCCCTTGTACGTTCTGGTTGCATTTGGAATTTGAATAATTAAACCCACAAAGATAGATTCATTTTCTATCCCCTGCGGGTTTGTTGCTTCGTGGGGGCGTTCAATTTAGGGGCGTTCAATTGAACGCCCCTACGATCACCATTTTCCGGAACGCCCCTCCGGATTTTCTTTATCGCACCACCAACTAAGGGGATTGTTAATAATATATTTGCGTATTGCGTTTAATTCACACTCGCTGCGGATTATTTCGTCATGGTAATTGCGTTGCCATTTGAAATGATGAAATCCATTTTCACGGCATATTGTCGTAACAGCCGCTTTATATGTTCTGACAATTACCGATAATGATTTCTTTTGGGGGGAAATGTTTGAATAATAATTGTCTTTTCTCGTGGTGACGTTTCCTGTTGGGGCGTTCGTTGTAGGGGCGTTCAATTTTGCGTTCAATGTCGGGGCGTTCAATTGAACGCCCCGACGATCACCGTCATGCAAAACGCCCCTACGATTGCCATGATCCGGAACGCCTCTACGGTTATCATCATCCGGTAAAACAAAAATAATTCCGTGCATGTGATTCGGCATGATAATGAATTCATCCAATTCTACGTGCGGGAAATGAACTGGTATATCCTCCCAACATTGTCGTGCAATGTTTCCGATATCGTTTAAATGCACACCATTCTCGTCTACCGCACCGAATAGACACAATCGGTCTTGTACATTTGCTGTTATGAAATATGCGCCTGTAGAATAATCATATCCCTGCAACCTGATGGAATGGCGATGGTGTTTGGATGGATTGTATTTCATGGTTCCCCCCATTTTTGCGGATTGATCAAGGGGCGTTCAATTGAACGCCCCTACGATCGCCGTGATCCGGAACGCCCCTACGGTCGGTATGACCGGAACGCCCCTACGGATGCAGCCCCTATCTTATTCCCCGCTTTTTCTTCTCGATAATTACCTGCGTATCAACCGGGAATGCGCAAACCGCGCATATATAACGTCGTGTCGTCTCGTTGAAATCCGGCTCCCCCACTTTCTGACAGTTCGGGCAACGGATGGTTAACGGTTTATCGTCTTTTTGTTTGGGCATCGTAGTCCGTGGTCCGTAGTTCTTAGTTCATTGTTGATTGATCATTGTTACCAAAAATTCCGCCACTTCTCTCGTTCCGCTCCGCATTTTCATCATCTCTATATTTTGCCGGAAGTGATGGTATTCCGTTTCGTCAGAAACAAGTTTTCGCACAATAGACGGAAGCTTTGCGATGTCTCGTTCAAAGATGCCAAGTTCGTTGTCGCGGACAAATTCCATGTTGCCTAATTCCTGCTCCCAGATATAATCATTGATGATGGGTATCTTCTTCATCATCAATATTTCCATGATCGTTGAAGCTCCGCATTTCGTGATCACGATATCCGAAGCGTTGAGAAGCTCATACACAAAATCGACGAACCCAAAAACTTTCAGTGACGGATACTGTAGCTGCAATTCAAGGGCAACGGCATGGAGTTGTCTGTTTTTGCCGCAGACGATAGCGATCTCAACATCCAGCGAAGCGCGCAATAACTGCCGAAGAATGTTCTTTCCGTTCGGGATGCCATCCCCCCCGCCGATAATGAGCACACATTTCTTGTCGAGGGCGAATCCATACTTTTGTTTGACTGCTGCTATTTCCGCAGGTGGAAGAAACGCCGAGAATTTTTCATCGACGATAAATGGAAAAACCTGGAGTTGAGCTTCGGGGATCTTTCGCAGCTCAATACAATATTTTTTCAATCGTTCACTGAAGACAACATACCGCTGTTCCGCTCGTTGAAACCAGAGCGGATGAGCCGTGAACGGATCGGTGACTGCCGTAATCACTGGAATCTGGTACTGCAATTCCCTTAAGATGTCAAGTACGGGCGCAATGAGAAAAAAGTGAAAAATAACGATCTTTTCGGGGCGCTCTGCGTCAATGCGTTTCTTGAGATACGGTTTGATGAAAAAATTGGCAATGGCGACGTTAAGGTATCCGATCGGGGGAAACTTATTGGTGGCGTAGAGGAACTCGTAATACCACTTCGCCCGCGCCTGCAGAAGTCGGTAGCCGTTTTCGATAATAGAACGGGGAAATGATTTTGCATCCGTAAGTCCGTCTATCAGCACCGGCTCAATGGCATCCCCATGAACAGCAGAAAGATAGTGAGCAATCGAGCTCGCCGGAGCGAAATGCCCCGCGCCGGTCTTAAGATAGAGAAGAAAATATTTTTGCTTATGACTGTTCATACCATCGATAGTGATGCCACGACTTATAGTCATGGCATCAGCTTTTACCGTTCCAGCGGTGAATTGCTGCGCGTCATCTTTCCTGTTTCAAGCACTTCCATAATTCTTGCTGCGCCGAGTTTGCGCGCTTTCAAAAACCCGGACCATGCCATATCGGCGATGTGCCCGTCATTCAGCATTTCAAACAACCAGTGATGCGTAAAGTCGGGATCTTTCTGCTCCATGCCCGCGTGAATTTCGTAGAGCCATTGCCGATTGAAGCGTTCCTGTGAGCCGATCGACGGCGTCATGATGATCGGGATACCGAGTCCCGCATAGAATGACAGTTCGCTCGGTTTTGTCCACAGCAAGTCGGTCTCGCGCATCGCCGCATTGAATTGCTGGAAGTATTCATGAAGTGTCTCCGCATACATGACACGAACGTTACCGGATCCGATATCAGTCTTGATATCGCGAAAATAGGAGAACACTTCCGGACGGATGCCGGCAACAAGATTCAATCGCACCGTGCCGTTGCGGATTTTCTGTTTTACGCTCATGGCAATGCGGCCGCCGATCTCCTTTTGCGCGCCCGCACCGCCGACCGCGTATGTGATGGTCAACGTGCGCTTATTACGGAAGGTGCTATTTTTTTTGCCAAGGAAATGTTCCACGCTTTGTCCGTGATTCGTCCAAAACCTGTTGTTCGGATCAAGATAGAATAGCCGTTGACCTACATCCGACTTTACTGTGGCAAGATTTATTCCAAGCAGATCGAGAGGAAGGGGAAAACCTGTCAGAAAAATTCTTTCTTCCGGCACACCGTACGATTTTAACCGCTGTGCCGCTTTACCGCACGGAGCGAAATAGTTAATGCGGCTTTCCCATGGTTGTTTCGCTACCCACACCCGATTGATGTCTGCATCGCAAATAATGCAAAAGACCGGTTCGTACCCGCGCATATCCGCGGCAATTGCCGGTGCATAGAATGACGTGACCAATGGCAGTTGCGTTGTCGAGATCTTTTCCATCATCCCCTTGCACAATCCATTGTTAAGATTGCGTTCCAACAGATCGACCTGATACGTACTGCGCGAAAGATTGCGGATTGGATAGAACTCCGGTATATGCATCAACGTGTCGAATATCGCAAAGATCGGTTTGCCGACCCACGGGATGCCGCGGGCGCGGGAGAACGATTCATACACGTTCAGGAGCCGTTTCCATGATTTTTTTTCTTTCGCGCTCGATCCGTCATTCTTGCCAGCGGTGATGATCCCTTCTTCGGAGATGTCCTTCAGCGGAAACACTGCACGCTGGTGCCCGTACCCCATATCGGCGGAGACAACCCATGCAGAAATATTTTTCAAATGCCTCGAACGCTGTTTTTTAGATTTCATAATGGGTAAAGATACGCATTATTTTGTTTGAAGGCCTCTAGAATGCGTCTCGGGTAGGGTCTCACTTTCCTTGGGACCGAGGGAGTCTCGTCGGTGGGTTCCATCTTTTCTTTAGGCACCACCCCTTACTCCCCTCCTCATTGAGGAGGGGAATGCCCGACCTGTCCGCTCAACGAGTCGAGTCTTCGACCGTTTTTTTGGCGGAAGGGCCAGGGGTGGTGGCAAACACTCCTAGTAGCGTCTCGGGTAGGGTCTCACTTTCCTTGGGACAAAAAGAGCCTCGTTGATGGATCCATCGAACCCTGATGGACAATGTTACTTTCTTTCCGAGAGCTTGTGTAAAAAGTAATCTCAAGAATTTTCAGTGGGGATTATTTTTCACAGATTCATCTATTCAATTGTCCCCGATCACGAATTGTTGATATTGGTGCAACGTTTTCCCCACAGCGATTACATTTTCCAAATCGTGCATCGGAAATAATTACTTTTTA
>JAGVPT010000015.1 GCA_020052095.1 Bacteroidota bacterium | reverse complement strand
TTGTGTGTAAAGGATCATAAATCCCAAATGATGTAATATACTAACTTCTATTGGTGTACCACCCTTAAAGGGGGTACGCTTTTATACCAAACTCAGCCATTAGGAATTATGAATTTGTCAATCGACGTTGTGAACTTGAAACCGCGACTTCGGACCTCGGACCTCGGACCTCGGACTTTGGACTCCGGACTTCGGACCTTGGACTCCGGACTACTTTAGACTCTCGCGATAATTTCGTACATTAACTGCTGTAATAGGAACAGCGGACTGTCACTAACTTTAAGGAACATACGTGTCCGATAAGAAAGTCAAACGAATTGGTATTCTCACAGGCGGCGGCGATTGCCCTGGCCTTAACGCTGTAATTCGCGCCGTCTCAAAATCTGGGATCAACGATCACGGCATGACCGTTGTTGGCATTGAAGACGGGTTCGAAGGATTTGTTGAAGGACGAATGCACGAACTTTCACGGACGGAAAGTTCCGGCATCATCAGTCTGGGCGGAACGATTCTCGGAACATCCAATAAAGGAGATCCATTTCACTATCCGGCTGAAGGAAACAACGGAATTGAAATAGTCGATGCCTCACCGCGAACACTGAAGCACTACAAAGGATGGGGGCTTGATTGTCTCATCGCAATCGGCGGTGATGGAACGATGCATATCTCGAACAGGTTGGGCGAGATGGGAATGAACATCATCGGGGTTCCGAAAACGATCGACAACGACCTCGAAGCGACGGACCAGACATTCGGCTTCGACACGGCGCTTTCCATCGCGACCGAAGCGATCGACAGGCTGCATACAACAGGTTCTTCTCATCACCGCGTTATGGTAATTGAGGTGATGGGGCGGTACGCAGGCTGGATCGCACTCCAGGCGGGTTTGGCGGGTGGCGCGGATATCACATTGATTCCGGAAATTCCATTTAGCTGGGGGGCTGTGTTTCAAAAAGTGATCGAACGAAGTACGCGCGGAAACAGGTTCAGCATAGTGTGCGTGGCGGAAGGCGCGAAAGCGGCAGACGAAGGAATTGTTGTGAAAGAAACGGACACCAAGCGGACGGATCCGATTCGCTTCGGCGGAATCGGCGAGCACGTGTCTCAGAGAATTACACAGGAGACTGGATTGGAAACTCGCGTTACCGTGCTCGGACATCTTCAGCGCGGTGGAAGTCCGACTGCCTACGACAGAATTCTTGCAACGCGTTACGGAACGAAGGCAGTTGAGCTTGCCGTGCAAGGTAAATTTGGCCTTATGGTGAGCTTACGGGGTCTTTTTGTTACGTCCGTTCCCATAGCGGAGGCGATCGCACACCAGCGGCTTGTTCCTGTCGATGGCGAGATTGTGAAATCGTCGCGCGCCGTCGGTATCAGTTTTGGTGATGAATAGTCTGAAGGCGACTCTTCTTTGGTAAGTCTTGATCATGACCCGCGTCGAACAACACAAAATAATCGATGAATTGAAGGATTACGCACGTTTTATGAAAGGGAAAGATGCGTTTGATTTCGAGATGTTCGTCAAGCGTGATAAGGACGACGAATATCTCGATGAACTTTCCCAGCAGCGGCTCGAGGCATTGCTCCAAACATACAAAGCCATGAAGCCGAAATCGAAGATGAAAAATCCATTCGAGAAGTGAGTGCGTTAGTTCCCACGCTCTCCGCCAAAGGCGGACAGGCGCGTGGGGACTCCGTCTGCACGTCCCACGCACCGCGTGGAACCTACTCTAAACCTCGGAGAACCCTCTATGCAATTTCGCTCATTAGGAAAGACCGGTGCACAAGTTTCTGAAATAGGATACGGCGCCTGGGGCATTGGCGGGGAGATGTGGCAAGGCTCGGAGGACGCCCAATCGATGATTGCCCTTCGAAGGGCTGTTGAACTCGGCGTGAATTTTTTTGACACTGCCCTGGCTTATGGCAATGGACATAGCGAGATGCTTGTCGGTAAATTACGCCGCAGCAGCGTCGAAAAGATCATCATCGCAACGAAAGTCCCGCCGAAGAATCGTCAGTGGCCCGCGCGGGCCGGGGTACCGTTCAACGAAACATTCCCCAGGGACTACATCATCGAATCCACCGAACAAAGTCTGAAAAATCTTCGGGTCGATACGATCGATGTCCAACAGCTACATGTTTGGAGCGATGAGTGGGTCGGAGCGGACGAAATTTGGGAAGCTGTTCGATTGCTGAAAAGCCAGGGGAAAATCAAAGCATTTGGAATCTCCATTAACGATCACGCCGCCGGATCGGCACTCAAGGCTGCAAAGACGGGAATGGTCGATTTGTTTCAGGTGATTTATAATATTTTTGATCAATCGCCGGAGGAGGAACTATTTCCGTACTGCCTCGCGAACAACATCGGCATCATTGTGCGCGTGCCGCTTGATGAGGGAGGATTGACCGGCCGTATCAAACCGGAAACTGTTTTTCCGGATCGCGATTGGCGCAATAATTATTTTCGCGGCGACAGAAAGCAACAAGTCTATGACCGCGTCCAGAAACTTAAACCTCTTCTCGGTGCTGAGGCCAAGACTCTCCCTGAGTTAGCGCTCCGCTTCATCTTGTCCAATCCCGCGGTTTCGACGATTATTCCTGGCATGCGTAATATCGCGAATGTCGAGACGAACACTGCCGTATCAGACGGCAAACATCTCTCCGAAAAACTTCTCAAAGAGCTGAAGAAGCACAAGTGGGTGAGGAACTTCTACGGGGAGTAGGGAGTGAAGAGAGACATCCGCCTTCTAGATCCCCGAAGTCTTTAAGACTTCGGGGATCTTCATTTCCCACCCACTTCCGTACCTGGTTCCCACGCTCTCTGCCACAGGCGGACAGGTGCGTGGGAACTCTGTATGCAACGCACGCTTTGCGCTGGATCGATGGAAGGAATGCCCCCCGACCCCAATGCTGTCAACTTAGCAAATAGTCACACTTTTATGTTAAAATGCAAGAGTCATAGAGTGTGTAGAGAGGGCACGAACGTAATTCAATCTTTTATCAGCAGACAGGATCAATGCGATGATCCGCTGC
>JAGVPT010000254.1 GCA_020052095.1 Bacteroidota bacterium | reverse complement strand
GACTTGTTGCTACGACTATTGATCAGTTGAGAACAATCAAACGCTCTAAGCTACGAATGGCCGCTTAAATTTATTTACACAACTATTGACTATGTCTCAAGAATAAAGTAGTCGATGATCAATCCAATGTTCATCACCGGCACCGTCAGGAAAAGAAAAGTAGTAGGAATTAGCCCACCAATAGCCACCATTATTGCTAATGTAAAAGTATACTTCAATATCAGATTCGTACCAAGGATCATAAGCACCGTCGATCTTCAAATAATCAGCATACCATCCATAGTATCTGGTTTGCTCTTGTTCCCCTCCGGACGCTGAGCTGTAAAGTGCGCTCTGTCTTTTCAGTTTGTTCAAGAAGTTATCGGAAGAGCTTTTCACAGGCTTTCGGTTCCGGTCGCGAATGATATTTCCTTTTTCAACACCGTTCAAATCAACCAAGTCAATATTTTTCCAATTCTCATCCTGACAAACTGGAAAATATTTTGGATTTTCACCTTGGTGTGACATCTTGTTACTGCTTGTCTCCACATCTATTCTGAGGTTTCCCGAATTGTTCACTCGCGGAGTCACTGAGATCACCAAGAAAGGCGTTCCTTTTGAATTTTCCCGAGTAATCCTTGACTTGTTTCCTATTTTGTCAAATCCTGTTAATTCTTTCACATCTCGGCTTCGTTGTCCGAACGGAAAATACGCTACGACTATCCCTCCAGAGGCCTCAATTTTTTTATCGGTCCATCCTTTCATCATCTTTGGCATTAATATACTAAAATCTGGAATCTCTGCAACAATTTCACTGACCTTTATCTCCCTATAACTGAGATCCTTTTTCGCCAATGATTGACTTAGCGACTCTAGCTCAGAGATAGTTTTGTCGCTCAAATGTTGGACTAACATTTCTGTAGTGCCATCAAATTGATCAGCAATCTTACTGAATACCTCCTTGCGGTGTGATGCATCCTTGTTAAGATCATATGCTAGTACTTTCGCAAAGTCGGACGCAACAGACTGCAATCGGCTATAGTCTCGTTGTTCTGATTGACTGACATTTGGGTTCGTATTCTCAGTATTACTTAAGGTCGTAAGGGGTTGACTAGTCTCTTTACAGCCATCGATCGAAAACATGATACCCATAACAAAAAGAAGAAATCCTCTGACACCCATTATATTTTTCATGTTTCACCTCCTGATCAAGATTGTTAACTGCCATTTGTTATTATGCAATCGCAAAGTAAGTTATCTATCAATAAGTATTCATGGCGTCACCTCCGTTTCCAATTAGTATTACTCGTTTTACCAGATGCCATTTCAAGAAATGAAAAGGTGTCTTGTACATCATCTAACCGTCATATGCATTTTGTAGCTGGCCAAAGGAGAACAATTACCCGAGATTCAATGGGCGATCTCACAGCGCTGACCACCACGTAATCTCTCGCTCACACGGCAGAACTCGCCCTTGACGGTCCAACCGGGAAGTGGTGGTCGGCATTCATTGGATATTCCATTCTGGAGGATGAAGTACGATTTGCCGTAACGATTTCCCCCACATCGCACCTGCCACCGACACTTCCAAGAATGGGTGCGTTCGGGAGTCCTGAGAAAAACTGTTAAAGCCCTCACGAAAAATCTCACAAATGATTATCCTTCAGTGCTTCAATAATATTGGTGTAAATAATAGCCCAATTCTTTGTGCGCTGGAAGAAATGGCCTTCATCGTCAAAAACATACCATCTGAAATCTTCACCAAATAGTCTCTTCAGTTCTCTCAAAGTGACGGCTGGATCGCTCGCATTATCGTGTCTTCCGTGAAACGCGATCTTTATTCTTGCCTTTTTCAACGAAAAATCTGGAAGGTCAGGAGACGAGACTGTCGAAAGCAACACTAATCCTCCAAATGCGTTTGGAGCCGCGACAAAAGCATATGATGCCAATCGTGTTCCATAACTTGAGCCGAGCAGGTAAATTCTATCGTCTGGGATTCGCAAGCAATTCTTCAAATATTCGCGTGCAGCGAGAACATCCTTTACTTGAATTTGGATTGCAGAACATGATTCAAAGGTAGCCCCAGAATTTTTCGACCCACGATAATTCAATGTCAGAATATCAATCCCAGAGGCAACAAGTGATTGAATTCCCGCATCCCATGCAGGAGTCTCCTGTAAATGCGGTCCCCCATGGATATTGATTATTGCAGAAGGCTTAGTGTTTAACATCCTATCGGATTTCCATAGATAGCACGGAATCTCAATGCCATCGGATGCCTCAAGAGTAACAAATTCTGGCGATGTTTGACCAAACGGCTTGATGGGCTGATCGGGATAAATAGCCTTTTCGCTTGGGTTTGACGAAATTTGAAGAGAGACTATTTTAGGAAGTTCAACAAAGCCTCTTTTTAAGTAGAAGCAACCATCTCCGGTAGGCCACAAATCCAAAAATTCTTTAACCGATTCATCATTGGTAATACTTTGTATTTGTGGGGAACTTGTACTCCCAAGGTCAATTTGGTTCACTCCATTGAAATTTGTAAAGAAAATAAAACGTTCAGAATCATGTAACCACCTGGGGTTAAAGATATCTGTGGAATCAAGATGTGCAATTAATTCATTTTTCAGTGGGTTAAATTCTAGTATCCGTATCTGATTATGTTCGTCAAATTGCCCACGGACCGACAAGATTAGCGATCTGCCGTCAGGAGACCATGAAATATCTTTAATCTCCCCTCGATTCATTATTTCATAAGTACGGACAGAATGAGTACCACTAACACTCGTAATAATTTTAACGTTGCCATGTTCCATCGCAGACACATATGCAACAGCTTTTCCATCAGGCGACCAAACGAAATCACTATTCGGGAATACGTGCCCAATAGCATAGATGTTCTGAACTAGCGACCCTTTGAGGTAAATGACTGTTAATTCTCCTCGATTTCCATCTCCAACAAAATATAGAAATTTAGTTCCATCAGGAGACCATCTGATTGGTGGAGCGGCTGTATGAGAAATCGGAACATTAAGAAAGTGAGGTTTTGAAGAATCAATGTCCCATAAATACAGGCCATAATTTCTATTCCCAGACGGGCTTGATTGGTAAAGAATTCTGTCACTTGAGGGGCTCCACGTTAGTGAAAGTTGCGTATCCTCAGACCTAATTGAATTTATTTTTCTCTCTTTTGCCTTATCATACACAGTTATCTCAAAATCTGACGCATATCGCGTCTTAAGTAAAATTTTTTGAGCATCCGGTGAAAGTCTAACAACCATTGGGTACTGCGACAGCAATTCTCCAAAAATCCTTGAATCATATTTGTGGAAGTCCTTCTTGTGTGTGTAGTAGACCAATGAGATCACAACAAAGACCATAAGAAATGAGTACTTGAATATTTTCCGTTGTCGATTTGGCATATCGCTTAGAAATCAAGAATAGAGGAAGGTGCGCAGTGACCTTCCGTCACTACTGTGCGCCTTGCACGGCTTTTCCTGCAACCTTGCCACGGCAACATTGCGCGCGACACCGCCTCGGCGCAATTCCTGATCATCGCAACCCTTCCGGTCGAAGTGTATTCATCACCCAGACAGCTCAGAAGCACTCCAAATCCGTCTTCTCCGGGGTAATTTGCCATAGAGCGATGATCATCGTGGATTCAAAGATTCCATTCCATGCTAGTGGTCAACAGATTGTGTTTCCTGCGGAAAATCTGCGATTGGTTTCCTGCGCGTGAATGGCCAAAAAAAATCCAGCCTCACGCATCTCGAACTGCCGAGACGCGCTCGATGACTGGAATTTGTCAATCCATACCGCTTCATGACCCCCCTCCAAACGAAAGGATGGTGAGAATCGATCCTATCGACGAGGTTCACCGGCAAGATACTGCCGAACCGTCACCTTGTCAATGCCATTTCCTTGCATTTGTGGCATTTCCTTGCACAAAATTTTCGATAGAATGTATTTTCCACCGACTCGAATAAATTAACTTGAAGTCCTCAAATGAATACTGTCTCCTAAATTCCTTCGCAGTCATTCCCAAATGGGATCGAAAACATCTATAAAAATCCCTAGCACTGGAAAATCCGGATAATTCGGCGATCTCATTCAACCTCAATTCCTCATCTGTCATTAAAAACACGGCACAATGCAAACGGAGTCCTATTAGCAACTGTTTGAGTGTCAACGTTTTGCAATATTTCTTTGCTTCTCTTTCCAAATGGCAAGGGTGCACCTTGAGTTCTTCTGCTACCATCTCTATTGTTATGTTGTTTCTGAAATCTTTCATCAGACGGACAACCGCTTTCCTCACCAGGGGTGAGTACTTCTCCAAACTAATCCCAAAATCGCTTGGATCGGGCCGAAAACCGTTGTGGTCCAGCCTCACCGTGTCAGTTGAGTGTAACACTGCATCTTGCATAAATTTTCACAGTTAAGAATGCACGAGTGGTAACACACCCGCTCCCTCGGGAGAAAGATTCGGGAGGCTTGATTTGAAGCGAAGACCTCTCGAAGAAGATCAGCGGAGCTTGCACTTCGAGATAGGACATTCATTCGAAACAACTCCATCGAACAACGCCAAGTGTCCGCCCGTGCGCCAATTCTCTACGCGGTTGAAGGAATAAATGAACATTATCTTTTTAGTAGAGAAAAAAGAAAGCTCCAAAGAGCTCTCCAAAAAATCCATGGATGCATCTCCTCATATATATTTATCCTCAACAGACTCAAAGATGGAGGTACTTTCGGCCATTTGATAAAAGAGTTGATATTCCCAACTTTGCTGAGACTACTGATGAGAGTTCTGTAGCCAATTGAGTCTTTTGAGCGGGCGAAATCAGGAAATTGGGGGTATCAAGTGCTCATGGAGTTCCCCTGACGCATTTGGCACCTCTTGGGAGAATGAACTGCATGCCAAAAACAGATAAAGCCCGAAACTCGAAATACGTCCCATCGCTTTCATAGAGGTCCCCCAGATATGAATGGACATCATTTCCTCGAATCCAAGAAATGCGAACTTCTGCATTGACTCAATCGACACCCAGCTTTCCCCTTAGACAATTCCAAAATGTTTGACGGGGACGCGGCGCAGGAACACTTGTTCAACAACTTGAAATCGCGGCATCAATCGTGGAATCAGAAAGCGACGGAAATTCTTCTTTGATGATCTGTTTGATGTATGCACGTTCGTACGTTTCATCGCACGAGACGAAATTCCTGTCATATTTTTTCTTGTGTTTGTTGTCAACATTATTCCAGCTCATTGCAGTCTCCTTATTGGCTTTTAAGGTGTGTAGTAAATGGTGCCTTGTAATTTGATTTTGAAGGTGTGACCCGGCATCTATCGTATCTTTCTCCCTGAAGGGTCTTAGGTTTCGTTAGATTTTGCGGACGCAGGACTATACGAATAGTTAATCCTCAGCGCAATACCCTAATCTAGGTATTTTTACAGGGTATTTTTACAGGGCCTAAAACGGAGGTGGAAATGTGAAAAAGGGGCATTATGCTGCACTTTTGACGCAATTCGGCTATTACGTCGGATGGGGGCCTCGCCCATCGCGCAATGCTGTGGGAATTACCAACTGCGAGTCAATTGAAGACTATTGATGGAAAAGAGGTGCGGGGAGAGAGTAGGAAATAATAATAGAGGAATTCAACTTATGTTAAGACTAGCCGCTCTGCGTTTGGGCTCGTCGGCCGCGCAACGACCGAGCAATCACTTGTGCTACAGCTTCCCTTTTTTGCTTTTTCTCCGATTCGGACATTGCCCTATATTCCACTTTCACGCGATATCCTTTGATGCGTTGTTCACTTTTTGCTTCCTGAGTTATTTGTTCATCGAGAAAGGCGAATAACTCTTCAGGCTCAAAGAGGAGTATCTTGCCCTGATCGGTAGGTGGAAGTTTCTCAGCCGCAAGCTTTCTTATAGCTTCCAGGTTTTTCTTCTCCGGCGAACAGACAATGACCGGATCATATCCCGCCTTGAGGCCCTTCTCTATATTATGGAGTTCCTGGGTGTCTCCCGTCGTCACCGAAATTTCACAGGCGATCCGTTTCCCGTCGCGTTCCAGTCCCACATCCACTCTCCCGCCGTCGCCGGTCGGTTCTTCAATCACGGCGCGGTAGCCGCGCTGCTCGGCCATCTTCTTGATCAGTGTCTGGAAATACCGGTGCTGCGAAATATCTTTGCGGGTCGAAAGATCATCCGGTGGAACTGATACCCGTTGAGACGGTGGAGTCAGCTTTGGTCTGGTATCAACTTCCACTTTTGTCTCAACTGGAACCCGCGGCGCTTGTTTGATCTCGACCGGAACCTCCTGCGGTTCCTCTCTTTCGGTTTCGTGCTTCTCAGACTCCATACTCGGGATTACGTGCCCGTAGCGCTCTCTTGTTAGGGCGATGATCTTCTCTCGCTTCATTGAAGCAATTTCAAGCGCTACCCGCGGAAGTTCATAAGTCTTGAGGTTGAAGTCATAGTCGCTGCGTTCCACCCGGACGATAGCTTCTCCAACCCGAGATTCATCAGGTCGTTCGCGTCATAGTGAGTAAATCCGGCACTGAGTTTTTGTGCATCATTGGCGCCCAAGGCAAAGCATATCCGGGTTGAAGGATTTGTTATAACTGAATTTGCCAGTACCGGGTCGGCGATCTGATAAACCCCTTGCTGTGCCATCACTATTCCGAACGAATATTTACGCGTACTCGAAAGAATCGAGGTCATCGAGGGTGTCGCAAAGTTCTGGAAGTCGTCGAGGTAAAAGAAGAATGGTTTTCGTTCGTTTACGCTCCGCGACTGCCTTCCCATCACGTCTTGATGAAACTTAGAGCAGATAAGCGATGACAACTGCGAGTGGGCTGTCTTCGTGTCTCCCGGAGAGACACGGAGATTCATAAGACATCTACCAAGCGCCGATTTCTTTTTCCATTGCCTTGACATTCCTGAACTGGCCGACCGTAATCGCCCTTGCCATTTTCTGATGTCTCAGGTCTTTGGCTGGGTCACCGAAATCGTAGCGTTTCTTTCGTGATTTCAAACTGGGTTCGAACGGCAACCATCACACGGAGGGAACAACTCAAACAGTGAACACTGAAGGCACGAACGCGGTATAATCTATCACAACCAATCGCTGAAAGTATCTCTTAACAAAAAGGATTTTTTCCAAAACGCCCTGACGACATACACCGTAACCGTTAACTGATACGCTTATAAATTTTCCCCACTATAAAACCCCTTCAAGCGCCATCGAGAACATCTCGGATTCGTTTCACTATTTTATGAGAAACATATGGCTTCTGGATGATTTCCTCGGCACCAGCCTTCAGAATTTCTGACTTTAGTTCAGGCTCTATATAACCAGTAGCTAGTATGAACTTAGGCGAAGGGTTAATTTCCTTCAATCTCCTTAGAACTTCATAGCCATCGAGTTTTGGTAAACCAAGATCACAAAGGACAAGATCGATTTCTGAAGAGTGCTGTTGGTAGATTTCTACTGCTTCTGCACCGTCAGCAGCAGCAAGAACTTTGTAGCCTTTTCCAAGTAATGAAACCTTCACGAGTTCCCGCAACATTTCCTCATCTTCGACGATGAGAAGAGTCTCTGTACCTGCACCATCATCTGTTGTTATTTCCTGTTCTTGATCAGAATAGTCTACGACCCGAGATTTCACAGGCAGGTAAATAGAAAATGACGTACCCAGCCCCTTTTCGCTTTGAACAGAAACGAATCCATCATGCCCCCTTACAATCCCGAACACTACTGCCAAACCAAGCCCTGTCCCCTTGTCCCGCTCCTTTGTTGTAAAAAACGGTTCAAATATATGAGACTTTGTATCCTCGTCCATCCCAATTCCAGTGTCGGAGACAACAAGCTGAATATACTCGATAGCCTCCGCTCGAATCCAACTGCCACGAATGGAAGCACCGGTTACGAGACGCGTCATAAAGCAAAGGGTGCCCCCACTTGGCATGGCGTCCCGCGAATTCAAGCATAAGTTCATCAATACTTGATCAATTTGGCTCGCATCGGCATCAATCAGTGGAAGATTTTTCTCGAGATCAAGAGTTATAGTGATTCTCTTCGGGAAAGTCTCATGCAACAAGCTGGCTATTTCGGCAACAACGTCGTTAATCACTACTGACTTAAATAGGACTTCCGTCTTACGTGCAAACGTGAGCAATTGTTTGGCAACCCCCACCGCACGCTGTAATGCTCTGTTAATTGCCCCAACGCTTTCCTGGAATTGATTTTGATTGCCCTGAAAGCGATGAAGTAAAGAGACATGGCCCATGATAATACCCAAAATATTGTTAAAATCATGGGCAATGCCTCCTGCGAGTGTGCCAAGGCTTTCCAAGCGTTGCGCTCGGACTAATTGGGATTCTAATCTCTTACTTTCAGAAATATCAACATAAATTCCGTAACTACCGACGCGCTGATTCCTAATGATGATTGGAAGGGCAGTAATAATCACGTCAACCAATGTGTCGTCTTTTCGTTTTCGAACAGAATTTTGCCGAACAATCCTTCCTTCTGTGCTATCCAGTGTTACCTTCTTTGCCTCTTCAAGTCTATCCGACGGAACGATAAAATTGTTGACGGGATGTTCTTTGAGAACCTCCAAAGGATACTGGAACATCTCCTCAAACGCAGCATTCACATTGATAACGCAGTCGGATTCATCCACAAGAACGATTCCTTCAGGCGAGTTTTCAAAAAGTTGCCGGAAGTATGTTGTCTGAAGGAGAAGCTTTTCTTCTGCTTGCTTGCGCTCAGACTTATCCCCACTAATTGCGACATAGCCTATAAACGAATCATTAAGATCTTTAATCGCCGCACAGGATACCTCCCCGGGAAAGGTGCCCCCATCCTTCTTTCGAAAAGTAATCTCTCCTTTCCACTGACCATTTCGTCTTACGTAATCAAGAGATCGTTGTACAGCCTCTTTCGATCTTTCAGGCAAAAGTAACTCCAGTGCATTGTTGCCCAGAACTTCTTCTTCCTTCCAGCCATAAAGTCCTTCCGCAAATTTATTCCAGTATACAAGATTGAAGTTTAAATCCGTTGCTATAACACTCTTTGGTATTTGATCAAGAAGAGTTGCTTGAAACCATATCTTTCCCTCCGCTTGCCTTTTGTTGGTAGCCTCGCGGAAATTTTCGAGGAATGCTTGTACGATCTGATCGTTGAGCAAGCCTGCATCGGCTCTTTGTAGCCGAATCGATAATTCCTTCTCGTGCTGATGCACCTTCACTGTAGCATACATCAGATCATTCACTCCCTTCCGTCTGAATCTAAACCTCTCAAGAGCATTGATCTTATTCCAAAGAGTTTCTAAGCCAATTATTTATCTGCTTTGTATGCTCTTACCGTCATGGCATAATCCCCTTTGATGGAGCTTTCTTGTCTCTCCTTTGCGCAGAAATGGTAATTTCCCTTCTATATCTTAGCCAATCGAACCGTTAGTCGCTTTTAAGCAAAGACCGTATTTCTGAAAATACGTTCAGTCTCTCAGTAATTGAGTATTCTGCGAAGTTACACCCATAAGATTTCTAGATGCCATATTTTTATTCTTGAATGAAATGATTGTATAGGCACTTCAGCGTCTCTCGCCGGAACAGAAGGAGACCTTTCTCCTCCGCCAGCACTTTCAGTTAACGTTTCGTGAAATTGCCGAAGTTGGTCAGTGATCATTTTTAGTCCGTTCATCCATTCGTCTACCGATTCTTGCTGATGGCCGCGGCGCTTCCTCAATGCTTCCCGCCCCGCTAACGATCGGGGCGGTGCTGCTCAGTGCAGTTGACAACTCAACTTGTTAAGGCGTGGCTCTATTTGTCCAAAGATTAGATCTTGCTGACTCCGCCTCGATTTTATAGACTCTGTACCTCCACAGAACTTTCTCTCTATAAGGGACTGTCACTTCACGAGCTCGACCGCTCATGTGTCCCGCTAACCCTGCGTTATAACTCTCAATTCTCCCCGCGAGCGGCAAATTGAATTTTCTCAGGTGCGCTAAGTAGTATATCCCCATTCTGATGTTGTTGACCGGGCTCAGCGTAACGGCCTCAATACTCCCGGGATATGTCTCGATGTGTTCAAGGATTACATCTCGAATCAATTTCTCTTTCAGACTTTGCGAAATTAGTGTGTCTCTGCTGACGCCCGCAATGGCGTCACGCGGGCTGCTGACTGACCTGTCATAGTATATCCCCAATTTATCCGCGACCTCCCGCGCAGTTGGACTCATGAGCTGGAATAGTCCCAGAGCGCCCTTTGAACTCACAGCATTGGGGTTGAAACAAACGAGTACATACCCTGCATCAGTGGCTTCCCACGTTGTTGACTCATTACGTGCGATTGCCAGTGTGAGCGATATCTCTTCACCGGTTTCGCTGCATGTCAAATACCACACGTTCGCCCACTCAATGACGTCTGCCGGATTTAAATTTTTGTTTTCCCGTAAAATCGCGTTCCATATAAAAGAGGTCCAACAATATCTATCGGCGCCCCGTCCCCAAAGTTTGTCAAAGGTTTCAAGTTTTCCGCCATAGGCGGATCCGCCTTTGGTGGAGAGGTTCAACTTCTCCCTTTCTTTCTTATGAATATCTAATTCACTATAGCCTTCCGCAATATGGAAAGCCATAAAAACAATGGAAGCAATTAACAAGATAAAAAGTGCGTATAGTCGATAAGTAAACGCTCTGCCCATTTTGCCTATAACTGCCATTCCTGTGCTCCTATATTGAACAGAGTTGATCAGAGTGACGAATGAAAAATTTATCCTTGTCACGAAGTGATGGTTCCCACAAGTCTACCGTCCGTACAGTCATGAGTCCTTTTTGTGGGAATCCATCCCGACGAAGTCGGGAAAAGAGCGAATTCCTATTCGTATAAGGTGATTTTCGATTCATGGCTCGACTACATCTCGCTCAAGTTTCTCAATTCTCTTCTCAAGGGCATTGAGTTCTTCTCGCGGTTTACCGTTAGCCTTTGCCTTCGAACTCAGGAAAGGGTTGGTTTCCCACCAATCTATTCCCAGCTCCTTTGCCTTATCAACCGAAGCGATCAGCAACCGTATGTTTATTGTAAGAAGTTCTATGTCAACAAGACTTATTTTGATATCACCAGCTATAACTACGCCTTTGTCAAGGATCCTCTCCAAAACGTCAGCTAAGCTGCTGCTCTCGACAGCATGCGCCATTCTCTGTGGACTATTTTGCATATACTGATTTCCTTTGAGTCAGAAGCTCACAACCCTCTGGCTTAGAGTCGATGATTATCATGTGCCTGCCTAAAGTTCCCGCCTCTGGTTGACAACTCAACTCGTTGAGCGGTGGTGTTTTATTCAATCGTATAGGAGGAGTCTGTACCACCACCTCTTCTCCTCCCGAGGCGGATCAGCCTCCGGCTGAAAAGGATTATTTTGCGCAGGACTGACGCCCCGGTTTGTCCTTGTGTTTCTTCTGTACAGAAGGTTCATGCCTGGGTGTATCGCCAACCAGGAATATTTGCCGCCCCGAATGAACATACCTTTGTTCAATATTCTTTCTAAAAGGTCATAGAGGTTGCTTGTTTTTGTTTGGTGAAGCACACCCCTTTTCCTTTTCAGTAAACGTAACATACCAAGGCGTCCTTCTCGTTTGTATCAACACTAATCAACAAGATTTCCCAGAGGTCCCAAATTAATGTTGAGGTCATCAATCCCAAAGTGTTTTTTCAGTTCGTTCATCTTCGTTTCCAATCGCATCAAGGTAACCCCAAGTCGCTCTATTTCTTCATCTGACAGCGAGCCACCTTGGACTCTTTGAATCGCCTGCTTCTCTAAAAGCTGTCGAATAAGTTCCACAATCGTGAGCACCAACTTTGCCAGACCTTGTTCTACTTTTTCAGGATCGATGTTTACCTTCGAAGGAATGCCATCTATCCGTTGGGCAGGCCCGCCTTCGGCGGGTTCATTTTTCGTACGATCCACGGGCCTCTGGCAAAGAGGGCACAAGCCGGGGTTGTCAGGCACGCTAAATTGCCCCGATATATCCGTATATGGATACGCTTTTTCCATGGTCAATAAATCTCGGCGCATCGGGGTAAACTCACAATAGATTATCAGTCTCCTTTGCCAACTCGCTTTCGGAATGCCTCATCGTTTCGACCGAACTGACGATGAGATTGAGACCGATGTACAAAAGATCGATGTCGGCAATGGAGATCATTACGTCGCCCGTGAGAACCGCTCCTTTGTTGAGCACTCTGTTGAGAGTCTCAGCCAAGGATATTTCCCTCTGCAGATGTATGGATGACGACTCAACTCGCTGAGATGAATTTTTCATTCAAGGTCCTTTGGTTTGATTGGGTCTGCCTCTGGGCGATTGAGCCGGAAAACTCAAGTAACCGACATACATCCTCGCGTCCTTCAAGGATCGCCCGGGGAAAGGGTATGATTTCTATCTCAGGAAACCTTTCTTTGTATTCCGACAATCCGCCTTTAGCGAACTCCTGTTGCTGCTGCACAACGGAACAAAATTTGCATTCAACAAATTGACTTATCATCATATTCACGATTATTCTTTTCACCGGCATATTTAATCTTCGAAGAGCTGAGATCGACCGCTGTGTTTCAGCGAGAGCCATTTGTGTCGGGATGCTGACGGGTATGAATTCACACCGCAGCGAATCAGAAAAGATTTCTTTGATTTTCTTCAAGTTCCTGGACATGTCCACAAGAAGCTCCGATGTCTGACGGAACCGTACCACATCACGATATTTCAACAGAATTTCAAACAGAACTCTAAGCCAGTCTTGCATAAGATCAGGGAGTTCTAAGAAGCGCAGGGCGTGACCAGTTGGAGCGTTATCGAGAACATACATGTCGTACTCACCTCTATCTACATAATTTGTTATCTCGATCAACGACATAATTTGATCAAGACCCGGTGGAACAAGATCCAGCAAATTTGCCATCACTTTCCGGTCGAACTCGATATCTACCGAAGCCCGATGGATGAGCCCATCGAAGATTTCGTTGATCTCTTTCGCATAGACTCGTTTGAATGTTTCAAAATGTTTTTCAGCATCGATTTCCACGGCGAACAGATTTCCTGTGCCCTCGACCGCTGTAACTTTGTCTCCCACTGCTTGGCCCAAACAATCGGAAAGCGAGTGTGCCGGGTCGGTGGAGAAAAGAAGAATTCGCTTCTGAGGGTAGAGGGAACTCAAATTGAGTGCAAACGATGAGGCAATCGTGGTCTTCCCTACGCCTCCTTTCCCGCCGAATAAAATAAGCTGTGTTTGGGCAGCCGGAGGTGCTAATTGAACTGCCCGCCAGAAAGATGTCGGGCTGGCGCGATGACTGTTCGAACGAGCGGTAACCTGAGCTACGTCTTTCATGAAATAAGATTTGATACTCCGCCCAAAACTTCTCTCGTATGCCGATTCTGCAAAGACCTTGAGTGTGTTTTCTCCTCTCACTTCGAACGGAAAGTAGGGGACGAGGATTAGCTTGATCCTATGGAGTTCTGTGAGATCGAGCAGGTTGTGGATCTCCTTCTGTTGAGTCGTCACTGAAGAACAACTACATAAAGTTGGAGTCACTATTCTGTTCACAACGATCACCTGCACAGAGATTTTCTGCATCGAGAGAATTTTTAGTAACCGTCTCGTTTCGGCAAGCACCATCGGTTCAAGGTTCGTCACCGGAATAAACTGGCATCTGTTTTCATCCTGGAGATACGACCGCAATTTCCCAATGGCGTTGAGTATCGCATTGATGAAATCGTCCGCATCGTTACGCACGTACTTGCGGGCATAAATTTGGGAGAGGAAGCGATGTTTTGCCATTAAGGTGTCGAGAAAGGCAACCCATTTCTCCAATAAATGAGGAAGTGTAAGAAGCTTCACTGTGTGCCCTGTGGCAGCCGTATCCAGGATGATTAAATCGTATCGGTTTTCTTCCAGCAACTCCATAATCTGTACTATCGCCATCACCTCATCAAGACCCGGGAATGACAATTCAAGGAAACGGGAAATGTCATCCTCATCGAGGTACGTGCCGCGATTTATTATCTTCCTGATGGACTCTCCGTATCGCCGCTTGAAATCCGCGAGCGTCTTTTCAACATTAATTTCCATCCCGAAGAGATTGGCTCTTTCATAGATTCGGACTGGTACATCAGTCAGCGCACACTCAAGACTATCGGAGAGCGAATGGGCAGGGTCGGTCGAGGCAATTAAGAGGTTTCTATCAGGATAGAGTTCAGATAAGTAAAGAGAGGTCGCTGCAGCAGTGGTGGTTTTTCCCACGCCCCCTTTGCCGCCGAAGAGAAGAAGTCGAAGACTCTTATTTGTGACAAAACTCGGCTTGTCATTCATAACATCCTGATAATCCGGTCATAGGATACTCAAGCTTTTAATCTTAACTCGATGAAATTGTATGGAGCCCAAGAACCGTTGTAATCAAACGTAAAGTGACCATCGAACAAATTAGCGACTCGATACACACCTTCTTCGTACTCTTTCTCCTTGTCCCTCTCAATCAAGAAGGCGGCATTCAACATCATCTTCTCGTCAGTTGGCTTGTTAATTCTGACATCCGCGATGCAATGGTCAAGAGCCTTTAATACTCTGTTGCTGTGCTGTTGCCTCTCTTCATTGACTTTCTGCGCAAAGAGCATTCCCAACTCAAGTTTCTCTTCGTCGGTTGGCTTTGATGCTTTGCCGAAAATTCTGTCGCGGTAATCAGCCAGCTCTCTGTCCTTCCTCAAGAAATATTCAAACACATTCTCTACATCCCAGAATATTTTCAATCCCATCTCCACTTTATTTTCCAACCTCTTGAGTTCCTGGAAGATTATGGAAAAGTTGTTCTTCAGGAGTTCAACGATGTCATCTGCATCTTTGGCAATGTGTCCGAACGTCATCGGGATGATGGTATATCCTTTGTTCACCTCTTTGATCACCTCGTGATGCGGTTTGAGATTCTGCCTGAGCGGTTGGATTTTGCACAGTGGATGGTCACTCACCACGGCAGCAATATCTCCATAGCGGATCGCATAAACTTCTTCCTCCGCTATGCCGATCTTCCCGAAATCTAAACCATCTACCGCTCCAACGATGCCATAAAGATATTTACCATCTTCCTGCATAATGTCCCTTACTGCTCCTTGTGCTCCTCGATCTCCTCTAACTTTACCACCAACTCATTTTCTCTCTGCTCAAATTCGTCTTCGGTTATCTTCCCCGTCTCCAACTGCATATAGAGCGTCGTGAGATCGCGCCGCACTGCCCCTTCGTCCAAAAATTCTTCTTGAGCCGCCTCTTGAATTTTTTTGGCTATAAACTGGACACCTTTAAAGGGTGCCAACAGGATATCGTCAATCAAAAATGCCATTTCTTCCTCTCTCAGAATACTTGACCCCGTTAGAAAGCCCCGCTGCTTGCAGCGAGGATGAAGATAATTCCTTTTGAAGTGAACACGAGGTTAAGCCCCGTGTGAGCCCTCCCGTTAGAAGGGTGAAGGTCTTCCAACGGGGTTTATATCTCCAGTTCGATGTGCTCGACAAAATTAAAGGGGACCCAAGGACCGTTAACTTTGACGGCATACTCTTTGCCGAGGAGGCATGCGGCCTCATGAACCATCGCCACAAAATCTTGCGGGCGCTCCTTGCTGACCAGGAACCAACCGCTCATGACCATCTTTTCCTCACTCGGTTCATCAAGTTTCTCCTCCACCGACGCTCTGCGAAGGGCTGACACCACCTTCTGGGATACTGCCTCTTTCCTGGCGTTCATCCGATCGGAGACGACCCCCCCAAGTGCAATCAGTTCCAGTGTGGTCGGAGGTGATTGCCGAAAGAAGATTCGATCTCTCAGGCTTCTCAGTTCTGCATCGGTCTTGACAAAATATTCGAAGAGGTTATCCACCTCCCAAAAGACCTTCACCCCCATTTCCACCTTTTGGTCGAGCCTCGCCAGCTCCAACCTAATACGAGGATAGTTGCGGCGCAGTACCCTGAGGACCTTTTCTCCATCCTCAGCGATCTGGCCAAATCTGGCAGGAATTGTGGTGCAGGTTTCTGCAAACCTCCTCGTCACGTCATGGTAAGGGGAGAGGTTCTTCCTGATCAGCTTGATGGCGCCCACCGGATAGTCACTCACGATAGCGGCAATATCTCTGTAAAGGATCATATACACTTCGCAGCCATCAAGACCAATCAAATCAATCCCCACAAAGTCGGGATTTCCATTGGGGAGGATCACCGCATAAATAAATCTCCCTTCGCTGTCCCGACTCTGTCCCGATGTATCGGGACTCTGTCGGGATCGTTGAGAAGAGACAGCCGATCCCGCCAAGGGCGGGACTGTGCTACCAGCAATTTCTAGGAGGTCAGGCACTCTGCTCGACTCTATTTTTTCCTCTTGAACCATAATTACCTTACGTGTGTCGTCAACTGACGACTGAACTTCTCATTACGGTCACCACAACTCAATACTTCAAAGTGGTGATGAAACCCGCACTCTCTATCAAGCTGTCCTTGACAATTTCAATCCGGCGTGAGAGCGCTTCAATCTGGCGCCCGAGTTGATCTTGGCGTAGGGCAGCGCTCTTCGCATCTTCCCTTGCCGTTTTCCCTAACTCCATTTCCTCCTTCTCGAGGCGGCGTAATTCCTCAGCCAGACGCTTTTCTCTTTGATCTGTTGTCTCTGCTGGCTGAAGCCGCTTCTCCGCTGCAGCTATCATCCGCTGAGCATAATTCCATTCAGCTAAGAAGTAACTCTCAAGGTCAGACATACCAAGAGCCTCCACTTCTACGATGTGCTACGCAGCTTGCAAGTGCGTAGCACATTATGTTTTACTCACTGATGTTACGCAGATGTGGCTGAAGCCCCATAGGGTCGTGAACCTTGTCCACGAGGTAAATCTCGTGGCAAATATCCCTCATTCCAATTCAGTTTAGCCGCCATCTTCAGATGGCGGGTACCAAACCCAAAAACAGAATTGGACTTTAGTCCTGCTGCGTAACATCAATTACTCGTACTCTATGCTTTCTTCCACTTCGTTTCTTCGGCGCACACGCTTGCGCTCGTAGTTCATGAGCCTTCCCCCATCATCCAGGATAAGCTCATAGATGCCCAGGAGGTCTTGAGAGTCGGGCAAAGCGTGACGCTCAACCATCTCGATCGTCACATGCCATCCGTCCTCCTTTTTCAATGCACCGATCACTCCGGATAACTTGAGGTGAAGAACGGCAGGCAGTTCCTCTTCAGCTCTCTTGATTGCTTCGCTTAGTTCCATTGTTCCTCCTT
>JAGVPT010000135.1 GCA_020052095.1 Bacteroidota bacterium | reverse complement strand
GACTTTTTCAAAGAACAAGCTCCTCTTATACAGGAGAATCCGTTTGATACTATTAAATCACATTTACTTGCCGCTTAAAATCGGTCAACTTGAGTAATTGACCTAGAAGAATTTTTCAAATTGCTACGATTTTTCGAGCAAGATGTCCTACATCTTCTTGAAAAAAGCAAAGTGTACCACTACTGAACTTTGCGGTGAATTCGTTTTTGAAAAACACGATATTTTTTTGGGGAAATGGCACTAGCACACACAGAAAATATTCACTTACTCGCATATGCATATTTCGTCCTATAGCGACGCCGATCGGGATCGCATCCTCACTCTCTGGTCCGAGGCGCTCCCTCTTGATACGATTACACACGACGTTTTCGAATCGCGAGTCTTGCTTGATGAGAATTTCGACCCGTCAACCCTGCTGCTTGCGAAAGAAAATGAAAAGCTTGTCGGGTTTGTTATCGGTGCGTATGCAAGGCGAATGCCGCTCGGTGACCACGATCCTAAAGGAACATGCAGTTGGATCACCGTTCTCGCGATTCATCCGCTTTCATCTCTCCGCGAGGTCGGCGGTTCGCTGATCGCAGAAATTGAAAAGCGGTTTCGAAGCCTCGGCAAGACGGAATGTGTCGTCTCCGGGTATCCGCCGGGCTATTTCACACCGGGCATCGATAAATCTGCGTACGGACCGCTCCTCGAACTTTTTCGGTCGAACGGGTACGCTCCGTATCACGAAGCGCTCAGCATGGACGCGTCGATCGTTCTTTTCGAAATCTCGGACAAAGTAAACGCTCAACAAAAGAAACTCTCTGAAGATGGGATCGAGGTCCGTGCCTATCGCCGAACTGATCTTGTGAAATTTCTTGACTTCCTGGAGCGTACTATGCAGACTGATTGGATTCGCGTCGAACGTCGCAACTTGCGGAAGATGTCCGAGGGGGGATTCCGCGAGGAACAAATCACGGTTGTGACCAAAGACGATGACATCATCGGCTATTGCCAGTTCGAAGGATCGCATTTCGGCCCGTTCGGGGTCGGCGAGAAATTTCAGGGGAGGGGTATTGGAACCGTGCTCCTTGCGCGTGCGATCGAACGAATGAAGCAAGCCGGCCATCATAACGCATGGGTGATGTGGACTGATGATGTCGCGGCGAAGGTATACGGCAAGTTCGGCTTTAAAGAGACGCGACGGTTCATTCTGTTGAAGAAAAAGTTATAAAATTACAAGGATTACAAGATTGCAAGATTACAAGATTACAATATTCCAAAATTCCATTATTCTGCGCCGAAGGCGCATGCGCCCCTGGCGCACATTATTCCATCAATCCACCATTCCATCTCCACTATCCCAATGACGAAATCGTCCAAGCGTGTCATACTGGCCATCGGGGCCCACTGCGGAGACGTTGAAGTGACGTGCGCAGCGGTTCTTGCCAAAGAAGCGAAGAACGGAAGCAGGGTTGTCATTTTCCATCTCACGCTCGGCGAAGGGGGGAATCCGAAGATGACGCCGAAAAAATACGGCAAGCAGAAACGACGCGAGGCGATTGCGGCGGCGAAAGTACTCGGCGCTGAAGTTCTTTTTGGACCGTACAACGACGGTGAACTTCCCAATGACGAGCCGACGAAACGCTCCTTCGCTGATGTCATTCGCATGGTGAAGCCGACGCATATCATCACCCATTGGCGGAACAGCATACATAAAGACCATGCAAACGCACATGCGATCGTTATGGACGCCGTACTGCTCGCCTCGCTGGAATCCGTTATCTCGGACCATCCCCGCCACCGCGGAGTGAAGGGGATCTATTTTACCGAGAATTGGGAGGATCCCGAGGGTTTCACTCCGTTCTTCTACGTGGATGTCACAAACGAACTCGGGCTGTGGAAGAAATGTGTGACGCAGTATCGATTTATCAAGGGGGGAATATCGGCCTTCCCGTACCTGGAGTATTACCAAGCCCTTGCGCGTGTCCGGGGTGCAGAAGCGGGGGTAAAGTACGCGGTTGCATTTAACGTCGATCCTTTTGAACAGAAACGTGTCGTCGATGTGTTGCCGTAAGATCCTCTCAAATTGAATTCACCGGATATGTGAAATCATTCATGCAGTTTTTAATTCGTCAATATCAAGCCGAAGATGAACGTGAAGTTGTGGCATTATGGAACCAATGCTTGCCCCGGGATGAGATTTCTCTCAATACGTTCAGAAGAAAAATTATTCTCGACGCGAACTTCGACCCATGCGGCTGCTATGTCGCCACAGCGAAAAGGCACATCATTGGATTCATCCTTAGCATTCGCCGCCGTTATCCGTACTATGATCTTGGAATGGAACCGGGAAAAGGATGGATCACAGCATTCTTTGTGCATCCGGAATGGCAACGCAAAACCATCGCCACAAAATTATTGGAACGCGCGGAAGAATTTCTTTCGCGTGTGAGCGTGAAGGACATTTTCGTTTCGGATTATACGCCGAATTATTTTATCCCGGGCGTGGACATGGACTCATACGCCAATGCGCAACATTTTTTGAAAAAGGCCGGCTATAAGAAAGTCCAAAACGTCTACGGCATGGGGCGCTCGCTGGTCGACTTTCGTATCCCGGAAGAAATGGGAGAGGTATTTCAGAAGCTAGCCGACTCGGGTTTTTCGATATCGCTTTTTAAACCGTCCCATACGCTGAAGGTGCTGGAATTTCTCCGCAAGAATTATCCGGGAGATTTATTTCGCGTCGCGCTGGAACGATTGAGGGAGAATCCCGAGTGCGATGAAGTTCTTGTCGCTCTCAAGGATGATCAGGTTGTCGGTTTCAGTCATTTCCTGGATGAACGCTTTGGGCCGTTCGGCATCGATGAGGAGTACAACGGAAGAGGATTAGGTCCGATGCTCTATTATCATACGGTCGAACAGATGCGCAAGAAGGGGAAGCACAACTTATGGCTGGCATGGACAACGGGGCGCGCGAAAGATTTCTATCATAAAGTGGGCCTGAAGGTACTTCGGCGGCATGTCATCATGAAAAAAACAGTGTAAGGAAATCTCTATGGCCAAACATGGATTCACACTCGTTATCGTCGTATTCGCGCTCGCGGTTCACTTCGCCAATGCTCAAACGGTCAGGGTGCAGGTCGACGCATCGACGGTTCTTCGTTCTCTCCATCCGTTGTTTTACGGCGTCAATACTGCACGCTGGGATGAATCGTTGTTTCCCGGTCCCACCGATGAAATGTTGCTAACGTGCGACCGCGACGCAATAGCAAAGCTCAAAGCTTCGGGCGTGAGGCTCTTGAAGTATCCCGGCGGCAACGATGCTGACCACTACACCTGGAACTCGCCGAACAACGATGCAAGCGAGATGGACACGGACGAATATCTCATGCTCTGCCGCGAAACCGGCGCCGAGCCCTTCATCACGGTTAATTTCAACGAATCTCCCGAACTCGCCGCCGAATGGGTACGCTACTGCAAAGATGTTCGCGGGTTCCCCGTTAAGTATTGGGAAGTCGGCGACGAGCAATGGGGATCCTGGGCTAAAGGACACTCGACGCCGGAGGACTATGCTAAAAAATATATTACGTTCGTCAAAGCGATGAAGGCAGTCGATCCCACAATTAAGGTTGCCACGAACGTCGCGCTCGGCGGTTGGTCTCCCTCGCTCGGGAGTAAATCGGAAGGTTGGACTGCCAGAGTGATGAAAGCCGCAGGCGAGTACGTCGACATGCTGACTATTACATTCTATCCTCAACAATGGGGAAAGGAGAACGACGACACGCTGCTTGCGAGCGTCAAAACCTACCGAGAGTTATTCCTTCGGCTTCGTCAGGAAATTGAACGCGTGGCGGGAAAAGAGAAAGCGAATTCCGTCCTCTATATTAATGTCGGATATAATTCGGTGAACCATTCCGGCGGTCCGCAAACGCTTCAGGTTGTCAATGCCCTCTGGGCTGCAGACATGATCGGCACCATGGCGGAAATAGGAACAAACCTCGGCGTATATTGGGCTGTCCACAATTATTACCCGCCGCGCAACGGCGATTTCGGATTTCTGTCTTCCGAAGGGAGCAATACGCCGCGCTATAATTATTATGTCTTCCCGATGTTCGCCGATCATTTTGGAAAGGCAGTCATTGCCTCGACGTCGAGCGACAACTCGATAGCCGTCCACGCAGGTAAGAGCGGAAAAGCGCTCTCGATCTTTCTGATCAACAGGGACAAAAACGCCGGGCGAGAAGTGGACGTGTCATTGAAAAAATTTGTGCCCCAACCAAAAGCACATGTATGGATCCTTGATGAGAAGAGAAGATACGAACGACTTCCCGACCTTTCGAATGCGTCCGAAAAATTTTCCTTCAATGTCCCCCCCTATTCGTTGATTGCAATTGAATGCATCGCGCAAGACTCAGTTATACCACCTCTGAACGTCGCGCCGCTCGCAATCGCGACTGCTTCAACGTTTTCAACGATCGGAGCGCATTTCCAGCCCGCTAGCGCTCTTGATGGAAAGCTTTACACAAAGTGGAATTCTGCGGCATGGACCAAATCCAACGGCGAAGAACAACAATGGTTTCAACTTACGTGGCCGACGCAGCAACAGTATTCGTCCGTCCGCATCGTTTGGGGCGACACCTACGCGACACAATTCTACCTTGAGGTCTCCGATGAGGGGACGCAGTGGAGACCGATAAAAGAAATCACTGACGGGAAAGGGGGGACGGTGGAGTATTCATTCCCGATCACATCGTCAACATGCTTACGTATGAACGGCAAGCGCGGCTCCAAAGGAATCTCGGCGTACTCCATCCGCGAAATCGAGGTGTATAACAAGTAGATTTCATTACCGCCAAGGCGCGATGGGAATTCTTCTCTTTGCGCCATAGTGTTATTGCGGTGAAAAATAAGAAAGATAATTTACCGCCAAGGCGCCAAGACGCAAAGGGAAAAATAAGCATCGCGCCATGGCGTCTTTGCGGTGAAAGTTTTTTTCAGGTCCTAAATCTTTGCGCCTTAGCGTCCTTTGCGGCTAAAGTCTTTTGTTCTGGTACTAAATCTTTGCGCCTTGGCGGTTAAAGAATTTTTTCTTATGAGATGATGACGTCACAACGCCTCACATCGCTCGATGCTTTTCGCGGCTTCGCTATTGCAGGGATGTTGTTCGTTAACAATCCCGGCACGTGGGATCCGGCCATTGTTCCCCACGAATTGATGCACGCAGAATGGTTCGGCTGCACATTTGCCGATCTGATTTTTCCCTTCTTCCTGTTCATCGTCGGCGTCGCAATGCCTATGAGCGATGCCCGCAGAACGGAACAAGGCATTTCTTTGTGGAAGGGTATTCCCATAGCCGCTCGGCGCGCCCTGCTATTATACATACTCGGCGCATTCTTAAAGTCGTCGTCGGTGAACGCTCCGGTGCTCCATTTCGGCATTCTTCAACGGATTGGCGTTCTATACTTTGTCTGTTATCTGCTTCTGCGTCTGAATGTGCGGTGGCAAACGGTCATTGCGGTATCATTGCTTTTTGTTTGGTGGGCGATTCTCGCGTTCGTTCGTGCGCCGGGGGTGATCACGGGCTCGTTCGACCGCGACGTAAACGCTGCACAATATATAGACAGCTTCATACTGGCACCGGACGATAAGGAAACGATTGTGAGCATGATACCAGGAGTCTCCAGCGTTCTGTTTGGCGTCTTGGTCGGGAAATTCATCATGCATAGGAAAGATCACCAATCGGTCCTTCGCATGCTCGGCATCGCCGCGGTTGCGGGAATTGTGGTCGGCCTGGTGTGGAATCTGGTTGTTCCGCTCAGCAAGATTTTGTGGACTGCATCGTTCGCCGTCTATACCGCCGGCTGGTCGTGCGCAGTGCTGCTCTTCTTCTATTGGTTGGTCGAAGTGAAAGGAAAAAACCGTTGGGCATTTCCGCTCGTTGTTTTTGGAATGAACGCCATTACGTTGTATGTCGCGACAGGCTTGTTCGTCCGGTGGGTGATGTTATCATGGAAGGTCCGCTTTGACGGCTCATTCACTTCCCTCACGGCATATTTTTACAAATCGTTTGCTGCGGTCGCCGGCCCGACCGTCGGCTCTTTAATGTACTCGACACTGATCATCGGCATCGGATGGCTTCTCTGTTATTGGATGTATAAAAGAAAAATATTTCTGAAAGTATGATGGCTGTGAGCGAAATTTCAAATGCTCCACCGACTGTTGCAACAGTCCGTGCCGGAGCAGATCGATTACTTACGGATGCGCCGGAGATCATCAGGAATAAACGCGTCGGAGTCTTAACAAATCACACTGGAAGACTTGCCGACGGTCGTCACCTTGTCGACGCGATTGCTGATTCGGGAATCGCATCGTTATCTGCATTGTTCGGTCCCGAGCATGGCATCACGGGCGGCACGCCTGACGGCGAGGTTGTGGACCACTCGAATCATTCGCGGTACAACGTTCCGATCTTTTCCCTCTACGGGAAAACGCACAAGCCGACGAAGGAAATGCTGCAAAAAGTCGACGTTCTTGTGTGCGACATTCAAGACGTTGGCGCACGCTTCTACACATTCATCTCGACGATCGCGCTGGCACTTGAAGCGGCGGCGGAGAACGATGTTCCGTTTGTCGTTCTCGATCGCCCAAACCCGATACGCGGATTGAGGTGTGAAGGACCCGTTCGGGAGCAGTCGTTGAAAACTTTTGTCGCGTGGATGCCGATGCCGGTCACACACGGACTAACGATCGGCGAGCTCACACGGATGTGGAACGGGGAGGGTTGGCTTGCAAACGGTGTGCGAGCACGACTCGAAATCCTTCCGATGAATGGCTGGAAACGCGAAATGTGGTTCGATCAAACAGGACTGCCGTGGATCCCGCCGTCGCCGAACATGCAGCGGCTTTCTACCGCCATAGTCTATCCGGGCGTATGTTTTGTAGAGGGGACATCTATTTCTGAAGGAAGGGGAACATCGTCGCCGTTTGAACTTATCGGCGCTCCGTGGGCCGATCCGAAAAAAGTGCTCGCAGAACTCTCAGCATTCGAAACCCCCGGCGTTTCATTTTCGGAAGAAGAATTCACGCCTCGGGAAATTCCCGGAATTGCGAGCGAACCGAAGTACGAAAACAAACTGTGCCGGGGAATTCGCATCACCATTACGGACCGCGATGCAATTGAGCCTGTGAAATTGGGTGTCGAGATCATCGCTGCGTTTAAACGCGCACACCCAAAAGAAACAGAACTTCGCCAGCGTCGCTTTGACATCCTTACCGGTTCGTCAAGCGTGAGAAAGAAACTTGAAGCAAACGTCCATCCGTCCGAAATTTGCAGCATGTGGAAACCGGAACTTGAGAAATTTTGCCAGTTGAGAGATAAATACTTTTTGTACTGAAAATGCGGCAGGTATTGACAGTAAACGGTGAACAATGAACAGTAAACAGTAAGATCTGTCAACTTTTTTCAGGACGACACAATCTGAGACGTAAGAAGATTTTTCATGCATTAACTAAGCGATAAGTCCCAGTACCCAGAACTTAGGACTCAGGACTCAGGACTACGGACTCAGGACTCAGGACTACGGACTCAGGACTACGGACTCAGGACTCAGGACTCAGGACTACGGACTCAGGACTCAGGACTTAGGACTCAGGACTACGGACTCAGGACTACGGACTCAGGACTCAGGACTAAGCACCCCTCACCCCGGACCACGATGAATTTTCACACTCTTGATTGGATCATCCTTCTAGTGGACTGTTACCATAATTAGCTAATAATTGAGTATCTTGCATACATTCTGTCATGTATCACATTCAATGGAGGATGTATGCGCAGGCAAAAATATCCAG
>JAGVPT010000163.1 GCA_020052095.1 Bacteroidota bacterium | reverse complement strand
TGCCGTGCGCATGGCTAAACCCCGAGAAAAACAAGCGATTACACAAATTAAGCAATTCTATTCGAAACTGCGACTATCGTAATATCTCCCTAGCTGTCTCTTTCCCGCCGACGTCGCTGGCTAACGGACCGGAGCTAAGCTGCGGCGACGTACCGTCAAATCACCGGAAACTATACGCGCGGCACGTACCGCTATTTCCCTAAAAAATTTTTTTCGTGCGGCGGAAAAGCACGCCGTATTTTCCGTCAGCTTGAGCGAGTGGTTAGGCGGCGATACCTCGTTACAGGGAAGCTGACGCAATTAAATCCTGAAACTGCGTTCGAACTTGAGTATGCTTCCCAAGAACCGGCGCACCTGATTATTAGTGGCCTTCGAAAATCTCGATTCACGCCTGTTTCATTCAACGCGATTTTGCCACTAAAGATGGTTGAAGTGAAATAGAACAAAGTAGAAGGGGAGTTCATAGAGTATTTTGTAACAGAAAAGTAGAAGATTCGCCCTTTGAACCCTAAAAAGTTGTACGCAATCATACCGCTTTGAAGCAAAGAAAGCAACTTAAGTTCTGAAAGCCATCGCCGCCTAACGGACCGGAGCTAAGCTGCGGCAACGTGCCGTTGAAATTAAGTAGCTCATCGCGCGAGTGGTGATGCGTTGGGTTGTCATCTACTACGTTCTATTTTGTCTTTTGGTGAACTCATGTCGCGCGGCGCAAAAGCACGCCGTAATTTCCGTCAGCTTGAGCGAGTGGTTAGGCCGCAGCCTCGTCATGATCTATCGTTTTAATTAGAAACAATAAGATAGCTGAACCTGCGGTCCGTTTTTGGTCGGCACTACGTTTAGGCTGAAAGGCTTTTTGCCCATTATCCTATTATACATACTTGCATTGTATCGATCTACCTCGGCTGAAGCGTCGATGGCTTCCCATATTGAAAATACTAGAGTTGATGCGATTCCGATGTAGTACCATGAAGTGATCTCGACCGTTTCAGAAGTGTAGTAACGTCCAGAACCCACGTAGGTCGATTGCGTGTTAGTTTGAATGCCAGCTGTGATGGCGAGAACAGCCCCCGCTATCCTGCCTGCAGTAAAGGAAAGACCTCTTCCCCAATTTCCCGCATAAGCGTGGCCAGCGCTTGTAATAACCAACGAGAGAAGAACAGCGGTTCCAGAGTTTTTCTTATCTCTCTCGTAGTACATCATCTTTTCAAGATTTTCAGATCCCGATGCCTCTGTTCTCTGGCGATTTTGAGGTTGCGCTTGGAGACTATTGGTTGGTGTTTCCTTGGTGAACTTAAGTACGTCGGAATACTTTACGGTGAAGAAAGAACCCCCAGGCAATTCTATCTTAACGTAGTCGTTGGGGACGTTCTCGATAATTTCTCCTTTTAAGATATCTCCATTCTTGAGATAGATGACGTCGATTCGTGTTTGGCAAAGCACGATAGCTTGAAAAAAAATGAAGCAGAAGCAAACAAATCGTAGTTTATACATCGCATTGTCCTTCCGACATTTGATTGGGAATAGAGTCAGGGTGCATCAGATGGTATTTTCGTAAAGCTCAACGTGACACCGTTGTACATTTCCTGGACGACTTCTACCTTGTAGGAAAGGTCAGCGCTGATTTGAAAATAGAAGACGTCACCTCTGGAAATTGGAAGCGAACCTTCTGTAAACGGGCCTCTTGGATATTTGGAGACTCCGCTTGTGCGACCAAACGACAACCTGGACTTTCCCCAAGGATCACCGACATATGTGATTGTGGCTTTGCCCCCAATGATCGAAATCGTGTCCTTATTTTGCATATGAAGTTCAAATTCTGTGCGTGACAATTGGCCTAATTCTTCCGAGGTGTCAGTTCGCGTTGTCTCAACGACAGGTTCTTCGGCACGTTCCGTAGAAGGAAGCTCGCGTGTGAACTTTGCGACTTCGGAGTATTTGACTGTAATTGATGACCCACCTTGTATTTCTATTCTGACATAGCTATTTGGCACGTTTTCGGTTATTACGCCTCTTAGTACGTCTCCATTCTTTAAATGAATGACATCAATTCGCTCTTGTGCCATTGTTGTTAAAACGAGAAAGACGAGAAGAGATAAGGAGGCACGGATTCTGTTCATAGGTCGTAATTTCAATGATTATGATGCAGTGAGAAAATTCTTTCATTCCCGAAACTGCGAAATGTGCTGCGGCCTAACGGACCGGAGCTAAGCTGACGGCGACGTGCAGCTTCGTGGCGGTAGCTTGCTCGCGCGAGTGGTGATGCGTTTAGATGTCATCTACTGATTTCTGTATTGTCTTTAGGTGAACTCAAATCGCGCGGAGCAAAAGCACGCCGTATTTTCCGTCAGCTTGAGCGAGTGGTTAGGCCGCTAACCTAAATATTTTGCCAACCATTTTTAAATGACCAACAATGCACATCGAGTGATTTAGACTTCCACTCCGATGGGTGAGGCACAAGTGCGACAAATGTGTTACTTTTGCAATGTTTTGCAACTTCCATTAATGGATTAAGAAATCCTGCTTCGTCAGAAACTTGAGGGCCAATGAAGAGCTTATTTTCACTTGAGCCAAGAACAAGTTTATTGAAATCGTAAATCGCTTCTCTTGAATTGCGAGCAAACTCGGACTCTATTTCCCAAATAGCTTTGGTAACGTAAGTCAAAGTTTCTTTTTCGAGAACAGAGGCAACCTGACCCGTCTCGCAAACGAGAATATCATAGAGGAGTTCATTCAAACCGAATTCCATTCGTGCCTTGTCATAGTGCTTTGACAGAACAAAAATATTGTTTTGATCTTGGTATTCCTTGCGCAGTTGGGATGCCACTGTTTCAACGAAGTTCTGTGATCTATTTCTGTGAATGAATTGCGGATTCTCACCAGAATCTGGTAGGCCTGCCGCGATTGTTAATGATTGTAGTAGTGTTTGTTTTATGTTCATTTAACCCTCAGATGGATGTTAGCGGCCTAACGGACCGGAGCTAAGCTG
>JAGVPT010000115.1 GCA_020052095.1 Bacteroidota bacterium | reverse complement strand
TAAAGAATTCCTCGATGCTTGCATCGGGGTCATAAAGTACGATCGGATTTTTTATTCAACCAAGATACCTCGACGCTTGCGTCGAGGAGATTCATTTTGAATCCGAGAGAACTCAGTACGGCGCAGAAGCAAAATAGCGGAAGTCATGGCATCACTATAGAATCCACTATCATGCATCAAAAATCATTGAAATTCTTTGCATTAATGAGTACATTGATCAAAGGAAATGGAAATTTCACCTAACCACAAAGCAGGATATGTTGCATTGATCGGCGAGCCGAACGTCGGCAAGTCGACGTTGATGAACGCTTTGTTGAAACAGAAGATCTCGATCGTTACGAACAAGCCGCAGACAACAAGACACAAAATTCTTGGTATCCTCAGCGGCGAGAATTATCAAATCGTCTTTCTCGACACACCCGGACTTATCACGCCGAAATACCTGCTGCAGCAAGTGATGATGCGGTACGCATCGTCGGCCGTAGGCGATGCCGATGTCGTGGTCCTGATTGTGGACGCGGAAAAAGTGAAGAGGCACGCCTACCAGAAGGACGACGCGGCTTTTGAGAAGATTCAGGGGACGAAGAAGAATACGTTTCTCGCCATTAACAAGATCGACCGGGTCGGCAAGGCCGAACTTCTTCCGATGATCGACTCCTTCAGTAAGTCGTTCCCGTTTAAAGAAATCCTTCCTCTCTCGGCACTTAAGAGCGAAGGAACGGAAGACCTTATCGCGACAATTGTCCGCTATCTACCGGAGCACCCGCCATTTTTTCCGCCGGATGTCGTGAGCCAAGCGCCGGAGAAATTCTTCGTCGGCGAAATAATTCGGGAGAAAATCTTTGAACAGTATTCCGAAGAGATTCCGTACTCGACAACCGTCGATATTGTAGCGTTTAATGAACGGGAGAAGAAGAAGCATTTCATCAGCGCGGAAATCTTTGTTGAGCGGCAATCTCAAAAGGGAATAATGATAGGAAGAGGGGGCGCGGCACTGAAGTCGCTCGGCGAAAAAGCGCGAACAGACATCGAGAAGTTTCTCGGCCATGCGGTGTTTCTCGAGCTTCATGTGAAAGTGCGCGAGAATTGGAGAGGCGAGGAAGCGTGGTTGAGAAGGTTGGGGTACGAGAGTCAATGAACAATAAACAATGAGCAATGATCAATGAGTAATGAGTAATGAACAATGAAGAGTCAACTTCAAATTAAGAACTAAGAACTCGGACTCAGGACTCAGGACTTCGGACCTTGGACTTTGGACTCAGGACCTCGGACTCAGGACTTCGGACCTTGGACTTTGGACCACGGACTCAGGACTACGCACCCAACACTAACAACCACGAACTTACACCCCACATGCCCACTATCGGACCATTTCGCGGAATCAGATACAATCAAACAAAGGTAAATATTAAGACAGTTGTCGCTCCACCGTATGACGTCATTTCACCAGAGCACCAGGATCGGCTCTACGAGATTGATCCGCACAACGTTGTGCGGTTGATTCTCGGTCGGGAAGAAGATCGCTATTCTTCCGCGGCGAAAACGTTCGACGAGTGGCAGACCAACGGTGTCCTGATGCGAGACCCGGAACCCGCCGTGTACGCACTTGTGCAGACATTCACGACAACGACCGGAGCTTCCATCCAGCGGAAGGGATTCATCGCCCTGTGCCGGCTGGAGGAATTCGAGAAGGGAATCGTCCTCCCACATGAGAAAACTCTTTCGAAGGCGAAGGAAGACAGGTTTAAATTGTTCAAAGCGACCAATTCGAACTTCAGCCAGATCTTCGGGTTGTATTCCGACCCGGCGAAGAAAGTCGACGCGTTTATTACTCCGTTCCATGCAAAGCCGGTAACGATCGACGTCCGGATTGAGAACGTCCGGAATCAAGTATGGAAAATTTCTGACCCTCAGGCCATCGATAAGATCGCCAAAGAGATGGAGCCCAAACAGGTGCTGATCGCCGACGGTCACCATCGATATGAAACCGCTCTTGCGTACAGAGAGTTGATGAAATTGAAGAATCAAAATCATAGCGGAACCGAACTTTACAATTATGTAATGATGTTCTTCACCAACCTGGACGACGAAGGTCTTGTCATTTTTCCGACGCATCGCGTGATTCACAGTCTCCCGAAGTTCGATTGGAAGGAATTCTCTACGACCATCCAGAAATATTTCGAGCTCAAGAATTGCTCCACACAGCAGGAGATGATGAATGATCTCGGCGTGCATCCGCGGTATTCCTTCGGAATCCTTGCAGGAGGAGGATCGAAATACTGGACCGCTTCCTTGAAGGACACTTCATCGCTCGATGCACTCGTGCCAGCGTCGCTCCCCGCTGAAGTGAAAGACCTCGACGTTGTGTTGCTCCATTCTTACTTGCTCGGGACAATCCTCAACATATCTGTGGAAGCACAGGAGAAAAAGCTGAACATCCACTACATCCAGAGCATCGACGAATGTGAAAACGAAGTAACAAAAGGCGTAGCGCAGGTTGGGTTCATCGTCAATCCGACGAAGATCGAACAGGTTCGTGCAGTGGCCAAAGGAGGTCACACGATGCCGCAAAAATCTACCTTCTTCTATCCCAAGCTCCTGTCGGGTTTGGTGTTGAACAAGATGGCGGATTGAATGAGCGAACGATACCGCGTTTATCTTTCCTACGTTTTGATTTGCACCATCTGGGGTTCGACCTGGCTTGTGATCAAAATCGGATTGGAGACAATGACGCCGTTGATCGGCGCGGGACTCCGATTTCTCGTCGCGAGCACGCTGTTGTTTGCACTCATCATCATTCGCGGAGTAAGAGTTCCGTGGAATCGGGATGAGCGTTGGTTCTATTTGGTTGTTTCGCTCACGTCGTTCAGTATTCCGTTCGCCCTCGTGTACTGGGGGGAACAGTACATCCCGTCCGGGCTGACGTCGATCATTTTTGCAGTTTATCCCTTCACCGTTGCAGTCTTCTCGGCCCTCTTCCTGCCCGATGAAAAAATCACAGTCTGGAAAATCTCCGGAATCGTTCTTGGTTTCATCGGCGTCTTCACCATTTTTTCGAACGATCTCACGGCCTCTGATCCGCATGCGCTCTGGGGAATGGGAGCCGTTCTCATGAGCGCGATATTCCAGGGGTACTCCGTCATAGTCATTAAGCGCCACGGGCACTCCATCCATCCGTTTGTGATCACCTTTGTACCGATGCTCATTGGCGCAACAATCTTATTGTCTGCGGGCGCGCTCTTCGAGGATTTGTCAAGAATCCAGTTCACGCCGCAGGCATTGCTGGCAATTCTCTATTTAGGAGTCTTCGGGTCGGTCGTTACGTTCGTTAGTTACTTCTGGCTCCTCAAACGAGTCGAAGCAGTATTCCTCTCACTTACTGCATTCATTACGCCGATCATCGCAGTTATTTTAGGTGTACTTGTTTTGGGGGAACAATTGTCTTCGAAGATTTTTGCCGGCACAGCGTTCGTCCTTGGAGGTATCGCAGTTGCAAATTTCGCTGAACTGATCAAATATCTGAAATTGCATTCTCATAGTGGGAAATGAAAATCTGAAATGCCGTAGTTATCTCCGATTCGTGCTGATCTTCTTCTTGTGGATTGTATTCGTATCGTCGGTCTTTGCATGGGGCAATCAAGCTCATCGCCTCATCAACCAGGAATCGGTGAAGGACTTGCCGGACGCCATCATGGCGACGTACCATACGAATTCGAGTTTGATGCCAAGAATTTGCCCGGTGGGGTCTATTTTCCTGGCCTTCAGTATGGAAATAAGACCGAGACGCAAAAAATGATCTTGTCGAGGTGACCGGTGCAACAGAGTCTCCTTGACATTGCAGTATGAAGTAATTATTATTTCACCAGCAAGACGGCAACAGAAGTTGTTGCGCTTCATTTCGCGTGGTTTGCCCCCACACAATACATTGCCGGTGTGAACTGCCTGTTCTGACCAGCATGATCGAATCATTCAAAAATAATTTGGAGCGATGCACATGAGGAATTTCACCGTCTTTTCTGTCGCCGCCATCGTGGTGGCTGGATTAATTTTTGGCCAGAAGTTGTTCTACGGCAACGGACCGATGGCAGACGCAACCGAATTGCGGAAGTCATCAATAGGCGACAGAGACCATCCAGACGCGGCGCTCCGATTTCGGTATGCCATGCTCGCAGGGAATCGACAGAATATCGACCTTGTCCGAATGCGCCGTGATGCCATTGCGTATTCCGACAAAATGATGAGGAGTGAGTCGCGTTTGAGTAAAACTTCCGCCGCATCATGGTCCGAGTTGGGACCCGGAAATATTGGAGGAAGAGTGAGGTCGATTCTCATCAATCCGACAAACAGCAGTATCGTTCTTGTGGGATCGGTCTCAGGAGGGATATGGAAAACGACCGAGGCAGGCGCGACGTGGAAGACCAAAACTGATTCGCTTGGCGTTCTTGCAATCAATACGATGCTTATCGATCCGATCAGCGCAAATGTTGTTTATGCCGGGACAGGTGAAGGGTGGCTCAATTTAGATGCTGTCTACGGCGGCGGCATTTATAAATCGACCAATTTCGGCGATTCGTGGAATATGCTCCCAAGTACGATTGGCGCCTCTGCGGCAAATTTTAGATGTGTCATGAAGCTTGCGGCTGATCCGGTGGGAAATATTTATGCGGCAACGAAAGACATTCGGGGAAGCTATGGGCCATATAATTATACGCTGGCAGGCGGCTTGTTCAAATCGACAAATAGCGGAACGTCGTGGACAAAAATCAGCTCGACAAACTTTGCGACAAATTATTTCAATCCCTGTGACGTCATTCCGATTTCGTCGACGACAATCATCTACGCGGTGGGGAGCAATGGAGCGGCGCTCGGAGGAATCTATCGCACGACCGACGGAGGAACGAGCTGGAACAAGATTGCATCGAATCTGCCTACTGCGAATTACGCCAGGGTCGCTCTCGCTTCCGATCCGAACAACGTAAACAACCTTTTTGCCGTTTTTGAATCGACCGACATCACTCCCGCCGGTGATGCGGGGCTTAAGGGAATCTACAAGTCTACCGATGCGGGTGCAACTTGGACTCAACTCACCTCCCCGCCGAAAATCGTTTCAACGGGAAACATGTCGTACTTGAGGGATCAGGGAGGCTACGATAATGTCATCGCTGTCGATCCAAGCAACTCCAACAATATTTATGTTGGGGGAGTCGACATGATGAAATCTACGGACGGCGGAACGAGTTGGTCGCAGTTGACATATTGGGATCCATTCTACGGTACGCCGGCAGTCCACGCCGACCATCATGCGATTGTGTTTGACAAAAATAATGCAAACACACTTCTTAACGGCAACGATGGCGGAGTCTATAAGACAACGAATGGGGGTGCCTCATGGACGATGTTGAATAACGGATTGGGAATCACTCAGTTTTACAGCGGCGCCGTTTACAAAAGCGGATCAACATACTACGGGGGAACTCAGGACAACGGCCACTTGAAGTATAATGGAACAGGAACGCAGTGGACGGGTGTGTACGGAGGCGACGGAGGGTATTCAGCCGTAGATCAAACGAACAGCTCGCTTGTGTACGAAGAGTACGTCTATTTGGATATGAGGAAATCGACAAACGGGGGAGTGAACTGGACCAGTTGCGTGACCGGTCTGACCGACGCAAATGACAATAGTAAGTCTCTTTTTATCGCTCCCTTCGCGATGAATCCGGAGAACTCCGGCGTTCTTGTAGCCGGTTCGGACAAAGTTTGGATTACGAGCAATTCAGCGGGGACGTGGACGCAATCGAGCGACACGCTTTCTGCAGACGGCCAGGTCAGTGCTGTCTGCGTGGTGAATGCATCCGCCAATTATCTCGGATTTGCCGGAACGACAGACGGAAGAATTTTCAAATGCACAAGTCTTAACCCGGCGGCAGGGACCGACACTTGGGCCGAGATCACTCCTACCGGAAACAACGGCGGCTGGGTTCGCCGAATCGTCGTTGATCTCAACGACAAAAATAAAGTGTATGCAACCTATGGCGGTTACAACACGACCGGAACCTTGAACTCGCGGCACGTATGGTATTCAACAAATCAAGGAACGAACTGGAACGACATTTCGACGGCTCTTCCGAATGTTCCGGTGCATTCACTGGTTGTGGACCCGACAACCTCTGCGACGCTGTACGCGGGAACGGAGACCGGAGTTTACCAATCGACGAACAGCGGCGGCGCATGGACACTCTTCAGCGCGGGAATGTCGTGGTATGCGCCGTCCGACGAGTTGGTGGTACAGAAGGATACAAAGACTTTGTTCGCGTTCACTCACGGTCGCGGAGTGTTTGCCGTATCACTTGTTCCTACCGGGGTGGGAAATTCTCCAACGAGCACTCCGGCAGAATATACATTGTACCAGAATTATCCGAACCCGTTTAACCCGACCACCCATTTTCGATTTACTGTGCCACAGGCACATCAGCCTTCGGCTGAGATTGCCGATTTACGATTTGTGACATTGAAAGTGTTTGATGTTGCCGGAAGAGAGGTAGCGACGCTGGTGAATGAAATGAAGAACCCGGGAGAGTACACCATTCGCTGGGATGGTTCAGGGTTTGCGAGCGGGATCTATTTTTACAGGTTGCAGGCCCACCAAAAAGATGGCGGGTTGGCAGGCAGTTTCTCAGAGACGAAAAAGATGCTCCTGGTAAGATGAGCGCCAAGGTAAGGTGCTGATGTTCTTGTTCTATGAAATGTTAGAACTACGGTAATACCCTATCAGCCGTATAGCAGGAGACGGTCGTTAGCAGAGATGTGAAGCGATAAGCCGTCCGACAATGTAGCCTTTAAGGGCGCTATGCGAAGGAGCGGGTTGCAACGAAGGTGAACTCAGATGTAGCCTCGTAAAGAGCATTACTGAGAGAGACGAGCCCCTATTTTATGGGCGAAGTCAGAAGGGGTGAATCGATAGGTAGGGAGATGAGATTCACGCTTCTCTCCGGGGTCTCAGAGGCGACACGCTCCGAAAGACATCGGTGCAACTTGGGAGACCCTCCTCTCGACTGGAAAATTCTGGCAAGTTGTTGACCAGGAACAGTAGGAGACAGTGCGTATAAGGAAACGAAATCGCACTGACGGGAGAGGGAGTCGGATACGACCATAGTACTGATGATGGAGATGCAACAAAACGTCTCTGGAAGGAAGGGTCGTGACTTAAACACACGTTACTCAAAGAGTTGAAGGACGCGGCGATTTCCCTGGGAAAGGGATAGCAACGTAACAGATAACGTTCAGAAGACTTGGCGATAACTATGTCGGTAAACGAGAACGGAAGTTTACCGGATGACTGCTTAAGGAAAGCCGTATGAGGGAAAACCTCACGTACGGTTTGACGAGGGGACGGTGGAAACCTATCAAAGTAACCATAGACACTGATTCGTCATGATGTATATGACGGATTGAGGAGATGGTTAACAAAGTCAAGGCGCCACTGTCCTACTCTACAGCTTCAGTGCCGGGAGAAGTGGGATGTCTGCCGAGGGCGCAATCTCCTCTTCAATGATTCTCTCAAATGACCTGGGGTGAAATCATGAAAAAGTTGCTCAAAAGTAGAACTTCTCTCTTAATTCTTTTCTGTGTCATAGCCTCCACAATACTTGATGCGGGTCAGAAGGCTGAGTGGTTGAAAGTGACCCACAATGCCTCCCTTAGAAAAACCGCGATACGAAGAAATTTTGCCCCGTTCGACATCAATGCGATTTCTACCTTCATCGGCAATGATGGGACATTCAATCGCGATCCGATAACTCTCAATTCCGGATTCGAGTGGCCTAACGGAAGCAGGAAGTATGCAAATTATGCATCGGGCATATGGCTCGGTGGAAAAGTGGCTGGTTCCCTTCGCGTTGCCGACGCTGACTACTTTACAGAATATGACGCTGGTCCAATTGCATCGGGGGTTGATCCCACCGCAAGTGCGTGGAGGGTGTATAAAATCCGGCGCGGCGATGATGCGGGCATAAATCCCGATTATGCTACCTGGCCTGTAAGCGATGGGGCGCCGGTACTGCGAAACTACAGCAACACTGCCGACAGTCTTGACTCTAACGGGAAGAAGATTCCCGGAATCATCGGTGACATGACAGTCTGGGCAGTCTTCAATGATAACAATCCTTCTCTCCATTCCAGCAAAGGCACTGCCCCGTTAGGAATTGAAGTTCAACTCACAGCGTTCGCATTTAATTTCTCAGGTCCATTAGGTAACACCATTTTCTATAAATGGAAATTGATCAACAAGGGGGGAAACATAATCGACTCGATGTATTTTTCAATTTGGTCGGATGTGGATCTCGGGAACGCAACGGACGACTATAACGGCTGCGACACGGCACTCTATTTGGGGTACACGTACAATGGAACCACGAATGATGCATCATATGGAGCCTTGCCTCCGGCAACCGGATTCGATTTTCTTCAAGGCCCGCTCATCAACGGTTCGCTGAGCGATACCGCACGCTATCCCGACGGAAGAAAAATCGTTGGGAAGAAGTTCCTAAAACTGACATCATACGTTAGCTACAGTAACGGTGATACATTCGGTGTGAGCGAACTTGGAACATCCGCCGGAGCATTCAACAATCAAAAAGGACTGGCGAACGGAGGGGGTATTATAAGAGACAACAACGGCAAGCCGACTAAGTTTATGTTCCCCGGCGACCCGAATTTTGCTAACGGACCCACAAACTGGACCGAAACCGGAAATCCCGGAGACAGGAGATTTCTCATGGGCGCGGGTCCGTTCACCATGGCCCCAAATGATACGCAGGAAATTGTCGCCGCAAATTTGATTGGGCTAGGGGTTAATTACAGAGCAAGCGTAACGGCGCTCAAGAATTCCGACAAAGTAGTTCAACGCGCATTCGATTTCAATCTCGCTTCAATTCCGTCGCTGACGCTCGATGTATCATACCCGACAATCGGTACTGCCGGCGTTATGGTAAAAGCAGACGCCAGAAATCTAAGATTGAAATCTTTGCTCGCGACATTGAATCGTCAGGACGGGTCGAAGGTGGCAGATGTTGCTCTCTATGATGATGGCAGCCATGATGACGGGATCGCGAACGACGGGATCTTTGGAAGTGCAATTCAGATAGTCACCCGGGAAACGGGCGGAATGTACATAGACTTGAACTTGACAGACGCGTTCAGCAGAACTGTTACCGTGGACCGAGTCTACGACCGTATTACTACGATCGGTCCACTCGACGTTACAACACCGGTGATGTTTTCGGATAATATCAATAGCGATCTGAAGATCAATCCGGGCGAGAACATTCGGTACGGAATGACGGTAAAAAATAATACCACGGCCACATTGAGCGCCCTGCAAGTTGCGACCGAATTTCAACCTTCGCCGAACGGAGCGGTTATCCCACAAATTCTGGCCGGAGCACAATATTCTTTTTCGTATAATCCTAAAAATCCGGCAACCTATTTCAATTTCTACGTTCCGTCGGATTATCAGGATCCCGTTTTTCGTGTACGAGTAGCCATCAGTGACGCCCTGGCGAATCTTTGGAATGACACACTCTCATTCCCGGTAACGAAATTGTCGAATCCTGTGTTCGGGTCTCCTGTAAGCCACAGCGGGCCGAGCGACTGGGGACTGAGCGTTGCGGTTGTTGACAAAACTGTTGCCAAGAATAATGTGTATGAAATTTCCATACTCGACTCAATCAACGTTGCGGGGAACAAAGGTTTCAGTCTTAAGAACTTGGCAACGGAAACGATAGTGATCGCTAGCCACGAAATGCCCGACGCGCTTGGCCACAACATGCCGGTGAGCGACGGCTTTAAAATTCTGCGCGGGAAGTATTACGGAGCGCCTGGCCTCGTCAACGATTCCACGCGTTGGATATCTCCGAATACTGCATGGCTTCAAGGATACAATCGTTTCAGCGGATCGCCGCATTCGGCATTTAACGGAGGAGCGCTCGTGGGATTTGATCTCACCACATACCTGGGAGCAGATGTCCGATCCGGTTTTGACTCTACCAAATATGCGTCGGTGGAAATTCGATTTGATCTGACCAAGCCGCAAAAGGCATATCGGCTGCGCAGAGTCGGTGGGATTGGCTTGACGTACACAATACAACAAATCAATCCGTACGTGAATGTCCCATTTAGTGTTTGGGATGTGAGCGGCACATCTCCGCGTCAACTGACAGTAGCCTGGCGTGACCAGAATAACAATTCTACGTACGATCCCCCCGTCGGTAGTGATGGTATAGAATTTATGTTCATTTACAACCGCAGTTACAACCCTGCGGGCGGACAGTGGCCCTATCAAGACAGCACTGCCGTGGATAAAACTCCTTTCTCAGATGTCGCAACATTCGGACCCCAGGCGGACATTATGTACGCGGTCTCAGTCGGTCTCGTTCTGGGTCATACGATGAATGAGAGTCCTGGAACGCTGTATATCCACCCCCATCAGAGATTCTCGTCGAAAGACAAATACCAGTTCAATCCGACGAATGTTCTCTTTGCGACGGATGAAATTGCCCCATCTGTCTTTTCACTCGACCAGAACTTCCCCAACCCGTTCAACCCGGCGACAACAATCCGCTTTTCGATTTCGAAGGAAGCGAGAGTAACGCTCACAATCTATGATGTGCTGGGCCGGGAGGTCACAACGATAGCGGACGAGAAAGTTCCTGCGGGACAATATTCGTACCGGTGGGAGGGGAGGAATGCGATAGGCTCCTTCGTCGCCAGCGGCGTCTACTTTTATCGTTTAGTTGCCGGCGATTTTGTGGAGACGAAGAAATTGATGCTTCTAAAATAACGCTCCTTCTGCAGGTAAACAATCTTCCGCACCATTTACCCATGCTTGGCTGGTTGGCTACCACCGAAGCAGTACTTCTTTATGATCACAGGGAGGTCACATGACAACTCGCAATTCAATTCTCATCTTATCATGCTATTTCTTTTTCACATTACCGATCATCTCGTACGCGCAGCAACCACCGAAGTGGATGTCAGTAGGCTCTCTTCACAATTGGTATTCTCCGATGGGTTGCGAGGAAGAAGAGGGATTTGTCCAAGAGCAACAATATGGTTTGCAGTGGCCTGCTATCTATAAGCATCAGGATATGCAGGCTGCCAAGGCGCTCTGGATTGCAGTCGGCAACCACGTGTATCCCGGCGGCTCTACTTCACCTGCAGTTGCTCATATGGGTCCGCGCGTTCACGGAGTCAACGAGTTCTTTCCAATCAAATTTGAGGTGGTGAGCAAGTTTGATCCCCCGCAGGTGAAGGTAAATGGCGTTCTCTCAGTTGGAAAACCGGTGACCATCGACCGCATTGATACGTCAATTCAAGCAGATCGAATGATCATCAACGTTGTAAACACGGCTGCCGGCATTACGATGACGCGAGAGATCATGCAATTCAGTCAACAGTATCATGACAACTATATACTTCATGATTACGTTTTTACGAATACGGGTAACACGAACCAAGATTCAATCATCGAATATCCCATGCAGACACTTACCGGTGTTTATTTCTATTTTCTCTACCGTAACGCCATTTGTGCAGATACGCGGTACGTCATTGGTCAAAACCCGACGGGGTGGGGTATTAATACGATGAACGATATCCGCGGCGATGGCAATACTCCGGCGGATCCATTTTTTGTCGATCCGACTGGTAACGGAATCAACTATAATATAAGAGCATCGTATTCCTGGCATGGGAAATATCCGCCATTCACGCTGTACGACAACATCGGTGGTCCCGTTTGGACGCCCTATTACGATAAGGCCGACACCACAGGACGTCTCGGCGCGGCGCAATTTGTTGGTGTCGCAACAATCCATGCGGACAAATCACCTCTAGATGCGAGCGACGATCCATCACAGCCGTCAACGACAAGCTACGAAGGCTCTGATGAGCCGAACACTACGAGCAACAGTTTTTTCAATTCTGCAAAGAATATTTCTGAATACGCCTGGATAACGCGAGGTCATAGATCGCCTCGTCATGCAGACAAAGTCGGACCGACGGGAGATCCGGCGCTCGGGTCGCCCGGAGGAATGTCGAGTGCGATAGGATACGGCCCCTACACATTGCTGCCGGGGCAAAGCGTGCATATTATTCAGGCAGAGGCTGCCGCGGGTTTGAGTCATGATGCGTGCGTCGAAATCGGGAAGGCATTCAAGGTCAGCGGGGGAAAAGGGGATCAACTCATCGCGTACAACGGGTTAAGCAAAACGAAAAACGATTGGGTCTATACCGGAAGGGACTCGTTGTTTCTTACATTTAATAGGGCTTTGGCCAACGCAAATTCCGGCTACGCGATTCCACAACCTCCGAAGCCGCCGAAAGCATTCAATATCTCTACATCGGCGGGAAATATCCTTTTGACATGGGATGTCTACAGCGCCAGCGATCCGTTACTGAAAGGCTTTGAGATATATCGTGCGGAAGGACGCATCGATAGCACCTACAGGAAGGTCTATTCCTGCGGCCCCACGATCCGCGGCTTCACTGATTCGACGATGAAGAAAGGTACTCCTATCTTCTATTATATCGCCTCAATAGGCGACACAGCAAGCAACAACGGTATTGCACAGACGCCTGCCGGTGCGCTGTCGAGCGGACGCTTCTATACTCAGACGTTTGATGCAGCTACGGTTCCAACGACTGTGAGAGGGAACGGCAGTATCCCTGTTCAATTCATGTTGCATCAGAACTACCCAAATCCATTCAACCCGAGTACGACAATTCGATTTGATATTGGAGCTTCGTGTCATGTCGATTTGAAAGTGTATGATGAACTGGGCCGCGTTGTGGCGACGCTTGTCAATGAACGCCTTAACCCCGGCAGTTATTCGGCAGAATTTGGTTCGAGTTCGTTCTCGAGCGGGATGTATTTTTATCGATTGGCCGCCGGTAGTTTTGTTGCAACAAAAAAGATGTTATTCTTAAAATAACGTAAGCTATTGAGAAGTGAAATCGAACGCCGTTCGCAAGGACGAAGCTTCTTTTTTGGCCAATCGCAAGACGAGGATATCCCGGCAATACATTGAGGCGTTTTGTTGCTTCATCTTTTAACGTCTCCAATTGTCCTCGGTTAATTGCTCTCCGTAATGATATTGATCATGGTACGCCTTATCGTTCATTACTACCCTTTGGTCAGGGGCTAAATACTGTTTGCTGCATTGCAGGAAGAAATGATTCAATTCTTCATCCCAACCATGAATTATTGCATCTAATTGGACAGGATCACATTTTGAACGAAAATGTGATGCCGAACAGTTCTCTTTTTTTGACCTTGCTTCTCCCTTCGATTCCTCCTACATTCACGCATGCAACTTACCCGGGGGACGGGTGGGAACGGCTGAGAGAGACTGAAACCCTCGGAATCGCGAGTGCGATGATGAGGGTTTTTGCGTTATTAACTCACGTTACGCACGGCATAAAAGCTTTCCCACGAAGGCTCCAAGTCACAAAGGTTTGGTAAAGAACTCTTTATTGAGTAAGGTCGCTGAACAGAATTTCTTGCGTTTCTTAGTGACTTCGTGACTTTGTGGCAATTTTACTTGCACTTCGCGTAACATCACTTATTAAGGGTGGATCAAATAGACCATACACGGCGTGAACCGTGCTCATACGTAACATTATAGAAGAATACATGGAATAGTCATTCCCGCGTCATACTGTCAAGGTGTTGTTATGCCAACATTGCGATACTTCTTCCGATTTTCTCTGCTCCTCTTGTTTTTCTCTTATCTTTTGTATCCTCAATCCAAGCGTGGTTTTTTTCCGGTGGCTGACTCTTTATCCCCTGAAATGACGGTGGGGAATTATTATGCACTGATTGTTGCCATACAATCGTATGGCGATCCGAATATTTCTAGTCTGGACCAGCCGATCAGCGATGGCGCAAGACTGGAACAAGTGTTGAGAGGAGAATACGGATTCAATCAAGAGAATATATTGTTCTTAAGAAATCCTACACGAGAGGAAATGTTTGCGACATTTGACGACCTCTCAAAGAAAGTTGATTCCGATGATAATATTCTCCTTTTCTATGCCGGTCACGGATATTGGGACGAGAGTAGGGGACAAGGTTATTGGCTGCCATCCGACGCGAAGAAAGATAATCGTTCAAAGTGGATTTCGAATGGCGACCTTCGCGATCAAATCCGCGGGTTGAAATCAAAGCACACGCTGCTTATTTCTGATGCATGTTTCAGCGGCGGAATCTTCAGAACGCGTTCGGCATTTGAAGAGGCAGAACCGGCTATCACTGAACTCTATCGCAATCCAAGCAGAAAGGCAATGACAAGTGGTGCGATGACCCAGGTGCCTGATAAAAGTGTCTTTGTGGACTACTTGGTTAAGAGGCTCCGGGACAATCAAGAGGCCTTCCTTCCGTCGCAGAGGCTTTTTGCCGAGATGCGCGAAGTAGTAATCAATAATTCTCCTTTGCGACAAGCGCCGCAATACGGGACTATTATGGAAACCGGTGATGAGGGGGGTGATTTTATTTTCTTCAAATCATCGGCCATCAGGAAATCCAATACGCTCATTGTCTCCACAAATATTGAAGATGCCGAAATACGCTTGAATGGGAATTATCTTGGCAAATCGAATCCGATCTGGACGGGACGAAAAGTCAATCCCGGAAAGAATGTGCTCGAAGTCCGCAAACAAGGGTACGCGACGGTGAAGAAGGAAGTTGAGATGCCTGAAAGCGGAGAGTTTCGCGTGAATATCGATTTGGAGATATTACACCTAGCAGATATTGCCGTTGATGTTTCGCAATCCGATGCAACTGTTTACATCGACGATCGCATTGTGGGAAAAACATCCGCATCTAAGTTAAGTGTGAAAGTGCGCGAGATCGCCTGGGGAGAGCATCTCGTTGAGGTGGAAGCCGTGGGTTATAAAAAATTCCAACAGAAAGTGATTCTCTCTGAGAATAAAGAGTATCCATTTGCGGTGAAGCTAAAACGAACTTCCGCAAAATTAGTATTCAATGGGTCGACGGCATCTAAGATATTCTTAAACGACATATATACTGGTGATGCTCCGACGAAAGGATTGGAAGTCCCGGTCGGATCGCATGAAATCCGGTTGTCGCAGCCCGGTTATGAAGAGTTCCAACAGGACGTGATGTTGCTGCCAGACAAACAGGTAACGATCAATTATCGTATGGCGCGGAAAACAACCACTACAGCTATTACCCGTTCGCTCATTTTTCCGGGACGCGGACAATTCTATCAAGACCGGAATGCGATGGGATATGTCTATTCCGGTTTTTTTGTCGGCGCATTAGTTGCTACCGGATATTTCCAGAATGATGTGGGCAATAAAACTGCGACATATAACGGGGCGTACGACGCCTATTCACAAGAACGATCTTTACCACTTATACCCGCGAAGAGAGAGGCATTGAAAAAGGCAGATGATGATCTGACTTCTGCCACATCGATGCGGAATTATTCGCTTATTGCACTTGGTGGTGTGTATGTCTTGAACCTGTTGGATGTAGTTCTCTTCGTTCCGAATTGGGTATATGCTCCCCCTATCGTCGATCTTTCATATTCACTCGAAAACCTTGGAACAATAAAATTGCAGAGTTCGATGAATTTTTGATAAAACATGTATGAAACTACATAGGCAACGATGGGCTTACAGCATCCTTCTTTCATTTCTCCTGCTGTGCGGCTGTGAAAAGAAAAAAGGGGATTTTAGCACAGCTCCCAATCCCGTCGATACGTCAAGTACCGCTTTCGTACCTCCTGTAACGACACTTCTCGATGGTCCATCTAATAACGAAGTTCTCCATTCGGCGAGCGCAATCTTTAAGTGGTCGGGCACAAAAGATGTCGTGCGGTATGAACTTTCCATAAACAATTCATCATGGCTTTCCACGACGAATACCAGTTATACGTATGATTACCTGGATGAGGGGCAATACGCCGTTGTTATCAGGGCAATTCACCAAAACGGTACAATTGAAAAAAATCCTCCTATCCGAACGTTTACTGTGGATGCGGTTACGGCGGATAATTCCATAATGTTTTATCCGAGGAAGAATCTGAGCGCAGCGCTGAATGTAGTATCATCCTATCAAATTCGTTGTGAGAATTTCAAGAATGTAGCAGGTGTGCAACTGACATTGCAGTACAATCTACAATTGGTAGATATCACAGATGTGAGCAACTTAAATGGTTCTATCTTCAATAAAAATGGGATGTCTGGCCAAATATTGCTAACCAGTTCTGGGGTCGATACAACGATCATTAATATAGTAGGGCTGCCAACACGCAAAGACGTACCGTTTGGTGTGACGGGATCGGACATTTTGTTGACTCTGTCTGTGAAACCAAAACAAAAAGGGGAAATACCGATCACGATCGTAACGACTAAAACGCTTCTACGTGATTCGGCAAATACCAACTTAAATAAAGGCAGTTTTGTGAACGGATTGATTGAAGTGCAATAAGGTTGACATAGCGCTTAAAAAACTATGAGTAACATCGAACTCTTTGAAAATAAAAAAATACGTTCTGTGTGGAGCGAAACAGAACAGAAATGGTATTTTTCTGTTCAAGCTGTAAGGAAATTTGTACGGCAAAAGCTCCACATCGGGAAACAACCCCGTTTGTTGTGAACTAAGGCATTAGTGAAATTCGATTCTGG
>JAGVPT010000026.1 GCA_020052095.1 Bacteroidota bacterium | reverse complement strand
CCGATTTGTAGAGAGCTAAACTAACCTTGAACCAATGGATAGCAGATATTGCTTTCCAAAGCATTGCCCAAAGATTTTATTTGGGACAAGTCTGGCGCCTAATAAATTACCAAAGGAAACCATGGAAGAAGAATCGAGACCAGCACAACCCGTCATTAGTGAATACCAAGGCAAGCCCATCATTCGCGTACCAACTGTGGATAATCCGAATCCGGATACTACATGGCACTGGCTTTCGTTCGGGAAAAACAAAGCCAAGGCGATCGTGAAGTTCTACGATGCGATAAAGAAGTTTGCGGAAGAGTAGGTCAATGAGCAATGAACAATGGGTAATGATCAATGAGCAACCAGCCTAACTAGACACGCGAGCGGGGAGCCGCGAAAGACAATCCATTCGAATATCATCAGCTATAAGGGGGAATCCATGAAACAAACACAATTGCTTCCGTCGGAACTTATCGAACGGCGAATCCTGCTCATTCGAGGAGAAAGAGTAATGGTAGATACCGACCTTGCAATGCCTTACGGTGTCGCAACCAAAAGACTAAAAGAGCAGGTTAAACGGAACCCCGGTCGCTTTCCGCCAGATTTCATGTTTGAGTTGACTGCAGAAGAGAAAGGGGAGGTGGTCGCAAACTGCGACCACCTCACAAAACTTAAGTATTCACCCTACCCACCGCTCGTGTTCTCCGAGCATGGAGTTCTTATGTTGGCGAACGTTCTTAATAATCCAAGAGCAGTTGAAATGAGCGTGCAGATCGTTCGCACTTTTGTTCGCCTGCGAACGATGCTTGCCACCCACAAAGCACTAGCCCGCCAAATAGAAGAGATGGAGAAGAAATACGATGATCAGTTCAGAATTGTCTTTGATGCACTTTGTCGCTTGTTGGACCCACCTGAAAAACCGAGAAGGCGAATCGGGTTCGATGTTGAATAACGATGACAGTGAGAGGAAAACACACATATGAATTGTATTAGTTAGAATTTCATCTGACAAAATGTTAACTTAGCTACAATGGAGGTGTCAGTTGATATTCTAACTAATACAAATAAGTATCCACTTGCACGTCAATCTCATTACGAATCTCCATGCCGCTTATCTAATTCACTATCAACGTTACTCAATATTGCAAATGGGAAAAATTCTATTGCTGTGCTTCGTTACTTCTTCTCTTTTTGCGCAACCTGATTCCGTTGCACTTCAACTTGCGCAATCAGAACGAGAGTTTTCAAAAACCGCTCTCCTGAACGGCATTAAAAGCGCCTTTCTTACTTTTCTTGGCGATCAAAGCGTTCTATTTCGTCCGTATTCTGTCAACGGCAAGGAACATATCCTGGCCGGTCCAGAAACGCCGGGATTCCTTACCTGGTTTCCGACTGTTGTTGAAGTTTCTGCATCCGGCGATCTTGGATATACGACTGGGCCGTGGGAATATCGACAGGAGAAACTAACCGATGAACCGTTGAGCTACGGACATTTCGTTTCTGTCTGGAAAAAGAATAGCGAAGGAAAATGGAAAGTGATTCTGGACGTGGGAAACAAATATTTGAAACAGAACAAAAGAGAAGAAAAGCTTCGTACAAAACAATTATCGCAACGGCAAACGAATAAAGTCATATCAGCCAACGCCGAGCGCGACGGAATGCTTGACACAGATAGTGCTTTTGCCGACGTCGCAGGCAAAAAAGGAAATTCTGCGGCGTTCCACAAATTTGCGTCAGAAGATGTGCGAGTGTATCGGAATGGAATATTTCCTACGCAAGGGAAGAAAAACGGATTAGAACTTGTAAAAAATGAAAAAGCATTGCGGTGCAATTTTTACGCCGGGCAAATCTCAGGCACCGGCGATCTTGGGTTTACGTATGGTCCTGCTATCAGCACAACATCACACACGAGTAACTACGTCCGAATTTGGAGGAAAGAGAATGAATGGAAGCTCGTGCTCGACGTCATGATTCCTGTGTCGAAACCGAAGTAGGTTCCAGCGCCACCATCATTTCGACTTCGCCCGTCCCCGGAAACATGTCGAATGGAATTGCGCGGGCGATCTTGTATCCACCGCTATTCCATCGCTCCAGTTCTGCAGGCATAAGCTCGATATTGCAGAAAATGTGGAGCACCCTCTCGATCTCCTTTGCCGCTATGATTTCTATGACACCCGGTTTCGTTCCATTGCGAGGCGGGTCTAGGATGACCTTCGTGATCTTCGGGTGAGAGGAGAATATGCGCTCAAGGCCTTCCTCATCGATGTCCCCTTCGATAAACCTGCAATTTGCATTGTGCATTCGTTCCGCATTTTTTTGCGCATCGCGGATTGAATCCCCCGACAGTTCGATGCCGGTCACGTTTCTGATTTTGTCCGCCACACTTAATGAAAAGAGTCCGTACCCGCAGTACAGATCGAAAACCTGATCGCTTTCCTTCAGATCCAACATTTCTTCTGCCGATGAAACAAATTTTTCGACGATGGACAGATTTGTTTGCGAAAAGGAGAGAGGAGAATAGAGAAATTTTTTCGATCCTGCTTTGTGGGAAATGGCGTCTTTCCCGAATATCTTTTGGAACTGCAATTTCTGATTCTTTTGTCGCTGTGGCAAATAGAATCGCGATCTTTTTTCATCGATGTATGTGAAAACGCCGATGACTCCGTTAACCGTCTTGGTGAGGTGTTTCGAAAGATGGTTGATGAATTGCCGACTATTTGAATCCATCGGAGACATAGTCAATAGTTGTGTAAATAAATTTAAGCGGCCATTCGTAGCTTAGAGCGTTTGATTGTTCTCAACTGATCAATAGTCGTAGCAACAAGT
>JAGVPT010000152.1 GCA_020052095.1 Bacteroidota bacterium | reverse complement strand
CTTGCCTGCCCGCCGCTTGCCTGCTGAACAGCTTTTTCGGCAAGCAGGCTTCGCTTTGGCAGGCGGGGTGACTTTGTGGCAAATACTGGGTTTTCGTCCAAGTCTCTAGAAGGATCCGACGAACTATGATTTTCAATCCTTCTGCAGGAAGCGCAATTGACAGCCATAGTTGAGATGGCTTCTCACGATTACAGCCTTACCTTCACCGTTAATTGTGTTGCAACGGTCATCTCTCCACCACCCACATCCTGCAAGCGCAATCCCATCTCCGAAGTAATTTCTTTATTATAATTCGCAGTTGACCATACACCATCAAGGGCGCTCAGCACGTGGTTTGCAACGATCAGAGCCGTTGCAATCTCTACCATGTAATAGTAGTCATTTGCTTTTCCCCGGTTCGCGGCGTAGTCTTTCACTTGCTGCGGAATATAGTTCACATCGTAGCCGTCGTCGCCGTAACGGGTACCGTCCTTCCCTACGTAGGTATCCCACCCGTACTTAAATTGTGAATATTTTCCTATCAATTCATAATATTGCTGATCGCCGTGCGGAGGCAGTTGATGCGAAAAACCGGTCGTGTGAGAAGGCGACTCCCATGCATTAATCTCTGCAAAATTTACCCTCTCCCATGGACGGAGCGATGTGTTTGGGTCAATCGTGAAATTGGGCGGTGGTGTCCCGTACTTTGCCCCATTATTCTCAATCCATAGTACATAATCCACAGCGCTCCAATGCTGGTCGGCATAATTCTGAAACTCGTCCGTCTTCTTATTTCCTTTACTATTATAGACAATCGCAGTCGTGACAGCGGCAACTTCCAGTGCAAAGAAGATTCCGCTTTTGACATATCGTTCTGAATAGTATTCACCCGCGCCCGGAACAAGGAGAGAGAGCATGCCGCCCATAAGAGGACTTTTCAGATTCGGGTTTTCGGGACGCTCCATGATGCTTCCGGAATGCGGGACGGTATCCTGCTGCGCAACGCAGAGCAAATCCAATCGAACATTACCGGTAAGTGCATTTTTTCCGGCCAAAGCAGTCACGGGAACAAATAACAGAACAAGAAAGGCTTTCATAATTATGGCTTTCTTATAAGAATGAAGTTAATCGAGGTCGAACCCAAACAACACACCGAAATAGAAACGCCACTCTTTGCCGTAGTGCACGGTCACATCATTTCGTGTGAGCGAAAATACATCAAGGCCGTACGATCCGCTAAAAAAAATGCTCGTCGGATAAGCGTAGAAGGAAAATGACTCAAGACGAAATTCAAATCCTGCATCTTTCTTAAATAACTTCACAGCCGGATCGCCGTTCCAGGCATTGCCGAAATCGTACTGCACCGAAGCGTACAATTTGTCGAAGTAGATGTGGAGGAGCCTGAAATCGATATTCTCCCAAACCGGGAAGCGATACGTGGCGCTGGCGCTCGCCATTTCATTCCCGGCGAGGGAATAAAATGGATAGCCACGCATTCCTATTAATCCCCCCGCGTAAAAATCAAAATAATCGGGCACCTCGGGTCCAAAAATTGTTCCACCGTGGAGCGAAAGCGAGAAGGTGTGCTTCCACCAGGGCAATTGGACGTGCTCGGTGTATTTCACTTCAGCCTTGTGAAAATTGAAGGGCGACAGAACAGGCGATGAACCGGACGAAGTCGATTCATAGCTATTATTGTAGTTGAAGCGATTCATCTCATAGTCATATCGGAGAAAGATCTTTCTACCGACGGGATTGATATCCTCATCTCGTGAGCGGCCGATCCCTTTGGCCTCCCACGTCAACGAAATATCGTTTCCCTTAAAATATAACTCGCTTGAACCGGGGATGTCGAGAGGCCGATGAAATGCATCACCCGGAAAAATAAATGAGGCAATATCAGCGCTGTAGCGGCTGTGGGTAAACCCGGCTGACATTACCCCCGCCGGGGAGAGATTCCACTTGAAAAAAATGTCAAACTCCAGTAACCCGTAACTCGGGTCAATAGAGACCGTATCCACCCCAATCTCGAACTGCACGGATTTCGCTTTTCTTGTTATGTTGTATAGCTCGAGGGAAATTACGGGAGCAAGGCCGAGCTGAAAGAGCCCGGGAATTCTGTCTCGGTATGTAAAAACAAAGAAGAGGTCCCGCTCAAATTGTCTATTCATGGCTGCGCCGCCGAAGATTTCGTACTTCTCGATTACGTCAGACGAGACAAAGTAAAATCCCGGTTTAAAGTAGTCTATTCCCTTATTCGTGGTACTGTACTTATCTATTCGCAGCAACGGAATGATTGTGAGGCTCGTGAAGATATTCTTGTACCGTTTCGGTTCGCCTGTAGAAAGTTGAGTGTCGTCGTAGGAACGGAGCTTGGCCCAATCCATCCCGGCGCCCGCCGAAGCAGTATCCGCCGGAACACTCGGCTTGCCCGCTTCCGCCAAATATTCGTTCGACAGAAAATTCTGTGGAGAAGCCGCGCGAAGCAGATTTAATTTGAACCCACCCGATGTATACGAAGCAAATGCGATATCGCCCGCTACGTTCACGGATGGCATGAACGCCCCGCCCAAAACATTGGTAATCTGATCGATATGTTTCGCGTGAACGTCGTAGGCATAAATATTGAAGATGCCGGTCCGGTCCGAGACAAAATAGATCCTTTGTCCATCCGGTGAGTAAACAGGATTCCGCGCATCCTCCTCGCCGGGGATAAGCGTTTCCGTCTTTCCGTCCGCCACGGTAAGGCGGACGACATCCTGAGCTTCGTTGAGCGACCAGCCAAAAACCACTTCGTTCCCATCGGGTGACCACTTCGGAGTAAACACCTGATCGCCGTTTCTGAAATTAGTCACGCGTTGATAATTCTTGCCGTCGCTTTCCACAATTCCTATGTTCATTGTTCCGTCGCGTTCCGTCGCGAAGACTATCTTCTTTCCATCCTGAGAGACCGAAGGATTCAACGCCCGAAGGGCAAACGTGAGCCGTTTCTCTTTCGTTGCGTCGAGATCGTACTCGTAGATATCCGAGAGTGAATACCATCCGGGATTGTCAGGAGTGATTTTGGAATAATATATTCTCCTCCCGTCGGGAGACCACGACAGGGACGAATGGACCTTTTCGTCGATCGCCTCCTCTTTCTTCGTCTCGAGGTCGTAGATGTACAGTGACGATAATCCGAAGTAGTCCGCGGTCTTCGTCGAAGTGTAGGCCATCTTTCTCCCGTCGGGCGAAAATGCCGGATAGAAGTTTCCGAAACCTACCGAGTCTATTGTCTCTCCTTCCACTTTGTTCTTTCTAATAGGATCGACACGAAGCGTGTATTGAGCCACGATTTGTTGACGCCAATCGTCGTATAACTGTTTGCCGCTCTTTCCGATCGCCCGTTCAATCGCATCGTCGATCGTCAATGCATCCAGGCTCGAAAGGTTGGCGGATATTCTCGGGATTACATCAGCGCCGTACGTTTCAGAGATATATTTCACCAACGCAAATCCGGCATTGTAGGACGATTCGTTTCCCAAACTCGTCTTTCCGAACACACCCATTTCGCTCCACGACAACATATTTCCATCCAACGCGTACATGCGGAGTATCATGTCGCGATGCGAGTCGTAGTAGTCATAATTCAATTGGGGGCGATTGTACTGAGCGACCCCTTCTGCAAACCAGCTTGGCACAATGAAGCCGGAAATTGGGTACGACACTATTACGTTCGGATAGCCGTACAAGACATCCTGGCGGCGTTCGGATTCATAGCCGAGCCATTGCAGATATATTCCCGGAACCCGTCTGCCGAACTTCATCGAAGTCTGTATTTGAATTATGTGTGTGAATTCGTGTGTTACGACGTTGCGAAGCCAGTTGTGCGTTCCCCGCAGGTCGAAATCGAGCGCCGGCGCCCATATCTCAATCTTGTTGTCGTAGAAATATGCGGCGCCATTCGAGTAGTCGTTGTAATCTTTGAGGACAAAGCTGACTTTCTGATCCGGTTCGTGATTGTAGAGCGAGGTCACGGGTACGTAAATATCCTCTGCAACTTTCGCCACAACTTTTGCAGTTCTCTCTGCACCGTCATGGTAATGGACGAAAAAATGCGCCGTCTCGATGGTGGACCAGTTCAGTTCGGGATGATTGAAACCATCATTCTGAGCAAATATAGAAGAGGGGATGAGCGTAACGGCGAAGGCGAGAAGGAGAATCAGCCGAAACGGAGAACGACCGGCTCCGCCAGTGTGACCTCGTTCTCTTTCCGAAATGGAATTCTGCTCACTGCGTATTGCCGTTCTAATACCTGAACTCCTCACTTCACTACTGCAATTTTTATGATCGCGGTCTTTTCTTCCCCGCCCGCACTGGCCCGGATTTGCGCAAAGTAGACCCCGCTTTGCACTTTCGAGACATCCCATTGAACTTCGTTGTCAAGATTCGCAATCCCCGGTCCGGAAAAATCATCTACCAGTTCGCCGGCCATATTGTAAATTCTTATTTTCACTATTGCCGACCTGCTAAGATAGTAACGGATGTTGGTCGTTCTATCATAGACTGGGTTAGGCCAATTGTACGCGAAAGACGATGGAAGAAGTTCGGTGGATTTGGCAGAAACCGCTCCCTTGTTCTCAACGAAGTTGGAATGGTATTTATCAGACAAATAACCGGTCCAATAGATTCTGGATGTGTCGAACAGAGAGCCTGTTTTATAAAAATAGACCGACGAATCCGTCGAGGCGACAACGAGATACCCTGCGCTAATCGCTGGTGAAGAGAGAATTCCGCCTGTCTGAAGCGGAAAACCTTTAAGAATCTTTCCTTCGCTGTCAATTGCATACAAATGACCGTTCGAAGTTCCAAATATGATTGCTTTCGATGAAGAGTTGGTTATACCGACGATTGAAGGGCTTCCAAGAATCGAACCGCCATCCGAGACTTTGAATGGAAAATTATCCAGTACCGTTCCCCGGTAATTATAAGCGTAGAGGGAACCCCCTTGGCCTACAATGATGTCGAGGGTTCCATCTCTATCAAGATCGGCAATGGATGTTATGGTCGCACCGATGTACCCGGTGGTGAATCGGTTTTTGAATCCCAAAGTCTTCGCGTCATAGATTTCAAATGAATTATCATCCAGCTTGACGATTGTCGATATGCTTCCGTTTGATTCGATTCTCGCATTGATGATTTCCTGGACTTTTTTCCCGTCGAAACCCACCCGATTCCCAAGTGAGTTTATCAAAGAGTCGGCGTTCGAAGCGACCCAATTCTCATCCAGCAGTAGTGCAATAAGCTTCACCGGTGTGGAAAATGGATTATAGCTTATCCGGGTGCCCGGGGCAAAATATTTCTCGATCCTCCCCGATGCCGTGCCGACATAAACCTTGTTATTTATCGAGTGCACTGGCGTCGTTACCGTTGTGTCAACTGCAGCAAAGATTCCGCTGCCGGAGGCAGCCGTATCGATAAAAAGCAGGTTAAAGCCGGCACCCCCCGCGGTTGCTATCATCTTGATGTTATTTCCGTAGAAATTCTCCACCACAACCGGAGGAAAAAGAGATGTCGAGAAAAATCCTTGGGGTTTGCTTGTGTAGAAAGAAAAATTTTCTCGCAAAATGTCAATGCTAAGACCGTCATAGAGGAGAAACTCAATTTTTCCGTCATTGTCGACGTCACTCACCAGCGGCGCGGCATAATTTCCCTGTGCAACTCTGCTGCGTTTCACAGTCCTCAAGAGTGAAACGGTCGCATCCCCCAGTCTCGCACGAAAGGTCATCACCGAATCAGCATCGCTGAATAGATCGAGGGTGATGTGTGAATGAGCGAACGAGTTGCTGAGCGAATTCGGATTCGTCGTCTCGCTGAATTCATTTGTGTACACGGGAGAGGTGTTCTTACCGAACCAATAGTCGATGGGCGAGCCGTCTTCGCTGCCGCTTCCCGGGTCAAGAAAGCCGTACGATTGGCCGATATCCTGCGATCCGTCGGCTTCTTCGAGGTCGACGCCGCGATGGTTGGGATCGACATTAATGGTATTCGTCGCGAGATTTTTCTCGATGATCGTTTCATCGATGTGCCATATGAGAATTCCGCCGAGATAACCTATCGCGCCCGGCAGGCTCCAGTCAAGTTCGTCGACGTTGACAACGGTTCCGTAGATGGAATCGACGTTGAATGCGTTGAAGTGCTCGTCATCCTTCGAGAATGTTTTCGTAAGTTCCTGTCTATTCCATCGAATCGTGAGCGTCTCTCCGTTTTTCTGAGCATCGCGATTTCGATTCTCGACGAGGAAATATTCCTTCGCACTGATGGGAATTTTATAGATCGTATCCTTGCCGGTCTGGTACAACTCCGCGGCCGGCGCCCGAAGAATTGAACTCCCCGAGGCGACGACGATAGGGGAAGTCCAGCCGAGATATATTTTTTCCCAAGCGGAAGGTTGGGGCGGAAACAATCCGGAAAAACTGAAAATGGATTGGCCGTCCATCAAACCAAAACGGCCGATGGCGGTTCTTCCCGATTTCGTGTCGAAAAGATCCGGGAGTCCGAGGTGACTTGCAATGTTTGCAACGACCAGTCCGTTGATGCCGAGTTGGTAAAGGTAATCCCCGCCCACACCAGGCAGCGGTCTGTTTTCGGTTTCCGGCAGGATGATCGTATTGGGGAGAGTGAATCCGTTGTGATACTTCAATTGCAGGCTATCCGCACTCAAAATGTTCTTGAGTCCGTTCCGGCTAAAATACAATGAAGGAATGTCGTACGGTGTAGGATCGTAACCGATTGAGCCGCGAAGGTCGATGTCTTTCCCCGATCCGGCATGAAAGACAACGAACAGATTGTAATTTTGGAACGGAATCGACGGGTAGAGAGAGTCTGCGATCGTCCAGGCTTCTTCGATCAATTGTCCGAGAGGAAGATTGGAACCGATCGGTGCGTATTGCTTCATCGGTTTAGAGACGGTTACTACAGAGCCGAGAACGGTAGCCAATATTACTTGTCGCCCGTTCGACGCTTTCTGAAAATAGTTCTTCGCAAACAACAGATGGTCGGCAAAATACGCCGAGTCCCGGGGCGGTGCGTCGATGATGCGCTGCGGTGCGGTCGATGTATCAAATCGTCCGGTGCCGCTCGTTAGCGGAATGGTGTCGGGCTGGAATTGCACCATAATCGCCAGGGCTCTCACCGTATCGGGAAAAGCCTTCGGCGTCGCTGCAAGGGGGTGTAAAACTAGTTCAATACCCGCGCGGAGGGGATGTATCAATTTCTGAGCAGAACTCTGAAAGGAAAGAATGAGTACAAGCACAGCGCAGAGTGAGAACTTCGCCATAATGAAAGAGTCCGTTGATAATAGATGCAGTGCGAACGATTATGTTAGCAAGGCTAAATCGCGCCGCCCCATATGATGAGTAATGTGAAACGCAGCGTATCGGAGAGTGGACTGTTTTCATCCGAAGTTGATATGTAGCTGAAATCAAAGCCGTAGTTATCGTAGCGGATGCCAGCACCGAATGTCATGAATTTTCTATTGCCGAAATCGGGGTCTTCATAGAAGTATCCCATCCGCAGCGCAATGAGTTTGGGCGAACCGTACCAATATTCCAGTCCAAATGATGTGTTCGTGGATCGAATGATTTTGTCAATTCCAGGTTTTGTCCACGATGTGATCAGAGACTTGGGCAACGCGTCGGACTGTTTGCCATTGCGCTGGACAAGGAGTCGGCTAAAATCGAGAGCGATCGTCAAGCTGTTGAATTCATCCTTAATAGGAACAAATCCAAAACCGACACGCAGATTTGTCGGGAGTGGGTCAGCCTGCGCCGCGTCGATATACGTAATCTTCGGTCCAAGATTAGAGAGGTTGGCGCCTACGCTGAAACGATCGCCAATGTCGAGGTCAGTAAACGGGAGAACCAACGTTTTAGGTTTGTACAGCGTCGCTATATCGAAACTCATGTCGTATGCTATACCGTTCCCTTGTTCTGTTCCCGTGCCGATAGGAGAAAGACTGCTGTTGATGAATCTTAGATTTATACCGATCCCCCAATTTTCCGAAATCGTCGTGCCGAATCCAACCGTCGCCGCAACTTCGAACGCCTTGAAAGTTCCTATCGGAAGCGGGCCCGTTTCATTCGTGATAGTAAATTCCCCGAGGTTCAAGTACGTTACGCTTCCTGCAATGCTTCCCCCCCACTCGGGAATATCCTGGCGGTAGTTAAGGTAATCGTAAAAAAGGTCGGCGAGATGAAATTGCGGAAGCCAGTTCGCGTGGGTGATGCTCACTTCACTTCCTTGTAAGAATGCAAGCCCGGCCGGATTCCAGTACACGGATCCCGCATCGTCGGCAAGGCCGGCACCGGCTTCTCCCATCCCGCTCGCTCGGGAATTGGGTGAAATGAGAAGGAATGGTACCGCCGATGTCCCGCCCTGCCCAAACGCAGCATCCACACTAAATAATATTATCGCCGCTCCTGCCAACGCACGCATCGTTGTCTTCATGCCTATACATCCTCCAAAAAGATTTTCATATTAATAAATGTACGGTATTTGCTTATGATGGTCAAGAAGTCGAGATAATTGAATTCTCAATTTACTTGTTCCAAGAAAAGTGAGATGCCACCGAGATTGGGCGCCACCACCCCTTAGTCCCCTCCTCGATGAGGAGGGGAAGACGCGACCTGTCCGCCGTCTCGATGGGCGGAAGCGTCAGGGGTGGTGGTTAGCGAGAAGACGGAGCCCACCAACGTGACTCTGCCAGAAAATGAATGATGACGCCATGGCCTCTACATTTTGCGTCATCGCACAATCGACAACTTTCCCATTGCTTCGCTGGCATATTTTCCGTCGATGGTCTTCGCGATGATCTTATAGAGATATGTTCCGTTCCCAATTTTTGCACCATCACGATCCCTGCAGTCCCACGGAATCTGAACGAACCTGTTCGAATAACCCTCGCTCGAGATCGACTGGACTAATCTGCCCGAGACAGTGTATATTTTTATTTTTACATCCACCCCGCTCAACTGATTATGTTGAAAAGTAAATGTCGTTGTGGAATGGACAGGATTGGGTATATTAAAGACATTTTCCAAGGTAAGCGCTGTGCTCGACGCTATAATGAAATCTACCTGTTCTGTTGATGAATTGTTGTACACATCCCATGCCCGAAGCTGGATCGTATGGCGTCCCGGCGCCAAGCCTGTGTACAGATACTTTATACTCCCTGCCTGATAGTTGTCTTTTGCACCTCTGTAGAATTCAGTCAGGTCTGCGCTCTTTGAATTTCCGTCGAGCCACGCTTCGAGCCGATGACCGATGCTGCTTCCTGCGGAGTTGATGCCGCTGCTGTCGGCCAGGTCGACGATCAACTCCGGATTATCACCGACGACGTCCCCAGAACGGAACGAACGTGAATCAAAAAATATCCTGATCGTCGGTCCTTGTGTATCGTTCGCAAACGTCGTAGCTGTCCCTCCCACGATGACCCGGTCGGTGAAACCGCGTCCGTCGGCGGCATTCCCCGAAAAATAGACGGAAATTCTTCCTTGCTTGTTCTCGTACGAAATATCCTTTGGGATGATGAACGTCGCGGAGAGTTTTCCGTTGCGAATCGTGTTATCGCCCTTGTAAATAATCGCGCCCGGTTTGACGAATGAGAAGTTGTGTCCGACCTCGCTATCGAAAACAACGGCCCTGCGAGCGGCATCGAAAACCGAGACAAGCGCAGAGTCGCTGTTGATGTTCTGAACGATTCCACTCGTATCTCGTACCGACGCTTTAATGGTTACTTTGCTGAGAGCTTGGAGGGTATCGAAGACGCCGGAGCCGACCGGCATTCCGTTAATCGAATCAATTTGCGTAACAAGTCGCGGAACGGACAACCGCAGTGTCGGATCGCCAAGCAAATGATACTTGCGATTGTTGGAGATCGATCCCGAGTTCGCGTCATTTTTTGCCAGCATTAATCCGTCTCCTAACCGGAGGGTACGGCTGAAGGGATTTCGCGAGAAGAGATAACGATACAATGTGTAGTTTGTGGCCGCATTGTCATCGCTGTACACTGCCCTGTTTGCACTTATCACGCCAATAGCTCCGCCGTTTGGGTTCACCATTGCTTCCTCCGCAGAGCTCTGTTCAGCGGCTTCGTCAAACCTTCCCCAATCGCACGTCGCCGCCACGATGAGCACCAATCTATTCCCGTTTGAGAGTTGAGTGACCACGTCGTCTTTTGTGAGGATACTTTCATGAGACCAGACTTTCGGATTTCCGTGACCCGTGTAGTTGAGGACAAGTGTGCCTCTGTTTATCTGGTCCAACAGAGCCTGCCGCGCATCGGGCCTTCTTCTCCCGGCAGAGGAGATCACCATCGGATAATCCTCTTCATAGATCTTCTTCACCTCGAAGAAAGGAGGGATGAAGGATTCCGCAAGAGTCTCCGCCTGTTCCGGATTGGGCGCCCAATCGAATTCACCGTTTACGTTCCGGTCGTCCGAGACCACCGTAATTAAATTCTTCCACGTGCCGAAAGAAGGGGCGCTTTCATATTGGATGATGCGGTCCACCTCGAGTCTTGCTTGCGCCGCGCTCCTCACAGGAAGCCTTCCATGCGCGATCGTAACGGTCACGACAACTCCGGGCGTAAGGTATGCGAAGAAATCGTCATAGCCGTACGTTTCAATCTGAAAATCCGATTCCGGCGTCTGGTATGTCGGCACCCAATTTCTGTCGATTCCCAGAATATTCTTGAAGTCGAAGCTCGCGTCGCCAAAAAAAAGAACGTGGCCCGGCGCCGGCTGCCCAGATGCCTGCGGCCAATTTGTGGTGGCGTACTTGAGGAAGTCGCGAATCGCGACGGGATCGGGCATCCCGCCGCCGAACTCATTATAGATGGTATCGACCTCTACGACAAAAGTCTTCAATCCATCGCCGCCGGGGAGATTTTCTTTGAAAGATTTCAATCTCTGCGCTTCGGCCAGGAAATCTCGGTGCGTGATGATGATGAAGTTTGGGCCTGTCGTAACGCCACGCAAGTTTGTATTGGGAATCCGCACAAACGATGCCGGCGTTTTGTACGCCGACGATGTGCCTGCCCAATACCGTTTCACGCTTCCTGAAGAGAGATTGTCGCGAAATAAATATGTTCCGGCAATTTGATCGGCCTGGGACGGTACAATTTTCACGTTGAGCACGTCCGTTATGTCGAAAACGGAAAACTTATTTCCGGAAAACCCCGACAAGGCGTACTGCACCCCTGCTGTCGTATCGGGGGAGGTAAAAATGAGGGCTTCGCTAGTTCCCACAAGTCGCTGTGTGTACAGTATCTCGAGCCAATTTATATACCCGGTCGCGACCGTGCTGTTTGCATTGTAGACTATCTTTACAGCGCTGCGGCTATCGGTGAGGGACGGAATTCCGTCGACCTGCCCCTTATTCCTATTTGCGTAATTATAGACAGGATCCCCCGCCAGCGTTCCCGGGTCTATGCCCGGAACGAATAGGGAGGCGATCTGCACTCCAGACTCTTCGATATTGAAAGCGGCCGTGACATCGGAGCGGGACAGCATTTCGTACTTGTACCGTACGGGTGTGCCGGCGAGGTAGCCGTCCAGTTTGTTGGCGATAATACGCGAATCGTTCGGGTTCATGGGCGCACTATACCACTCCAGACCGGAGTGAGTGACGTTTGTGCGCTCCTCATCGAAGAATATTTTCCCGACGGTTTTATCGACTGTAACGCCGCTCGACGGCGTTTGGACTGTGGACATTTCCTTACTCGCGGCATTCTGGGAAGCATACTGCAGAAAATAGAAATTGCTGTTCGTATAGGGATTGGTGTAGTGCGAAAAATCTCCTTGGCCCGAATAAGTCCATCCCGTAACCCCCTGTCCGTAAAAAAGAATATAATCGTCGTCGTCGAACTTCCCGTTCCCGTTGAAGTCGACGTACAGTGCGGCTTGCATCTTAAGGTCCCCATCACGCGGGATTTGTGGAAGGTTTTCGGGAAGCGCCAAGCCGTTGTTGCCGAATATTTTCAAATCCCGCATAGACGCAATCGACCCACGATCGATTCCGAGCGTTCGAAGATATGTCGCATCTATTTTGTACATTCCATCATCCCGCACTTCCAATTTGTACCAATTGCCGCTGGATAACGCGCTATTGACGGCTGTTCTCTTTGCTATCGTCGAGATGCTCTGAAGGGAGCGTTTCACCTGAGGATAGTTCAGAAGAGATCGCTTCATCCATTCATCATCGCTTGAGCTCGCTGCAGGCTCGCGGGGACCAAAATCTATCCGCATGACAAGACGAGAGTACTTCTTTAGAGTCCTGGTTACACTATTATATTGCACGGGGAAGATTCTGAGATAACCGACCGGTACGCCCTTGACCATCGCCACGGTATTCAGCGAAACAACGTTTGCCGGATAAAATTCGTTTTGGGGCCCAGAGGACTCTCTTGAGAGCGTGCCAACCGGACTCTTGGCAGGGATAATAGTGGGCACCGGGGCCAACGAAAATCCGTTCACCGTCGCGTAGTCCGCCGCGTTTAGCGTAACGCGATTGTGCGTCATTCCCGGAAGGCCGACAGCAATGGTTCGAAATCGTACATCCGGTTTTCCAGCGTCCGCATAGTCCCATGATGATCCCCTCTCAAAGCGAACAATCTGATGATCGTTCCGGTCGGCGCCGATAGTTTGGGCCGGGAGATACTTCGGCTTGAATTCCAGCGTAACGCCATATTCCGTGGACTCAAGAACGCGGACATCCGGATACTGATCCGAAGCGGGGGAATTCTCCTGAGCCATCACCGCCGTGGTTAGCGCAAGGGAGAAGAAAAGACGCCGAAATAATTTATCAAAGATTGTCATATCCATAAAATGAAAAACCGAGCGCTCTGGTCGGTCGACAAACCAAAAACGTTCGGTACATAGAAAAGCAGCTCCATAAAAACGTTAAAGGTTTGTGAATGACGCTCACGAAAAGGATCTCTTAATAACCTTTAACAATACTTATATGTGCTGCTCCTGCTGTTTTCTAAATAAATATAGAGAACCTCTGCTGTATTGTCAAGAAAAAGTTTCTCGGAGATCGTTGCCGTGATGACAAATCTCTCCCCGGATTTTGAATTGCTTATCGCGGGGGATTTTTGTAAATTAGTGAGCATTGATCATAATTTCCTTTACTAATCAAGAGTTTAATGTCAAAACCTCTCAATATTCTCTTTGTGTCCAGTGAAGTAGAGCCTTTCGCAAAGACGGGGGGGCTGGCGGACGTTTCGGGTACTCTTCCCCAGGTGATCAAAGACCAGGGACACGAGATTCGAATCATCATGCCGAGGTATGGATCGATCAGTGAACGCAAGTTCAAGCTTCACGATGTCATACGGCTAAAAGATATTGAGGTGCCCATCGGAAAAGAGAAGAAGATTGCCAACGTCAATTCTTCTTTTATTGCAAACGTAAAATCAAAAGTCCAGGTCTATTTTCTCGCAAACAAGGAACTCTACGAACGGCCTGGAATTTATACCAGCCCCGACAGCAAGAAAGACTACGTCGACAACGATGTACGGTTCATTTTCTTTTGTCGCGGCGTTCTCGAGACGTTGAAACGGCTTGGATGGCAACCGGATATTATTCACTGCAACGACTGGCAAACCGGACTTATTCCCGCCTACATCAAAACCATGTACAACCACGATCCCTTCTTCAAGAACATTAAAACCGTGTTTACTATTCATAACCTCGCGTACCAGGGGACGTTTCCTGCGGCAGCGTTCGATAAAACTGGATTACCCGAGGCAGAATTTGGCAAAGAAGGCGTTGAATTTTTTGGAAAGTTGAATTTCATGAAGGCCGGGCTGGTGTATTCCGACGTTATTACTACGGTAAGCGAAAAATATGCCGAGGAGATTTGTTCAACAGAAGAATTCGGCTGCGGCCTGGAAGGAGTGCTTCAAAAGCGCAAGTCGCAACTTCATGGGATCATCAACGGCATTGACTACAACATCTGGAATCCGGAGACAGACGAACTCATCATCAAACGCTACGATATGCGGACTCTGGAGGGCAAGCAAGATAATAAGAAAGAGCTTCTCGCGAAATTCGGCCTGGCATACAAAGTGAATGTGCCGCTTGTCGGAATCATCTCGCGTCTCGTCGACCAGAAAGGGCTTGATCTTATCAAGGAAATCGCCGACGACTTCATGAAGCTCGATGTGCAATTCGTTATGCTGGCCGCCGGCGAAAAAAGATACCAGGATTATTTTGAATCGCTGCACAAGAAATACGCAGCGAAGATGGGTTTGTTCATCGGGTATAATGACGAGCTGGCACATCTCATCGAGGCTGGCTGCGACATGTATCTCATGCCATCGCGGTACGAACCGTGCGGGCTGAACCAACTCTATAGCCTAAAATACGGAACCGTTCCGATCGTGCGAGCCACAGGTGGATTGGACGACACCATTCACGATGTCGAAAGCGGCAACGGAAATGGGTTCAAGTTCAAGAAGTACGACTCCAAAGAATTGTTCAAGACAATCCAGCGCGCCCTGAAGATGTACCACGACACGGCAGCTTGGAAAAAAATTATGAAGAACGGTATGCAACAAGATTTTTCGTGGGAGTCATCTGCAAAGAAATATACAAACCTCTACAGAAATCTTGTAAAGCAATAGAAGGCGATGAATCGATCTGATATTGCAGTATTCTTGGATCGTGACGGAACTGTGAATGCGGAAGTGCATTATCTTTCATCGCCGGACAAACTCCAACTCATCCCCCGCACTATTTCTGCAATCCGTGAGCTGAATGACCTCGGCGTAAAAGTCTTTATCATCACGAATCAATCGGGAGTGGCTCGGGGCATTTTTCCGGAATCGGCAGTGTCGGTGGTTCATGAAGCGCTCAGGGATATGCTGAAAAAGGAAAACGCACTCGTCGACGATTTTTATTATTGTCCCCATCTTCCCGGCGTTGCCGACGCGCGTTATGACAGAGACTGCGAGTGTAGGAAACCAAAACCGGGAATGCTGCACCAAGCCCGGAAGAAATACGCCATAGACCTTCGCCGCTCGTACGTTATCGGAGACCGGTGCATTGATGTCGCCGCGGGAAAAGCGGCCGGAACCGGAACCGTGATGGTCTCGACCGGATACGGTGCGCAGGAGATCAGCGATTGCCGCACCGAGCCAGATTTTTTCGCCGCCGACCTCTACGACGGCGTTCAATATGTTAAGCAGAAGATCTTGTCTCAGGAACGTCCACTTATATAGCCTCGAACTGTATGAACTTTTCCTTGAAATTGATACTGTCGACTCTCTTTCTCGGTTGTGCTTTTGCCGGGTGCAGTCAGGACCCTGCATCGGTCGGGACCAAACTTATACCCGGCAGCGAAAAGTTCAGCGCGCACGATACGTCAATCATCGCAATTCGTGATACCACGTTCAAATTCGCTGGCCCAAATGGGGGCGGTGCCAACCTCCTTGTCGGGAATTATTCGTCGGTGGATGCAAGGACATTGCTTCAGTTTTTCACGACGATTCCCGATTCGCTAACAACTGTACATATCGACACAGTAAAATTATCGCTTACGGTGAGTTACACATGGAACATGGGGACAACACCGGCGGAATTCGTCATCCGCGAAGTGACGACGCCCTGGTCTGCCGCGACCGTTACCGTCGATTCCCTGGCAACGCTAAACTTCGTTCCAACACTATCCGCTTCAATTACAGACAAAGACTCGATAAGCACCAGTAAGGTAGTGACTGCCCAAATCGATTCGTCAATCGTCCGCAAGTGGATTAATATTACGAAGGACACCTCAAAGCCGCGTTTCTTCAGCATCGCACTCGTAACGAAACCCGGCATGACCAACACTGGCATTTGGGGTCTTTCTCAGTTTGGGACAAGCACCCCCCCGAGCTTGAAGATACTCTATTCAAAGAATGGAGTCAGAGACTCAATCGATCTTAATTCCGGCAGCGGCTCATTCCTCGCGACGAAAATACCTTTCTTGCCGTCCGGATTCATCGAGACGCAAGCTGGCATATCGATCCGAAGCAAAATCAATTTCAACCTCAAACCGATTTCGGATTCCATTAACAGAGCAATCGTGAACAACGCGACAATGGAACTCACGCTCAATAATGCGGCAAGTCAGTTAGGAGCAGGAACCCCCGATAGCCTTCGCGTTCTTGCGCTGATCGGCGGGAGCGACGCACGGCCCGACTCCGCATCCACGGCCTACTTCGCTTTCGGCTATCGCAAAACTGCTCCCCGAACGACCGACACCGTCTACACGTTTAGCGTCACGTCAATGGTGCAACAATGGATTAGTAATCCGACCACATATAACGGCGTTGTGCTGCGTTCGCTCACCGACGAATCTTCTGTTGACAAGCTATCGTTCTACTCTTCCAAGGATCTGACCAGAGCCCCGAGACTCTTGATAACCTATACAAAAAAATAACCGGCAAATATGAATATAGTGAGAAGAAATTTTTCTGAAGAATTCCGGCGTCTCACCCTACTGAATCGGCGCAGGATCTTTTCCAAGTGCTCGATGGTAATCCAATTCTTTAGCGTGCTTTTTCTCAGCTCCCAGCTCGTCGCCACGAATGGATCGATCTATTCCCGCTTCGGGGTCGGCGATATTGCGACATTTATCAGCAGCCGGTCGGCAGCGATGGGGGGAACGGGCATCGCGCTCCTCACGGACGGGTATATTAATAGAGCAAATCCTGCAGCACTTGGGCGCATATCGCGAACGCAGTATTCCGCCGATTTTCAATATCAGGGATTCGCGATGAACGACGGGACGGCATCTTCCTTCCTCAGTTCGGGAAATTTCCAGGGAGCGATGCTCGCCTTTCCGCTCTACAGTGAATACAACATTGCCTTCGCATTTGGGATTACCCCATTCAGCCACTCGGCATATGATGTGCGGGACGAGAAGATTCAGGCTGGTCAAAATATTATTCAAACATTTGACGGTGTTGGCGGATTGTCCTCCGCACAATTTGGTTTCTCGTTTTCGCCGCGTCAGGATTTATTTCTTGGAGTGACCACTCAGTACCTCTTCGGGAAATTCAACGACCGGCAGAGGCTTAAGTTCGTGGACAATATAGAGTATTTTGTGAGTGACGTGGAGCGAGTTGTCTCTATGGACGGATTTGCATTCACCTTCGGGGGCGTGTACGCAGGTATCGACAAAGCGCTCGGTTTTTCCGCACTGAAGAATCTCAATGTCGCGGCATCGGTATTCAGCGGCGCGTCGCTTAACTCCAAAGAGGAAAAAATCCAGAATTACGTCAGCAGTCAAGAAACGACCGGTGTTCGCTCCGGAGCTGCAAAAATCCCTCTCGGTGTTGCCTTTGGCGCTGCGTACTTACTCCAGGAAAAGCTCATCCTTACCAGCGACCTACAGATTCAGAATTGGGACGCGTACAAGTACTTTGGCGCTCATCCTCGTGAAATTCGCAACAGCACACGATTCGGCGTCGGTGCGGAGTTGCTTCCTACACTTATTCCCGGTGAATCCTATTATCGACAAATGACGTATCGCGTCGGCGCCTACGTGAATTCATCCTACCTGAAAGTAAACGGCCAGGGCATCAACGAGTACTTCGCCACCGGGGGCGTCGGACTCCCGATATTCCTTTCACCGAACAGTGAAGCGCGCCTGAACGTAAGTCTTGAATATGGAATTCGGGGAACGACAACCAACGGTCTCCAAAAAGACTCCATTGCTCGGCTGACAGTTTCACTCAGCGGCAGCGACACATGGTTTATTCCGCAGGAAATCGAGTAGAATATGATAGCACTTGCAAGCGATCACGCGGGGTTCGCGTACAAAGATAAAACGAAAGTGTTGTTGGGTGAAATGCTTCTCCCCTTCGTCGACTTTGGCACACGCTCTAACGAATCGACCGACTATCCAGACTACGCGCACACAGCGGCAGTGGCGATCTCAAATGGGGAATGTGATCGGGGTATATTCATTTGCGGATCCGGAATCGGCATGTCGATCGTCGCCAACAAACATAAAGGCGTCAGGGCAGCGGCATGCGAGACGGTCGAAGCCGTTGAGCTTTCGCGGAAACATAACGATGCAAACGTGCTTTGCCTCGGCGAGCGGCTGGTGACGTGGGACGAGGCACAAGCGATCATTCGGACGTTCTTAAAAACTGAGTTTGAGGGGGGACGGCACGAGCCCAGGGTCGCAAAGATTCATTCCCTGACGTCGTGCTGATTAGTATTCACAATGAAAAAGACCAGCCTTTGGAAGGTTCGGGAACGGCTATGATTCAACTCCAACACTACGACACCGAAACATATGGTGCGATCAAGAACGAGCTTCATCGGCAAAATACGAAACTCGAGCTCATCGCGTCGGAGAATTTCGTCAGCGCGGCCGTGCTGGAAGCAGCCGGCTCTATCATGACAAATAAATACGCTGAAGGGTATCCGGGCAAACGATACTACGGGGGCTGCGAGTACGTGGACGTCGTCGAAGACCTGGCGCGCGCCCGCGTGAAACAATTGTTCGGAGCAGAATATGCAAATGTTCAGCCCCACTCCGGTTCGCAGGCCAACATGGCGGTCTACTTCACGTTTATTAAGCCAGGCGACAAAGTACTTGGAATGAATCTTTCGCATGGTGGGCATTTGACACACGGATCGCCAGTGAATTTCTCGGGACAGCTTTACAAATTTACTGCATACGGAGTTTCGAAAGAAACGGGATTTATCGACTATAACGATGTTGAAGATGCAGCAAAGCGTGAGCGCCCAAAGCTCATCACGGTCGGGGCCAGCGCATATTCGCGCAACATCGATTACAGGAAATTCAGGGAGATCGCCGATAAGGTCGGCGCGTTCCTCTTTGCCGACATCGCCCATCCCGCTGGACTCATTGCGTCGCGGTTACTGAACGATCCTCTCCCCCACTGTCACGTCGTAACGTCGACAACGCACAAGACATTGCGCGGCCCCCGCGGCGGTATCATCCTGCTCGGAAAAGACTTTGAAAATCCATTCGGCATCGTCGCGCCGAAATCCGGACGAAGGAAAATGATGTCGGAATTGTTGGATTCGACGGTGATCCCTGGAATCCAGGGTGGGCCGCTGATGCACATCATCGCAGCCAAGGCGGTCGCATTCAAAGAGGCACTCGAACCGGAGTTCAAAGAGTACTCGAAGCAAATCATCAAAAATGCGCAGGCGCTGGCGGCGCGATTGACTGCCAAAGGATACAATATTATTTCGGGCGGCACAGACAATCATCTGATGCTTGTTGACCTGCGTAATAAGAATGTCACAGGCAAAGATACGCAAGAAGCGCTCGATGCATCCGGGATTACGGTGAACAAGAACGCAGTCCCGTTCGACGACAAGTCGCCATTCATCACAAGCGGTATCCGCATCGGCACGCCCGCGCTTACTACACGCGGGATGAAAGAATCCGAAATGAACATTGTCGCCGACCTCATCGATGAAGTCGTTCGCAACATATCCAACGTGGAAACACATAAAGCGGTGTCGAGGAAGGTAGCCGACCTGTGCGCCGGTTTTCCACTCTACAAGGAAATGGCCTAGTGCCGCTTCCAAAAATAAACATTGTAAGCTAAATTACATCGTCATCCTTCGACGCAGCCGCGACGGTCATCCTGAGCAAGCGGAGCGCGTCGAAGGAGGCCGTCGCGGCTTTGCTCAGGATGAACACGTTTGTACAAATACAAGATTATTTAACCTGAATCCTGCGTGAAAAAGTGTTAAAAAACGAGTTTAGAAATCTTTTTTAAGGCGTACATTACAGCATCTTTATCACGAAAATGTGAAGGCAGTTTCAGAACAGGCCTATTACCCGAATGCACAAGTTCACCTGGGATAAGTAAAAGCCTTGCACGTAAAGAACCGAGTGTCATAGTTTGAAATTCTTGAGGCAAACATAAACGCTTGAACCAATTCACCACGTTGTATGAAAACAGAAGAATGTGAAAATATGATTCGTTTGATGCAAAATGTTTGGTCGGAATCTTCGCTACGGGATAATCGTTTTTCAGTTCTTTGATAATAAGCTCCACCCCAGCGCGGCCGTTGTAGAAACGCCAGATGTTGATCGGTTTCAGTTCCATATTTGTTACCATTACTTGGTAACTGAATTTGCCGACAGAAAATAGCGTTAGTTGTTCGGTTGGATCCTCCGGTATTGGACGTCGTATAACGATAAATCGGTACCGTTTTTTCCAACCAATTGGTTGATATAGAAACTCTGCTGCTTCGATTCCATGTGTTGGCGTGTGGTAGCGCAACGAAGAGAGCCGTCTTTTGATCGGGCTGGTTAATTTTGCCGCGATGGTAAAAAGAACCGCAGAATGTTCTTCGATTTTCTCGATGATATCGTGATCGTAAAACCCTTTGTCTGCGCGGATATAAACGCGTTTTACATTTTGCGGTATCTTTGCAAACGATGTTTCGAGAAGAGAGGTTGTTCCACTCGATGTATAAGTGTTGCCGGATCGCAGTTCTGCGTGAATGCAGTCTTTGGTGATACCATCGAAACACAGCAGAGGATGATAAGACGGACGCCCACGTTTGGTCGGGTTGTACCCAATCGTTGCAAGTTCCTGTTTTCCATAGAGAACAAGAACTGTCGAATCCATATCGAGAATAATTTTCTTGGCCGGGCGAGGTTTCTTTAACATGCGTTTCAATAGCTGTGACTGCACCGAACGGAGTTTGGCTAATCCATCTGGCGAAATGCGCTGCAAGAACCGTCGTAATGTTGTAGGATTTGGGTACGCTGGTATGCCGACGAGATAATGAAACACTCCATTGCGTTTGAGCAAGTGAGTTGTCTCGATGCGACCAATACCAAGCATGCTTGGATACATCAAAGCAAGAATACTTTCGGTTATCGAGTAATGGTTGTTCCGTTGAAAGAGACGAAGCGATTGACTCAAAATACTTTTGAGTTGAAGACAACGCAGAAACAGAGAAATGAGATACACTCCTCCAAAGTGAGTGAGATTTTTCCCTGTGAACGAAATTTCTAGATTTTTCGGTCCTCTGCCCATAACATTTGAACCTAACTAAAAGGTAGGTTTGCGTGTACTGACATTTTCTCGAAATTGTATCGATTTTACTATACATAATCAACCGTCTTACTTTTATTCACGCAGGTTTCAGGTTTAATTGAAGTGGCACAAGCAACGGAGTTGATGTTGCGATCGTGGCAAAGCAAGAAGACAATTTCCCAATGACTGATCAAATTCCCGATAACAACGGTACTCCACGCGAAATGTCGTTCTTTGATCATCTCGAGGAGCTTCGGTGGAGAATCATCAAAGCCGTTGGTGCAGTGATTGTCACTTCAATCTTCTGCGGGTTTTTCTCTGATTTTCTCGTGCAGGATGTGTTGCTTGCTCCTCTGCGTACGGCGCATTTGAAAGTGCAGGTGCTCACACCGTACGGCATCATGCTTCTCTACGTCGAAGTAGTACTGTTCGGAGGAATTATTTTGAGCACGCCGGTCATATTGTACCAACTGTGGAGATTTATTGCCCCGGGATTAATGCCGAATGAGCGTCACTATGTATGGCAGATCGTCTTTTTCACTTCAGTTTGTTTTCTTGCAGGAATCGCTTTCGGCTATTTTGTTCTGGTCCCGACCGCGTTGAAGTTCTTCGCCGCGTTCGGCACTCAGAACATCGACCTCAATATTGCCGCCGACCGATACATTAGCTTCATCCTGAGCCTGATTGCCGGTGCCGGATTGGTCTTTGAGCTTCCGATGATCACCTATTTCCTCTCCAAACTGGGTTTCTTGACCCCTGCGTTCATGAGGCACTATCGTCGCCACGCGATCATTGTCATCCTTATCATTTCTGCCGTTGTTACACCAACGCCCGACATCATCACGCAGAGCTTGCTTGCCGCGCCGATGTTGATCTTGTACGAAATCAGTATATTCGTTTCGAAGTTTGCGCAAAAGAAGAAAACCGCTTCATGAAACGACTCGGCTCAATAAGTCTTGACGAAATCAAAGCTCCGGTGAACGAAGAATTGAAGGAGTTTACCAATCACTTCAAGCAGTCCATGCGCTCGACAGTCCGACTGGTCGATACGATTGCCCGTTACATAGTGAGGCAAAAGGGGAAACGCATCCGGCCGATTCTGGTTTTCTTAAGCGCGAAAACGTGCGGGCAAATCACCGAGAGCACATTTCGGGGCGCGACCCTGGTGGAAATCCTTCACACGGCGACCCTGGTGCATGACGATGTCGTGGACGATGCCGATACCCGGCGAGGACTTGCGTCCATCAATGCTGTGTGGAAAAACAAAGTAGCCGTACTGATGGGCGACTATCTTCTTTCGACCGGATTGATGCTCTCGTTGAAATATGAAGACCACTATTTCCTGAACGCTGTTTCGAACGCGGTGCGGCGCATGAGTGAAGGGGAAATCCTGCAGATACAGAAGAGCAGAGAGTTGGATATTGACGAGCAGACATACTTGAAAATAATTTCCGACAAAACTGCATCGCTCCTCTCCACGTGCTCGGAAATTGGCGCGGCGAGCGTGACAACGGATGTGACGCAGCGAAAATTAATGAAGGACTTCGGGGAAAATGTCGGGATGGCGTTTCAAATCCGCGATGACGTATTGGACTATACGAGCCGGAAAAATATCATCGGCAAGCCGGTAGGCGGCGACATGAAGGAGAAGAAGATTACTCTGCCCTTGATCCATTCCTTCCTCCAGGCGCCAAAAAAAGAAGCACGCAGTATTTTGAAAATGATCAGGAACGGCGCAGCGGGAAAAGATGTAGATAACATTATTGCCTTCACCCAACACTATGGCGGCATTCAGTACGCGGTATCTAAGGCAGAATATTACAGCACGCAGGCCCGCGAATGTTTGAAACCCTTCCCCGATTCCTCCGCGAAAGCGGCTCTTCTGACGTTTGTCGATTTTGTGATGGAGAGAACGAAGTAAACAATTAAAAATTAAAAGTGAAAAGTTAAAAGTGTGTCTTGATCCGGCAGATACGGGGGAAAAACATAGCATCATTTCCGGTAAGTTATCTTAAGATACCTGCTATCGCACAACTTTTCACTTTTAACTTTTAATTTCATCCCCCACCGGCTCCCCCTCCGAATACTCCAACGTCTTAATAATCTCCGCGAACCTTTCGGGCATCGCAGCAAAAGCATCATCCCAGCAGAGTGAATTGTCGATGAACCAATTTGCCAGTGTATCACCGTCGTCGTTCGTCCAACGGTCCCAATGGCCGTCACCAGGACGTTGGATAGTCCACGAAAATTTCTTTCCGCATTTCGTGCACTTCGCATTCTTCATCATCGCCATGGCGGCTTCCTTACTCCTTATTTTTTACTCCTTACTCCTCACTCAACGGAGCGGAGGCGCTTCAGTCATCGTCGGAGACGTGGGGATCACTCTGCGTGCGCGGACAAATGTCCTAAGCCTGCCGCCATCAAAGATCGGCGAGGAAGGATCGAGACTGTTCATGTGCACCCAACCGGATGAGTGAATAAAGCTTCGGTCGTTCAAGTACATCGCTACGTGAGTTATCCTCTCCGGTTTATCGTTCGTCGTTTTTCTTCCAAAGAACAACAGGTCTCCTTTGCGGAGATTTTCAAATTTTTCCCCGGGGGAAACGTCTAATCCTTGATCCGCCTGCTGATTTGCGTCCCTGTTAAGCTGTAAGCCGTTCATGAGGTAGACTGTCTTCGTAAATCCGGAACAATCCATCGCCTTTGTCGATGTCCCTCCCCACAAATATGGGATGCCGAGAAGCGACTTCGCCATCCGCTCCACACCCTCGGGGGTTGGCCGTATGTTTTTCTTCCAGATCTCAAAATCTGCGACACTGCTCGTCGGAACAAAACCTATTCTTCCGTCCGGCAACTCGACTTTTATCCATGCGCCTGAACTTCCGATATTCTTCAACAGTGAGCCGGCAACAAGATCACTCACGGGATACGAACGGGCAGAGGGTTCCTGCCGCACGAATTCGTACGTCGCCATCACGATCACTTTGCGCGAGGCGATCCAGGCATCGGCAATCACCTTTGCACATTGGACGAATGAGTCGTCTTCCATCCATCCTAAATACTTGTCGGAAGTCTGAACGTAATACCATCCGCGATGCACACGAAGCACTTTCACCACGAATCCCATGATGGCTTGCGTAACGAGTTCTGCGGATTGCTCGGGATCTCCTCTCAAGTTCGCCACGCTTAGCCGTACAATTCCCCATCCTAGATTACCTAGCTTCGTGTCGGGAAGGACGGTGACGCTGTCAATGTACTTTTTGACCAACGGTTCGAGCGCGTCCCGAACCGCAGTTCTGGCTTCGACATTATCGACTTCCCCAAAGACAACGATGCCTTTGTTGATTCGCTTAAACGTCACATCAAAAACTGCAACGCGGCGATCGGGGGCATATTTTGTTTCCACTCGGGTGATGACGTCAGTGAAGCGTTGATTTTCTCTGGAAAGATCGGTACAGCCCGGAAGAGATAAGAGATAAGAGATAAGAAGGAGAAATGAGAGTATTTTTTTCATCAGAATCCCTGTCTAAGTAGTCTAGCTCATAAGTTCGGTGACGTATTATCTCAAGGGATATCATGCCGACCGTTTGACTGGCGCGGAATGTTGGAGTAGTCTTCCCATGAG
>JAGVPT010000166.1 GCA_020052095.1 Bacteroidota bacterium | reverse complement strand
TAGAGGGTTACAGCCTTCAACGCTTCCTCTTTCGGAAGTCCGTACGCTGCGGCCATCGCGGCGTGATAGGGAGTGTTCCGTTCCGCCATCGCTTCTCCTTCGCCGGAGATCGCGAAAAAAACTCCCGCGGCGTACAACTTCGCCGGCACCGCAAACGCATCATCGTACGGCTCCCATCGACGGCTCGGCTGGTCAAGCGTCGGGCCGACAATAACGGAAACGCCGTTCGCTTTCAACAAATCGGCCGCGCGCCATGAATCGCGTCCTCCGATAATCACCAGCCGTACGTTTTCATCCTTAGCCCAACGAACGGAGGCTTCGATCTGTTGTATCTCTGATGCATTCACAAAGACCGGAAGTTTTCTTTCCATCACGGGAATCATCGCTTCCCATCGCATGTCGGTTGCATGGTAGGGAATTCCTTTTGCCGCCTCGGCTTTTTTCGCAACCATGTATGCGCGGGCGTCGCCAAACGCATCGCGAAGTTCTTTCAATTGCTTGTCCCGTTCTTTCTTTTGATCTTCTTCCGATTGCCGCACATAAGCGGATCGGGAGATTGTCATGCGGGGCCAGTTCACGACCAGCCCGACCGGCGCCCTCAGGACGACGTCTTCCTGCGTCCAACCGTCCATCATGATCGCTGACGAACGGCCTGCAATCAGGCCACCTTGCGGCAACAAATGTCCGATAATCACACCGTTTGCACGGGTCGTCGGAATCAATTCGCTCTCCGGATTGATCGCGATTTCGCTCCGCACATTCGGATTGATCCTGCCGGTCTCCGCATAATCGTTCGTGGCACGCACAGCCGAAATCTCCGTAAGGCCAACAGTAGAGTTTGCATTGATCAACCCCGGATATACATGCTTTCCCGCAACGTCAATTTTCTCAGCGTTTGCCGGAAGAGCAACATTCGTTCCGATGCCGGTGATCTTTCCATTCTCGAAGAGAATCGTCCCATTGGGAATCTCCGGTCCGCTGACCGGATGTATTGTTCCGCCGATCAACGCGATCGGATGGATCTGTTTCACGGCGGGGATGGGATCAGAAGCGAACAATGAACAGGGAACAATGATCAATGAGTAATGAGTAATGATCAATGACAAAATGCGGCGGAGATTTTTCATAATTCCTAATTCATAATTCCTAATTCGCGTCTTCATTCGACACCTCCTTCTTCAGTATGACATGAATAAGAGGGTCGGTGCCCCGGCCTCGTGGGTCCGGTGTTGCCGGTCGGCGGCTTATTTGCCTTCAGTATCTTCTGGATAAGATCGGCCCGTTCTTTTTGAATTTGTGCATTCATCGCGCGGTCTTCATCACGGTCGAAATATTTTCTTCCGTCGACCCAGGTCTGCTCGCAGATCGAGTACGTCGATAGCGGCGAGCCGCTCCAGATAACGAAATCTGCATCCTTGCCCACTTCGAGCGATCCGACGCGATTATCGATGTGCAATTGCTTTGCCGGATTGATTGTAACAAACTTCAGCGCCTCTTCTTCGCTGATGCCGCCGTACTTCACCGCTTTCGCGGCCTCGGTATTCAAGCGCCGCGCCAGTTCGTCGCTGTCGGAATTATACGACACCACAACGCCCGCGTCGTGCATCAATGCGCCGTTGTACGGAATTGCATCGATCACTTCGTACTTATATGCCCACCAATCGCTAAAGGTCGATGCACCTGCGCCATGTTTGGCCATCGCTTCGGCGATCTTGTATCCTTCCAGCACATGCTGAAACGTCGCAACTCTGAACCCAAAATCGTCGGCAACACGGATGAGCATCAGGATTTCGTCCTGACGATAAGCATGCGAATGTACAAGACGCGTGCCTTTCAGAATTTCAACCATCGCGTCGAGCTCCAGATCTCTCCGGGGTGGAATAAGGTTCGGATTTTTCTTTGCTTCCTCGAATTTCCTGGAATAATCCTGAGCCGCCCGGAATTCGTCGCGGATGATCTGCTCAACACCCATTCTCGTTTGCGGATAACGGGAGGTAAATCTGTCTCCCCAATTTGATTGTTTCGGATTTTCTCCGAGCGCAAATTTGATTCCCTCGGGCGCTCCTTCGAACTTCATTTGCTCGGGAAGCATTCCCCACCGGAGTTTGAGAACTTGATTCTGACCTCCGATCGGATTCGCCGAACCGTGAAGGGCGTTTATCACCGTCAATCCGCCGGCAAGTTCGCGGTAAATCGCTACGTCCTTCGAGTCGACAACGTCGGCAATGCGGACTTCGGAAGAAATCGCTTGTCCCGCTTCATTGACACCTTCGGAGATCGCGGTATGCGAATGGCAGTCGATGAGTCCGGCTGTAACGTGTTTCCCTGTGGCGTCGATAACTGTTGCACCTTTGGGCGCGGCGATATTTTTTCCAAGCTTCGCGACCTTACCCTTCGTGAAGAGAATGTCTGCGCTCTCAAGATTTCCTTGCGCACCGCTCGTCCAGAGATATCCTCCTTTGACCAGAATATTTTCCGGCTGTTCAGGAGGCGCTATTCTTCCGAACGCTCCCTCGGGATAGACGACATCGAACGAAGCGTGGATGGTCTCGGGTTTCTTTGTTGTGTCGGGAGGCTGAACGAACCCCGTTTTCAATCGCGCACCCCAACCGAATGACGAACCATCAGGCAATTCTCCCGAGCCCGTCATTGTTGAATCTTCGGCGGTGCCGGTCATCCGGACAACTCCCGCATACCCGAGCGAATCGCCCGGGAAAACCAGTGTGATATTTTTTCCCGTCAATGTTGAAGTCGTCGTTTTCACTTTTACTGCACCTCGCGCAACTGTTCCTGAGAGGGCTTCGGGATCGCCGGCAATAAGAATCGATCCGGTGTCTTGTTTTGCAGGTGAGACCTTTATCGAGTATGACCATGTTCCGCGCGCTTCGACTTGTGAGGGAGCTTTAACCTCGTACCGTGCTCCATCGACCCACGTTTCTCTGATTTTCGTTTTCTCTGCAAAGAGGTCGCCGTCCGCCAGAACAAAGTTCGCCATTTTTCCCGCCTCGAGTGTGCCGAGCTGCTTCTCCATTCCAAGCAACTTCGCCGGAATTGTCGTCAACGAAGCAAGTGCATCATCGGCCTTTAATCCACGTTCGATCGCCGTATGAACCAGCGTTCTGAATTTTGAGAAATCTTTCAACGTCGACGTCGTAAGCGCGAAGGTAACCCCGGCCTGTTTGAGTCGTGCAGGATTCTCCGGCGCGAAATCCCAATGGCGCAATTCCTCATAACTGACGTCGAGGGCTTCTTCCGGCGTATTCACGCCTGGAGGGTCGGGAAAATTCACCGGAAGGATGATTGTCGTTCCTTTCACCGCGTCGAGACGTTGGTACTCGTATCCATTGCCGCGAATCCAGTATGAGAGCGAGAACTCTTTCCCGATTTTTGCAGCGCGCAGGATATTGAGTTCGTCGGAAGCCTCGAATATGACCGGCTGCTTCCCTGAGGCAGCCTCCTGAAGTGCGGCGAGCGACTTATTCTCCTCCGGGCGCTCCTGTACCGGATTCTTTTCATAAATCTTCAGCGCATCGCTGTACCAATTTGCATCTATGAATGTTTGACGAATCAACGCAATCGCCCCCATAAGGGAACCAGGGTAGTTGTCTCCCATCGGATCCCGCGAAAAAGAAATATTCTCTGTAATGTTGTTACGTATGGACTGACTATTCGCAGTTCCTTCCCCAAGATTGACGAGCGTGCTTGAGCCGCGGAAAATTCCATTTTGCGGAGCGGAAAGAACGGTCGTAAATCCCATGCTGCGATATTTTTCAGCGGCATCTTTGTCGGGCAGGAATTGATCGGCGCCCGAGAGTTCCGGATGAACTTGTGAATTCCAGTGGGCGGTGCCACGGGGCGGCTCAGCCGTTGGAGCCGGCGTCTCAAAAGGAAGTGGACCAGATTGCTTCGGCTTTGGCTGACCTATATCTGTATAGAGATCGATCAACCCCGCACACGCTGTTAAGCCCGCACAATCCCAAATCCGCGCGTCCGCCGGAATAGCGACATTCGCTCCGGCAGATTCAATGACGCCGTTGCGCACGACGATCGTGCCATTTTCAACTTTCTTGCCCGGGGCGACGACGATTGTCAAATTCTTCAATGCCTGGACGTCGGGCGTGTTTTTCCGGATGCCGACCGCGGGAGCGATCTGAGCAGGCACATGTGAGACACACACGAACAAAAACGCGGTAAGAACAAGTACTTTTTGGCGCACAATACCTCCTTATGATTTATGTAAGTGATGTTACGCAAAAGTGATTAAAAAGCGTCGTACATTGGAGTCGACCACAATGCAGGAGAATCCAATGAATAACTCGCTTCTTGATT
>JAGVPT010000204.1 GCA_020052095.1 Bacteroidota bacterium | reverse complement strand
TATGCTTGATAAAAAGGTTTCGGCCGAGGTGTTGGAACACGGGCGAGCCAAGAAGGTTGAAGTGGTCAAATATAAGGCAAAGACTCGCTATAAGAAGCGCAGCGGCCACAGACAGCCATTCACAAAAGTAAAGATCACAAAAATCGCCTAACCGGCGATTTTTGATATAAAAAAAAGCCCCGTTCGACTTGTTTGTCTAGCGGGGCCGAGATAAGGTTTCCTAGTTATGGATCCAGCGCGCTTGGCTAGGATCCTTGAGGTTGAAGATGATGGCGCAAAGACCCTGATCGTGCCATGCGCCTGGTTGCATGCAAATGGTGCCATTTACGGTTTCTTGCCACAAGCCGCCGTTCAAAAATGGCGCCTCATGGATATGGCCTGAAAGAACAAGATGTTTGCGGCTTTTTTCGAGCCAGCGGCGCATCCCTTGGCTACCGTAGTGATTGCCGTTGAAGCTATGGTCGAGGTTTGTTTGCGCCGGGGGAGTATGGACAACGAAGATCGTTGTTTCAGGGTCAGAACCGTCTTCGAGCTTCGAGAGGTCGCTTTCGATTTCTTCCTCGGATTTGTCCCAACCTCGATAGAAGGAGCCCTCTCCCAAGTGTACGAACGGGTAGCCGGAGATTTTTAGGCCATCTCTCAATTTCACCGTACGTTCAGAAATAGATGTTATTAGCCCCTTTTTTTCCAGTTTGTCCACGGTTTCTGCGCATTCGACCGTGTCGTCGTTCCCGAGAATCAGGTATACCCGGCCACCAGGAACGTCTTCCTTGAACTTTTTGATCCTTGAGGAAAGAAAGTATCTGAGGAAGTTCATTTGAGGTCGGACCGCACGGTACATGTCGCGCGATTTTTCCGCCCATTGAGCGAACGGATGAAATTGAGCAGCGGTCAAGGCATGCGCTTTTATTCCTCCGGTGCTGATCTCGACTTCGGGGCTTTTCGTAAACCACTCCTTGAGTCCGGCGAAGCATCGCTGAATCTCCGGCGTTTCTTTTTTTAGCAGCGCTTTTGTTGTGTTCCGGAGTAATGACCGTACATGATGTAGCCGTTTTTCTTGCTCGGTTGGCAGTGTGTTGACACGAAATGCCTTTAGGAGCAGTTCCTTGTTTATCGCAGGATTCATTGTATACCTGCTCAATGCGCGTTCGAAGTGGCGCCACTCGTCATCTGAAATTACGAGTCTTGTTTGCCTGCTGGACGAAATTTTGTACGGTTCTTCCAGGATCCTCGCGAGAATCCTTTGCTCGTTTAGCAGGCTTTTCCACTGAATCGGTATTCCGGTATGGACAACGAATCCGCCAAGGCCGACAAAGTGCTTTTCCGCTTCCGTTTTCTTCTGGACGTGCGGTTCGATCTCCTCCAGAAAGCGGACATAAGTCGAGCCGTTTTCGTCCGGCTTGAAATACTGCGGCGCCAGAGGGATGAGCGATTGTCCGGAGAACGAAAGGATCGGCCATTTCGGCGTGAGGTCACCACCCAGGATTACGGTACGGATTCCCTCTTTTGTTGCGGTTGAGAACAACCGCTCGTATGCGTACTTGTTTCCGTGCAGATCAGTGGCGAAAATAGCCTGTTCGCTCATCGTGCTGCTCCATGTTTTCTTGCAAAGCCTCGCCAACCAATGAGGTTTGAGAATGTTGCTAAGACGTCGTATGCGTCCCAGGGCTCACATAGCGCTCTTAGTTTATTGTTGGTACCGGCCAAACCGGCGTTCAGGACGGTACGGAATGCCGTCTTGCAGAATGCGGACAAGGTTCTCTCAGCGAGTTCTTGGTAGATGTGGTTAAGGCTGTGATTGGCGAGCGCAACCTCTAGGTCTATGAGTCCTTTGCAGAAGTGTGCTGCTATTCCAGCGTACTGAGCGTGGTTAGCGCTAAGGGATATGATTTCCATGAAGGATTTCACTGTAAGCTTGACGGTAGTTGATAAACCGTTGCGCTGACCGTAATTAAGCATGATTAGCACGAATCTCAGCTCTGTCGTCTTTACCCAGCAAGACCACTCCTCGTGTTGTTCGTCGGCTAGCTTGCAAGCGAGTGCAAACCTATCTGTGTTCAGATCGCCTGGACAGAATAGAAGTAGTCGGCGAGCCATGTCTGATGTTAGTGGTATTGTTGCGAGGATGTTCGGGAAACGGGTTTTTATCTCATTTTTCATGAGACAGTCGAGCAAGACCTCATTCCCTTCGTGAACGATCTCTGTCAGCGTGGGTTCAGAGAGGAAACCGAAAACTCCGCGTTGTACCGTTCGAACGATCAGCTCCTCATCCAGTACGAATTTCGCTCGCAATCGCAAGACGTCTTCGTCGTCTACTCCTTTTCGAGGAGGACTGATATCGAACAAGCGGCTGGCGATGACGTATTCCGGAGACAGTGTGTACACCACGGCTTCTGGCAGATATACCTTTGCTGTGTCTTTCGGAGCGGGTGGCGGAAAGCCGAAAAACCAGTCAGTTAAAAGTTCGACGAAGAATCCGGTGTAGTTCTGTTTCTTGGTCTTGTAGTTACAACGCTTCGGTGGACTGCAGAATACCGTTCTGTAGATCTCATGCGGATAGACGAGACGAAGTTGGCATTGTTCCGGCAGGAAAACACTGATGTCCAGGTCTTTGTGTATTCGTACGTCACGCACGTTTTTGTCATTGATTTCATACCCGACCACACAATGCGACTCAAGAAGGAATTTCGTAGCTCCGCCACCAGCGACTGCCCAGCAGATCCTCCCATCTGGAGTGATCATTGGGAATCGCCGTTCGACGTTTCGAATGTCGTCCATGTCCAGATTTCCCATCGGTTGGTACTTTCATATATTGAATTGTGAACGTTCCAGGCATCATTGCCCTTACTGGGCAAGGTTGCATAAAAATACGTATTTGTCAATGTAGCTAAACAAAAAAATCCCCTCGGATGGGGATTGAGTTCAACGCCAGCGATCGCGTGCAGTGAACCTCCATTCGAGGGCTTGTGGAGGTGGAACAGGGTATTCCACAATGAGCGGGTTGGTACGGATGCGCGGTTGTTGCGCGTCTCGAACAATTCTGCGATTGCTAAAGAATAAGAGCTCCTGTCGTCGCCAAGCCCAAAGGAAATCGGGTGTCGCGAGGTACAGACCGGGTGCGAGTGCATTGCGCGTTTCCACCGCGTAGATCAGTTCGCAGTCGTTGCCGTTTGTTGGGCCAGCTACTGGATCGCATGTCACCCACCAATCGATTCCTCCTTCGAATCGCGACGGATGTTTTTCTGAGGAGCTTGAGAGAACGATCACGTCGACGTCCTTGCGTGACGAGATCACTCCACGGTACTCGCCCGTCCACGCCTTACGCGCCAAACTTCCAATCAGTAGTCCTGGAATCCCCAAACGAACGAGGATGTCATTGGCGACTTTCATACCGCCGAATCCTCTTTGAGCTTCTGGTGGAGCTTCGATTCTGAAAGTTGGCTTGAGTTCCAATCGTTGGGTAAGCCGCATCGTACAACGCGGTAACATCAGCATTTGCATGCTTCACCTTTTGTTATTGGGTAGCGTGACCATGACACTTGTACGCTTAAATATTTATCTTGTCAAGTCTGCTATATTTCACCCGTATTTTTTATTAAGGCTTTTTTCTATTTTCTAAAGCATCTGCCACAGTTGCGCCATCCGCGTATTCAATCTGCGCGCCGGTCGGCAAACCTCTCGCCAGTCTTGTAATTGTCATCGGAATATTCGCCAATCGTTTTGCAAGATATAACGCTGTCGTATCTCCTCGAACGTCAGGATCAAACGCGAGAACAACTTCGCGAATCTGCGATGTCTGATCGCTCAGTCTGTTAATGAGTTCTCCAATTGCAAGCGATTCCGGCGTTCGTCCTTCGATAGGATCAAGAAGACCTCCTAGAACGTGGTACAGGCCTTTGAAAGCGCCGGACTCTTCT
>JAGVPT010000070.1 GCA_020052095.1 Bacteroidota bacterium | reverse complement strand
GAATCGATGCGGGATGGTGAATGTCTCGTTTATACTCCTGTCGTTGCTGCGGAAACAGAGTACCGCGCACAATGGGAGGCGTGGCCAATGCCTGCGCATCACTCGGTTGCGCCGCTGGTGCTGAACCTTGCCCGCCTTAATGCGCTGCGTGCAAAAAAGACCAAGCCGGACAGTCCGTGGGAGGCGAACATGTTCTATCTTCCCTCGCCGATCCTCGACCGTGAACGCCCGTATTACGTCCGGTTGGCGGCGGTGTGTCAACAATCATCCGGATTCGTCCTTGCAGCGGAGCCTTCTCCGCCGGAGCTGTCGGGGCATCAGTCATTGGCGGATGCAATTTGTTCTTCTATCGAGAGACACGGTTTTCTTCCTGAGACGATCTTTGTCAAGGGTGCAGAGGAAGCTGCGGTCTTAGCACCGCTCGCAAATGCCCTGGGATTGACAATCCGCCGGCGAAAGCAACTCAAGGCAATCCAGATGCTCAAGAAAGATATGATGATGCAGGTTGTTTACGGCGGTGGCGGGAGGAGAAAAAGATAAGACCGCGTGGGCTGAGCATGACGCTGGATTTGGTGTAAGCGGGGGAAGGCGTAAAGTGCTTGAGTGGGTCTTCATATACGACAAGATAACGCATCGAGCATTTCAACAATAGTGCGGTGAAATGTATTTTGCTCATTCCGAAAATGATCATGGCAAGAAGAATAGTTTGAAGAAACATTATTTTGACAGGCAGGAATGCCTGTCCCACTGGCGACAATGTATGTGCCACAGGTATGAACGGTAGGTCAGACATTCGTGTCTGACCTAATGACAAAGATGGTTTCAATTGAGAGCATAAACAAATGAAAACTCGATTCATTGCACATCGCCGTAAAAAAGATGGGGAGTCTCAATATCTCTGCAACCATCTTACAAGAGTCTCGGTCTTGGCAGGACAATTTGCCGACAAGATAGGACTGAAAGACGTAGGCAGAGTTATTGGACTTTTGCACGACATGGGCAAAGCCAGTGGTGATTTCAATAAATACATCAAATCAGCAACCGGCTTGATTGATCCGGATGCAGATGATTATGTTGAAGCTAAGCAACAACGAGGAAAGATAGATCACTCCAGCGCGGGAGCGCAAATAATTTATAAAGCACTTTCACAAAAAGGACCCGAGGGAGTCATCGCCGCTCAAGTATTGTCTCTCTGCATCGCCTCTCATCATTCCGGTTTAATTGATTGCCTTTCGCCGGATGGTCGAGACAACTTTACCAGAAGGATAGAAAAATCAGAAGAGAAAACTCATACAGATGAAGCATCATCGTGTCTCACTGATAACGAAAAGCAGAAGCTGATGAAGCTGCTTTCGAACGAAGTGTTAGTAAAGCAAATGATTTTGAAGATAAAATCGCTGAAAGAGAACAACGACCACCAAGACACGGTGATGTTTAAGTATGGGTTGCTCGTTCGTTTTCTCTTTAGTTGTCTCATTGATGCAGACAGACTCAATACCGCTGACTTTGAATTTCCCAAAAACGTTCGATTCAGAAATTACGGCAAATACTATCCCTGGGATGTTTTGATTGAGCGATTGAATGTCAAACTCAAGGAATTCGAGAATAAGAAAGATAAAAATGAAGTTGATGACCTGCGCAACGAAGTGTCTCAACAGTGTTTTGATTTTTCCGTAAAGTCCAAAGGAATTTATCAACTGACAGTTCCCACCGGCGGAGGCAAAACGTTGGCGAGCTTGCGGTTTGCCTTGAACCATGCAGCACATCATAAAATGGACAGAGTTTTCTACATTATTCCCTTTACTTCTATTATCGATCAGAATGCTGACGAAGTAAGAAAAATTCTGGAAGATAAAGACGATAACGGCAAATACTTAGACAGAGTAGTTCTTGAGCATCATTCCAACCTTACGCCGGAAGAAGAAACAAGAAGACAGAATCTTCTATCGGAAAATTGGGATGCGTCAATTGTTTTTACAACGCAAGTTCAATTTCTCGAAACGTTATTCGGAAGCGGAACAAGAAGCGTACGAAGAATGCACCAGCTTGCCAATTCGGTAATTATCTTTGACGAAGTTCAAACAATTCCCGTTCGGTGTGTTCACATGTTCAATGTCGCTCTTCGCTTCCTTGTCAATAACTGCGACGCGTCAATCATCCTTTGTACAGCTACGCAGCCATTGCTTGACAAGATAGAACCAATTCATAGGTCTTTAAGCATCTCTCCTGAACAAAAAATGATTCAAGACGAAAAGAAATTATTCCAAAGACTGAAACGGCTTGAACTGTTTGATGTGAGAAAAGTAAAAGATGCTTGGTCAGAAGAGGAAGTGGCGAACTTAGCAGAAAAAGAACTGCAAGATATGGGCAGTGTGCTCATCATCGTGAACAAGAAAGATTCTGCCCGGTCGCTTTCTCAAAGACTTGCCGAGAGGAAATCTGGGGATGTATATCACCTCAGCACAAATATGTGTCCCACCCATCGCCTTTATATTTTGAGTACCGTTAAAGATCGTCTTGAAAAGAAACAGCCGGTCATCTGCGTCAGCACGCAATTGATCGAAGCAGGTATTGACATAGATTTCGGCACCGTCATTCGCTATTTAGCCGGACTCGATTCTATTGCTCAAGCGGCAGGCCGTTGCAACCGGAATGGAAAACGCGAAAAACTCGGGAAGGTTTATATAGTGAATCCTCAAGATGAAAGCTTGGACAAATTGAAAGACATCAAAATTGGGGCGGGAGATGCCGAACGTGTATTGAGAGAATTCGATAACAATCCAGTGGCGTTCGATAACGACCGCATCGGTATTAAAGCGATGCAACAATTCTACAAATACTATTTCTACAATAGAAGTAAAGAGATGAGCTATCCGATTCCGAGTGACAATCGGGATATAGGAAGATCTGATGATTTATTTAACCTGCTTTCTCTCAATAGTGATTCTGTCCAGGGATACCAACGGATTCATAATGCTTCACCTTCTTTGCCATTGAAACAATCGTTTCAGAGCGCGGCAAAAGCGTTTCATGCGATCGATTCACCAACGCGCGGTGTGATCGTTCCATATGGAAAAAAGGGCGATGATGTCGTCAACCAGTTGTGCGATGCTGTGATGATAGAGAAACAATGCAAGCTTTTGAAAGCAGCACAAAGATTCTCTGTCAATCTCTATCCTTATGAATTTGAAGACATGGGAAAGAAAAATGCTATACGTGAAGTCCAAAAAGAATCCGGCATTTATTATATGGATTACCAATACTACAGCAACGAGTTTGGCTGGAGCAAAGAAATTGTTACAGAAATGAAAAATCTAAATTTTTAAGGAGGAAGAATGGAAAACAAAGTTGAGTTCAAGGTCTACGGTAAGTACGCCCTCTTCACCGATCCGCTTACAAAGATCGGCGGAGAAAAATGTTCGTACCAGATACCGACGTATGAAGCATTGAAGGGTATCATCAGTTCGGTGTATTGGAAGCCGACCATTGTTTGGATTATTGATAAAGTCCGAATAATGAAGCCAATTAAGACGCAAACACGTAGTGCGAAGCCGGTTATATACAGTGGCGGTAATTCTCTTTCCATCTATACGTATCTTGCCGATGTCGAATACCAAGTACAAGCACGATTTATGTGGAACGAGAAACGGAAAGATTTAATACAGGATCAGAATGAGAACAAGCACTTCTTTGTCGCAAAAAGGATGATAGACCGTGGCGGACGAAGAGATATTTTCCTCGGTGCGCGGGAATGTCAAGGATATGTTGAGCCGTGCGGATTCGGGGAAGGTGAAGGACACTACGATAACATTCCAGAACTTGCGTTTGGTTTGATGTTTCATGGATTCGATTATCCAGACGAAGGGAAAGAAGATGGAAAACTCATCGCAAGATTTTGGTGGTCGCAGATGAAAAAGGGGGTTATCGAATTTCCACGACCAGAAGAGTGCACGATTCGGAAATTAGTAAAACCAATGAAAGCACAAGCAATACAAACTGTTGAATTGGCAAAACAAGGGCTCTTGGAAGGATATGAAGAACAGGAGGTGAATAAATGAGCTGGATACAGAAGTTGTACGAGACATACAACAATTGTAAGGATAGTGTTGGTTATTCGACCGATGAGAATAAAAGACCTCTCCTTCCTATCTGCCATATGACCGCTCAGGCACATATAGAAATTATCATTGATCAGGATGGCAACTTCTTAGATGCACACGTGGTAACGGATAAGAATGACGCAACCACCATTATCCCGTGTACTGAGAATTCGGGTGGCAAAGCGGGAATAAAGCCTGAAGGCCATCCTCTATGCGAGAAACTTCAATATATAGCGGGAGATTTTGTAAAATATGGGGGCAGTGTTACCGTCGGTTTTGCCAAAGACCCTGAAGAACCTTACAGGAATTACATTAAGACATTGACCGGCTGGTGTAAATCTGAATTTGCTCATCCTAAAGTAGTTGCGGTCTTAAAATATGTCAAGAAGAAAAAAGTGATAAGAGACTTGGTTAAGCGTCAAAAACTATTTGTTGGAAATGACGGAAAACTCTTGGCAAAGCGGGACAGAAAGAAAGAGAAAAGCGCCCCAGATATTTTTGAAGTAATTGGTTTGCAAAAGGATGCCTTCGTACGTTGGAAAGTTGAAGTTTCAGGGGCTCTTGAAACAAAAGTGTGGAAGGACAAAACTCTGTGGGAAAAGTGGATGCAATACTACTTCAGTACAAAAAAGAAAGAACCTCTCTGCTTTACCACTGGGAAGGATGATTTTCTAACCATTCAGCATCCCAAATATATCCGGGCAAAGGGAGACGGAGCAAAACTCATATCCTCCAATGACACGAGCGGTTTTACGTTTAGAGGACGTTTTCGAACCGCAGAGCAAGCTTGTGGTGTTAGTTATGAGGTATCACAGAAAGCTCACAATGCGTTAATTTGGTTAATCAGCAGACAAGGAAAAGTCTTTTGGGCAAAAGGCAATGGTGGAAGAAAGGAGCCTGGTCTGACTGTTGTTGCGTGGGCAACCTCAGGGAAAACAATACCCAAACCAACAGATGATTCATTGTCTTTTTTAGGATTTGATGAATTGCCCGATGATGAGCCCTTAATGGTTTCAACGGCACAGGACATAGCAATTAAATTCAAGAATAGAATGCTTGGCTATGCTTCCGAATTAGGAAACACAGATAACATTGTTGTTATGGGGCTGGATTCTGCCTCTAAGGGGCGTTTGGCAATCACGTATTATCGGGAAGACTTAACGGGATCAGATTTTCTGAAAAGAATTGAGAGTTGGCATAAGACCTGTGAGTGGATTCATGATTATCGATACAAGGATATCCAAGATAAGGAAACAGGAAAGAACAAAAGATTCTTTCAGCCATTCATAGGCGCACCCGCACCTATCGATATTGCCGAAGCCGTTTATGGAAAGAAGGCAGATGACAAACTGAAGAAAACAACTGTCGCGCGGCTTCTTCCCTGCATTGTAGATGGTCAACAGATACCACGAGATCTTGTTGAATCTGCTGTGAGACGCGCTTGTAATAGAATTGCGATGGAAGAATGGGAATGGAATAAAACATTGAGTATAGCTTGTTCACTTTACAAAAAATATCATACAAAGGAGGAATACATTATGGACTGTGTGGATCAAGAAAGAAAAACAAGAGATTATCTCTACGGGAGACTTCTCGCAATTGCAGATCGGCTTGAAGGTCTTGCTCTCTACAAAGCCAAAGAAAAGCGAGATACGAATGCTGCACGCTATATGCAGTTGTTCGCCGAGCACCCACATAAAACGTGGCGGCAAATTGAACTCTCGTTGTCTCCATATAAAGCACGGCTTGGTGGAGCACACTTTTATATAAGTCTTATAGATGAAGTGATGTGCAAGTTTGCTCCTGAAGAGTTTAACAGCGATAAACCCTTAAGCGGTGAATTCTTGTTAGGGTATCATTGCCAACGGGCAGAATTGTGGAAAAAAGGCAAAGATGAAGAACCGGAAGAAACCCTTAACGAGGAATAATCTGGTAGGTCAGACATTCTTGTCTGATTGATTAAACATGACAGGCAAGAATGCCTGTCCCACAAAAGATAATTTTCTCATCATCAGACATAAAGGAGTATGGTTATGGAAATAAAAGAGACCTTGAAGAACAAAATCGACTTTGCAGTCATCCTCAATGTGAACAGAGCCAACCCCAATGGCGATCCACTCAGCGGCAATCGTCCCAGAATCGACTACGATGGGTATGGTGAAATTTCAGATGTCTGCATCAAGCGGAAAATCCGAAATCGACTGATGGATGCCGATCAATCAATATTTGTGCAATCAGACGACAATCGCATTGATGAATACCGTAGTCTAAGAGAAAGAGCAAAAAGCGAGTTGAAGGATATTTACAAGAACCTATTTAAAAACCCAAAAAAGAATACGGCTAAAGACAAAGAACAGGCTAGCAATAAAGAAGATGGCAAGGCTGATGAAATATTTCGTCTCGCCGCCTGCGATAAATGGTTCGATGTCCGTGCCTTTGGTCAGGTTTTTGCTTTTGGAAAAGAAAGCAACAAGGATGAAACAAAGGATGCAAATAATGATACCTCACAAGATGGAGACAGCGATACTGGGAAAAAAGAAAAAGGAACGGGCGTCTCTATTGGCATTAGAGGGCCCGTCTCAATTCATCCTGCTTTTTCTATTGCTCAAGTGAATGATCGCGTGGTAAGTCAACAAATTGTAAAAAGTGTCAATCTTGAAAAACCGGGACCCGAGAAAGCATCGGATACAATGGGAATGAAGCATCGCGTTAATCACGGTGTATATGTGTTCTATGGCAGTATAAATCCACAACTAGCGACAAAGACAGGTTTTTCTCATAAAGATGCAGAAGCTATCAAAGAAGCATTAAAAACACTTTTTAAGAATGATGAATCTTCTGCGCGACCCGCAGGAACGATGGAAGTTCATAAACTCTTTTGGTGGGAACAAAAAAAGGGTGAGAAACAATACTCTTCTGCAAAGGTTCACCGAACAGTAAGAGATAAAGTAAAATCAAACAAAGATGAGCCCAAATCTATTGGCGATTATTACATTCCAGATGAATCTGAGATTAACAAAGAGTTACCCGGATTGAAAGTCGAAATAATTGATGGCGAGTAAAGACTCTCTCCCAAACGGAATCTCATTGGAAGAGAAGTTGTAACAACCAAGGGTGGTTACAATTTGTCCCCACCCTTGTAGACGTGCTTGAGTGGAAAATGAAACCGTTGCAAAATGTGACGGTTTGAAAGGAGATACATGGCAAACATTAAGCTCTTTGAAGAGAAGAAAATCCGATCAGTCTGGAATGAAGCAGACGGCAAGCGATATTTCTCTGTTGCAGATGTTATCCATGTCCTTACGGATACGGTGAACCCAAAGGATTATGTCAAAAAAATGCGAAAATGGGATCCGGAGCTTAATTCCAACTAACTCACAGCGCCGGCTGATGAGACTCAGCAATGAAGACGAATAAATAAGACTGTGTATTCTATGAGTAAAACCATGAAATCAGAAATAACTCTCTACGTAACCGAAGATCAAAAAACCCGAATCGAAGTGCGGCTGGAAGAAGAAACTGTTTGGCTGACGCAAAAACAATTGGCAGAATTATTCCAGAAGGATGTCCGAACCATCAATGAGCACCTAAGGAACATCTTTGAGGAGCAGGAGCTTCTTGCCGATTCAGTTATCCGGAATTTCCGGATAACTGCCAGCGACAGGAAAAGCTACGAAACCCAGCATTATAATCTGGACGCAATTATTGCAGTCGGCTACCGTGTCAAGTCGCCGCGCGGCACGCAGTTCCGCATTTGGGCAACCGAGCGGCTCAGGGAATATCTCGTCAAAGGATTCGCTCTTGACGACGAACGCCTGAAACAACGCGGCGGCGGAACATACTTTGAAGAACTCCTTGCTCGTATACGGGATATCCGGTCGTCGGAGAAAGTATTCTGGAAAAAAATGCTTGATATCTACGCCACAAGCATTGACTACGATCCTCATGCTGATCTCTCGCAGAAATTCTTTGCCACTGTCCAGAACAAAATGCACTGGGCGGCGCATGGACATACCGCCGCAGAAGTGATCGCCCGGCGGGCGAATGCTGCTCTCCCCGCTATGGGACTTACAAGCTGGACCGGCACAACGCCGCGCAAGAGCGATGTGGCAATAGCCAAGAATTATCTAAATGAGCAAGAGCTTGATGCGTTGAACAGGATCGTTACTGCTTATCTTGAATTTGCCGAACTGCAGGCACTGAACCGCAAGCCGATGTATATGGAGGATTGGATTACCAAGCTTGATGATTTCTTGAAGCTGAGCGAGCGTGATATTCTCACACACGCCGGTTCCATCAGTCATGAGCTTGCCATTGCCAAAGCAGAAACTGAATATGAAGTATTCCACCAGAAACAGCTTGCTGAACCGAGCGACGTTGAAAAACATTTTGAAGCAGTTGTGGAAAAGATCAAAAAGCTCAAGCCATCTGAACCAAAGAAGAAGAGTAAAAAGAAATAATAAACCTGAACACACATTGTTATGGCAAAATACTGAATATGTCCACCGATCAACGATCCCGTAGGGAAGAAGACTTTATACAACTCAGCGCGTTGCAGCATTATGTGTTTTGTCCACGGCAATGTGCGTTGATTCACGTGAAGGATGTGTGAAAATAAAACGGAAAGGAACGCCATGGCAAACATAAAACTCTTTGAACAAAAACAAATCCGCTCTCTCTGGAACGAAACGGATCAGAAGCTGTACTTTGTCGTCGAGGATGTAGTTGCTGCTTTGACCGACAGTAACGATCCCAAACAGTACGTGAAAAGAATGAAACAGCGTGATCCCGAACTTAGCAAAGGGTGGGTACAATTTGTACCCACCCTTGAAATGATTGCAGGGTAATTTGCATTTATAGAAAGGGAAACAATGGCAAACATTAAGCTTTTTGAAGAGAAAAAAATTCGCTCTGTGTGGAATGAAGCGGATCAGAAGATGTATTTTTCTGTTGCCGATGTTGTAGAAGCGTTAACCGACAGTACCGACATAAAGCAATATGTAAAACGCCTGCGACAGCGCGATCCGCAATTACATTCCAACTGGGGTACAATTTGTACCCCCCTTGAAATGACAGCCGCTGACGGCAAACGAAGAAAAATCCAATGCGCTAACACAGAGGGTTTATTACGCATTATTCAATCCATTCCTTCACCTAAGGCAGAACCATTCAAACTTTGGCTTGCCAAAGTGGGACAAGAGCGCTTGAAAGAGATTGAAAACCCCGAGCTTGCTCAGGCGCGAATGCGGGACATCTACAAAGCCAAAGGCTACAATGATGAATGGATAGAGAAGCGGGTGCGAGGTATCGCGATACGGGATGAACTTACCAATGAATGGAAACAACGCGGCGTGAAAGAAGGTAAAGAATTTGCCATCCTCACGGCAGAGATCAGCAAGGCGACATTTGGAGTTGTTCCCAGCGATTATAAAAAACTAAAAGGATTGACAAAGCTGCAGGAAAATCTTCGTGATCATATGACCGATCTTGAACTGATCTTTTCCATGTTGGGCGAAGCATCAACAACAGAGATCGCGCGAAATAAGAACGCACAAGGTTTTCCTCAAAACGAACAAGCGGCAATCGAAGGCGGTACTGTCGCCGGCAATGCCCGAAAAGAATTGGAAAAGAAATCAGGGCGTAACGTTGTAACGAGCCAGAATTATAAATCTTTGACAGAGAAACAGAAAAGGAAAATTGACAAGAGGTAATTAACCCTACTATGTTTACAGAAGATGAATACATCCAACTCAGCGCATTACAGCATTACGTGTTTTGTCCGCGTCAATGCGGCTTGATACACGTGGAGGATGTGTGGCATGAGAACGTCTTTACCGTTCGAGGCGACATCCTCCACGAAAAGGTTGATACCGACACGTACGAAACGCGCGGCACGTTGAAAACTGTCCGCGGACTGAGAATCCATTCAACCCGGCTTGGCATTGTCGGGCGCGCTGATGTTGTGGAGTTCAGAAAACCGACCAATGCCGACGGCTCACCGGACGTGATGCCGGTTGAGTTCAAAGCCGGGCAACCCAAAGACGACCTGAGCGACAAAGTGCAGTTATGCGCGCAAGCGCTGTGCTTGGAAGAAATGATGAACACGCAGGTGAAGCGCGGAGCATTCTTCTACGGTAAAATCCGCCGACGTGTACAAGTTGAAATTGACGACGGGCTAAGAAAGCAAACCGAAGAAATCATCGCTGCCGTGCATGAGATTGTCTCTCAAAAGAAAGTCCCCGCGGCTCAGTACGAAAAGAAATGCAGAAATTGTTCGCTTCTGGACATTTGCATGCCAAAGGCAATGAATGAGAAGAAATTAAAAGGACATATGAACGAGTTGTACGTCCCATAGCGAGGTAGGTCAGACATTCTTGTCTGACCTAAACTATGAAGAGATCAGTCAATGACAGGCAAGTTCCGAAGGAATGGCTTCGCCAAATGCCTGTCCTACCGAATACAATATTATGAAAAAACATTTGAATACCCTGTACATCACCTCTGACGATGCCTATGTCCACCAAGAACGGGAAACGTTT
>JAGVPT010000040.1 GCA_020052095.1 Bacteroidota bacterium | reverse complement strand
GGCATATATTCTCCGCTATATACGCCAGTATTGTACACTAAAAACTGAATATTGTCAAGCATATAATACGTCATCATATTTATGAATTTACCCACTAAGGATAAGAGATTACTCCGACGATTTCGGGAGGCAGGACAAGTTTTTCGAATTCCATTTGGATGGCGTGACTCTCGGCTTCGGTGTGGTCTATACGTTCAACTGAACCCGCCCGATCGCGTCAGACCGAGCCGCACTGCGCTTTCAATGTGATATGTATGGGGAAACATATCCACCGGCTGAACTTTCTCTATTGAATATCCGAATGGCGCGAGCATCTGCAAGTCGCGCGCGAGTGTTGCCGGATTGCAGCTGACGTACACGACGCGCGGGATTTTCATTTCACCGATTTCTTTTACTGCCTTTGGATGCATGCCGCTGCGCGGCGGATCGACAATCAGCACATCGGGCTTCGCATAATTCTTCTTCCACTCGACATCTTTCGTAAGCAAATCTTTCAAGTCGCCTGCTATGAACTCGCAATTTGTAATGCCGTTCTGAGCCGCATTCATCCTCGCGTTCGCAATCGAACTCTCGATTAGCTCGATTCCGACGACCTGCTTCACAGCATCGGATATATAAATTGAAATCGCGCCTGTGCCGCAATAAAGATCGTACACAACATCGGTCAGCTTCAATTCCGCATATTCTTTTGTGATGGCGTACAGCGTCTCCGCCTGACGTGTGTTTGTTTGGAGAAACGAATTTGCAGAAAGATGGAACACGTGCGCTCCGATCTTTTCGCTGATGACGCCGCTCCCATAATACACCTTTTCGATTTCGCCCACGGCGACATTCGCCCGTTTCGATGTAATGTTGTTCACCACCGTGATAATTTCGGGAAATGCCTTCGTCAGAATGCTCGTGAGCTTCTCCATCTCGGCGGGACGGTCGTTGAACGTCACGAGGTTCACCATCACATCGCCGGTGTTCTTTCCTTCACGAATAATGAGATTACGAAGATATCCAGATTGTGGTTCGGAAGTATAGACGGGGAGGGAATTGTCAATCGCAAACTTTCTGACGGCGTTCAGGATTCCATTGCTCAAGTCCGATTGAAGATGGCACTCATTGATGTCGAGAATTTTGTCGTAGCGCTGGGGGACATGAAAACCGAGTGCAAAAGCGCCCTCCCCTCCGACGGAGGGGGGCGGGCGAAGGGTCATCTCTTCTGACGTCAACCACTTCTGGTCTCCAAAAGAGAACTCTAGTTTGTTGCGGTAAAAGTAGATTTCCTTCGACGCAACGATCGGAAGAACATTCACCCCTTTGAATCCGCCGATCCTCTCCAATGCGTCGATTACATGCTGCCGTTTGAACGCAAGCTGCGATTCGTACTGAACGTGCTGCCATTTGCACCCACCGCATGTTCCAAAATACTTGCATCGCGGCTGCGTGCGCGTCGGAGAGGCCAGCAGTACCTCGACAACCTTTGCTTCGAGATGTTTCTTCTTGGATTTGAATATCTGCGCCCGGACGACATCGCCGGCAACGGCCCCCTCCACAAAGATAACCATCCCGTCATGGCGGGCAATACTCGTACCTTCAAATCCGGTTGATTCAACCGTCAATTCAAGTATGTCACCGCGTTCGGGCATTGAAATTTCCTCGTGTGGAAATCCATCCGAAGGTTCCAAACCTTCGGATGGATGATCGTTTGTAGCGGACGTGACGTTACCTCGGCTACCTCATCTTTTCGATTTCTTCTGTCAACTTGCCCCAATCAAAGTACGACGACTTTAGTTTTGCCTGCAATTCTTTGTATTCGTGCGACGTCTTTTTTGCTTCATCACCATCTTTGTAAAGGATCGGATCTGCCATCAACCTCTCGATCTCTCGCTTCCGCGATTCCAACTGGTCGATAGTTTTTTCCACCGACTCCAATTTTTTCTTCAGAGGTTGAAGCTTCTTCGAAAGCTGTTGCCGTTGCTCCGCTTCGGTTCTCTTTCTTTCCTTATCCGAAACCTGAATATTTGTTTTCTCATCTCGACGAGCCGAGCCGTCGTTCCTTCTTCCTTCGTCCCTTTTCCCTCCTCCTCTTTTCTGAAAATTGTCCGCTGAAGTCTGCCTGCTCTCCTCCTTTTTTTTCGACAGGTAGTCGCTCACATTCCCAAGATACGTTTTCACGCCTCCGTGCCGGAATTCTAGCACCTTGTTTACGATCGGGTCGAGAAAAGAGCGGTCGTGTGAGACGATGAGATATGTTCCATCGAATTCAGCCAGGGCTTCCTGCAAGACTTTTTTCGAGCGCATATCCAAATGATTCGTCGGCTCGTCCATGATCAGAAAATTGGAAGGGAGCAGAAGCATCTTCGCCAACGCGAGGCGGCTTTTTTCTCCGCCTGAAAGAACGCGCACTTTCTTGAACACGTCGTCGCCGCGGAAGAGGAACGATCCGAGAATCGTCCGCAGCTTCGTCCGGATCTCTCCCGTCGCAACTTCATCAACGATCTGCAGCACTTCTTTAAACATCTCGAGTTCTTCGGCTTGATGCTGCGCGAAATAAGAGAGAATCACATTGTAGCCGATCACACGTTCACCGCTGTTAAACGGCTCCACCCCCGCCACAATTCTCGAGAAGGTCGACTTTCCCGCACCGTTAACGCCTACCACTGCGATGCGGTCGCCCCGCTCGATGTTATAATTTAGGCCGGAAAAGACCCTGTTCTCCCCATTGTCGCTTCGCGGGTAGCTTTTCCGGAGATTCTTCAGCTCCATCACAACACGCCCGCTCGGCTGAGGTTTCGGAAAATGAAAATGGATTTCCTCTTCCTCATCCTCGATTTCAATGATGTCCAGCTTCTCCATCTGCTTGATACGACTCTGGACTTGCCGCGCCTTCGTCGCCTTGTAGCGGAAGCGATCGACGAATTGCTGCGTCTGTTTCAACTGCTGCTGCTGGTTCTTATACGCGTTCATCAGCAGCTCTTTGCGTATAACTTTTTCTTTTTCGTAGAATGAATAATTGCCGGCGTATTCTTCCATCGCGCCGAGGCTGAGAGCGAAAGTTCGCGTAGTGAGGGAATCAAGGAACGCACGGTCGTGCGAAACAAGGATGATCGCCCCGTTGTACTGGCGCAAATATTCCTCGAGCCACTGCAGCGACTCGATGTCGAGATGGTTCGTCGGTTCATCCAGCAGCAACACTGAAGGTTCCCTGAGCAGTAATTTCGCCAGCTCGATACGCATTTGCCATCCGCCGCTGAATTCATCCGTCTGCCGCCCCAGATCTTCCACCGAAAATCCGAGCCCCATCAACACGCGCTCGATTTTCGATTGCATCCGGAACGCGTCGAGATCTTCAAGTTTATGTTGAAGCTCTCCGAGGATTTCGAGGGTCTCCATATATTCGCCGCTCGATGTATCAAGCGTACCCAACAGAGCATGTGCTTCGTCCAACTCCTCTTGAACGAGGAGCACATCCTCAAACGCCGTCTCGACTTCTTTATAGAGTGTCTTTCCGGCAGCAGTCACACCATCCTGCGGCAGGTAGCCCGCGGTAATGTAATGCGCCTTGCTTACTGTGCCGCTTTCCGCCTGAGCAAGATTGGCGATGATCTTTAGCAGCGTCGATTTGCCGGCACCGTTCGAGCCAACCAGCCCGATGCGGTCGTGCGGACCGATCATAAACGAGAGGTCGTCGAACAAATACCGCCCGCCGAATTGCATTGAAATGTGGTCGAGGGAGAGCATGGAGTCGGTCTGTCAGATCACGGAAATCAGAGAATTGCAGAGATAATATACGAAAAATATGGGGAGGGAAAAAGTGTCGGGGCGCTTGAGTAGCAGGCTCAATTGGATAGTGATGCCATGACTTCTACTGTTTTGGTTCTGCCATTCTCTGAATTCTCGCGAATTCAGTTGAGATAGTCATGGCATCACTTGGGCAAAGGACGTGTGGCGAGATCGTTGAAGCGGCTTATGGCGTTTGCAGAATAAATTGTTCCACGAGGTTGACGTAATTCGTTTCTCCGAGCTTTGCCGGAATTTCCGAATGGTCGGCACCCGGCACACGGACAAATTGTTTCGGCTGGTTGGCGTTCTTGAAAATTACGGTGGAGTTTTTTTCGAGGTCGATGAATTTGTCGCTCTCACCATGGATGATGAGGAGCGGGGCGTGGACACTTTTTATCTTTTCTGCATTCTTGTACTCCCCCTTCATCACATAGCTCGACGGAATATCGAGCAGTGTTCCGCTCTGCACGAGTGTTGAGGACGACGCAAACGGCGCCTCGGCGACGATAGCTTTCGGCGTGAACACGTTTGCCGCGAGATCGATCGAGACGACATTCCCGAGTGAAAATCCGTAGTATACAACATTCGGCGCCATAACTTCCGGGCGCGAACGAATGTACGCAAGGGCAGCCCTCCCATCCGAGTATAATCCGCTCTCCGAGGTGGTCCCCTCACTCATCCCGTATCCTTGATAATCAAAAATGAATACGTTGAACCCCATCCTGTAAATCAACTCCACCCTGTCCCAATAATATTGGAGATGGTCTTTGTTGCCGTGACAGTACAGGACAGTGATGTCGCCGTGTGTTCCGTTGGACCTGACAAAAACGCCGTAGATTTTCTTTCCCTGCGAGGTCATTCTAACAAGCTCGCGGCTCGAATCCGGTATCACGGCGCTGCTTAGTTGGTATGACGATAGCTGGGTTGATTTGAAAAGCTGGTTATCAAGGTCAACGCAGCCCATCAGCACACTTAAAGAGAAACAGCACACGATGGGACGAAATCGAATCATGGCGACGTTAACAGATAGTGAAATCCAAGAAATGTTCCGATGTTCCCTCGCCCGTTAATCGAGTTGTGTCCTTCCATTACGCCATGCTCCGTGTTCGCATTCGCCGCCATCCATTTTACTTCACACTGCATATCGATGCGATGACTGAGCGGAAACTGGCTCCCCGCAAACGGCGACAAAAAATACGCGGGCTGCACAAATTGGAAAAGATTGTCGGCGCCGAAATAGAGCAGCGTCGACTCTCCGAGAAGATAACTTGCATTCAGGCTGAGAAACGGAAAGAGGCGGGGATTGTTCCCTCGCTTCACATCATAGAAGAAATAAAGCTGAGCTTTCGCAGTAAGTTCGGGCACCCAACCGTCTTCGCGAACAAATCGCTGTGCGGCACCGGCATCCACTCCGACATCTCCCAACAACGCTGTCAATAGATGAACATTTCCGGTCAGCGTCAGCGATGAGGAGTATCCATGCTGGACTCCTGCAGTCAGGTATGGAACGGGTATCGTTGTTTTCCCCAACGGGATGAGCGGTCCCCCGAGAGATGCAGATGCCTTCGTTACCCCCTCATTAAGCACGCGAACCGGCTGCGTTATGCCACAATGAAAGAAACAAAGTGAGAGGTATGCGCACAGGAGGAGTAGAAGTCCGGTCGAAAAGCGATGCCACGAAGACACAAAGTCACGAAGTTTGACAAAAGGTAACAAAATCAAATCATTTTTCTTCGTGTCTTGCCTGCCCGCCGCTTCGCTTTGGCAGGCGGGGTGACTTTGTGGCAAATACTGGGTTTTCGAGCGAGTCTCTAGAAGCGTTTCTATCTTTAGAGGAAAGCGGAGAGTTTTTTCAATGCTGTGCATTGATAGCCAAAATTGCGGACTACAGAACGACTTCCATTCCTTCTTTTGCGCCGAAGCATTCAATCGTACTTTCTTGCGCGGCAAGAAGTTCTTGGGCGTGGCGCACCATTCCATCCACAAAAGCGTCGTCATGGTACGGGTCGTGATGAAAAAGGGCGAGGCGTTTTACTTTTGCTCTTAACGAAAATTCAACGATCGATTCGACGGGGGAATGCCCCCATCCTAACTTTGCTTTGTATTCATCGAGTGTGTACTGCGCCTCGCCGATGTACAGATCGGTGCCGTCAAGAAACTCTATCAATTTATCGTCGAGATACTCAGGAAGGCCGGCGCGTTTGTCGGCCTTCTGTGGAGGCGGAAGCGTATACTGGTACGGTTCATTGTCGGTAGCGTAGACAACACTGCGCGTTCCATCGGAGACTCGATACCCAAGGGACATTGCCGGATGATTTAAATAGAAGTGCGAAATGGATACGTCGCCGATCCTAATTGGAGCATCGATCTCGACTATTTCGATGCTCGGATTCATATCACCGAGTGCAACGGGAAAATAATCCGAATCCATCTGCATCCGCATGATTTGCCTGAGCGTTTTGTCCCGCCCCGGAGGCCCGTACACGACAATCCGGTTTTGGCGCTTGTAAGCCGGAAGGAAGAATGGAAATCCCTGAATATGATCCCAGTGTGTGTGACTGATGAAAACATGTACCGTGATGGGTTCGGAAGGAAACTCTTTTTGAAGCTGGATCCCAAGATTGTGAATTCCCGTCCCGGAATCGAACACTAAGATGTGGTTGTGCGCGCGGACTTCCACACACGAAGTGTTACCACCGTATTTCAATGTTGCCGGGCCGGGAGTCGCAATCGAGCCGCGCGTTCCCCAAAATTTTACTCTCATGGCACCCCGCTCCCCCGATTTTTCATTTTTTCTGTCGCAATCTTGAAGAGCTCATCGAACTCGACAGGTTTCACAACATACGCATCGGCTCCAAGTTCAAGCGCCTTATCGATATCCGGTTTGTACGATTTTGCCGAGGTGATAATAATCGTAGTCTTGTCGAACGAAGGATCCTCACGAAGCGCCTTGCAAACTCCAAAGCCATTCATACCAGGCATAATAAGGTCTAAAATAAGAAGGTCGGGCTTCTCAGCTTCGGCAATGCTCACGCCGTCGAGCCCGTTGTCCGCCTCGAGAACAGTGAAGCCCTTATTCACGAAATAGTGGGAATAGAAACTTCGCAGGAAATCTTCGTCATCAACAAGAAGGACTTTAGGGCCCAAGGTTGCTCCTTAGATACGTGAGTATTGAAAACCTTCGGAACGATTCCCATCAGAATAGCCAAAAGCTCTGGTTGCCCGTTATTCTAGTAGAAGTCCTACCGAAGGTTATGTGAAAAAATATGTATTAGTTTGTCGAAATGCAATATCAGAATGAATCGCCGCCCCGCACACCCAATGCCTTATCGCAAAAAAAGGATGGCCACGCCGCCAACAGCAACGCACGCGCCGACGATCGCATGCCAGGAGAGCCGTTCTTTGTAAATCACCCGCACAAGGGGCAGCATAAGTATCGGAACCGTTGCCATCAGCGTCGCCGCAATACCCACTTTCGTGTACGTGATCGCTATCAGACTGAACGTGATTCCCAAATAGGGTCCCAGAACTGCACCGGCAAGCGTGAGCACCAACGCTCGTTTGTTCCCCGAAAATATTCTAATCGGATTCTTAAGCCGGCCTGTCGCCATTGTGAGGGGCACAAGTATGATGATCGCTGTAACAATCCTGATAAACGTTGCAACAAAGCCGTTGATAGGCCCTTCGTTAAAAGCAAAGCGCGCAAAAATCAGACCCGCACCCTGGCCGATCGCTCCCAAGAATCCAAACACAATTCCCCTGCGCGATATGCCGGCCTTCGACGAGGAACTCTGACGACCTGCGATCACAACAACAACAATGCCCGCAGTTGTTACAACGATACCCAGAATTCCCCACACCGAAAGCAATTCACCGAGGAAGAAGTACGCCAGCAATGCGCTGATTGCCGGCGCGAGCGACATCACCAGCATACTGATGCGCGCCCCGCTTTCGTGGAACGCTTTGAAAAGAAACGTATCGCCGAAGACAAGTCCGATAAATCCGCTGATGCCGAGATTGAGGAATTGCATGAAGGAGAGGTGGACATCATATTCCATCACGACTATCGTGACGAGAAGAAACACCCCCGCAAAAACGAGGCGGGCGACGTTCACTTGAACCGAACCTATGCGACGTATTGCTGCCGCAAAAATAATCGAACTGCCTGACCAGAGACCTGCAGTCAGCAGCGCGCTAAGTTCACCGATCAATTATGAGTTCCTTTTTTTTGGGACATTTCTCGACATGGGATCTGTTTCAACAAGCCACGGACAAAGCACGGGCGGACAATTTCGGAAGAATCTCACCACGGCAGAAAATCATTCTTAAGTTCTTTAGCAGGCTGTTGAAAAAACCAAGAGTATTAGTAGAAAAATCATTTTCGAGAATTTTTTGAAACGAGATTGTTCAAAGAGTGCCCTCTTTTTGTCTGTC
>JAGVPT010000095.1 GCA_020052095.1 Bacteroidota bacterium | reverse complement strand
GGCATATATTCTCCGCTATATACGCCAGTATTGTACACTAAAAACTGAATATTGTCAAGCATATAATACGTCATCATATTTATGAATTTACCCACTTAGCGACGCGCTTGCTTAGTTCATCCGTTTTCATCATAAGGTTCGATTAGTATGCTTAAGATAGTAAAACGAGCCCAATATTCCAATGTTCTGAGCTGTTGAAAACGCAACCTAACTTAGTATCGAGCTGTACGAATGGATTTACTTTCGATGGGATCCGTGCGGTTGTGCGTCAATCAGGCATTTTCTCTTTTCTTTTCGCGTGAGAAGATCGTGTACATTGCGGGAATAACGAACAGCGTCAATACAAGGGAAAAGAACAACCCGCCGATCACGACGATACCCATTGAGACGCGGCTCCCTGCGCCCCCGCCGATGGCAAAAGCAATCGGCATCGCACCGAGGATCGTGGCAAGACTTGTCATCAAAATCGGGCGGAACCGCGCGGCTGCAGCAAATTGAGCGGCGTCAAGTAATTTCATTCCCTTTTCCTTTTGCTGGTTCGCAAATTCCACGATCAAGATACCATTCTTCGTCACCAAGCCAATAAGCATGATAATGCCGATCTCGCTGAAGATGTTGAGCGTGTTGCGGGAAATCCAGAGCGAAAGGAGCGCCCCCGCGAGGGCGAGGGGCACCGTGAGCATGATCGTAAACGGGTCCACAAAACTTTCGAACTGGGCGGCAAGCACAAGGTAAATGAGGATGAGCGCCAGTATGAACGCGAAAATAATATTGGAAGAACTCTCTGCATAATCACGCGACGCGCCTGCAAGCGCCGTCGTGAATGAATCATCGAGCACGTTCTTTGCGATCTTGCCCATTTCTGCTATGCCATCACCGATCGTTTTTCCTGGCGCAAGCCCGGCAGAAACTGTTGCCGATTTAAATCTATTGAAGTGATACAACTGCGGCGGTGCACTCTGCTCTTTGAGGACAACCAGATTGTCTAATTGAATGAGTTCTCCCCGGTCATTCCGCACGTAGAGCGATGTCAGATCGAGCGGTTCATCGCGATCTCCACGATTTACCTGCCCGATCACCTGATATTGGAATCCGTTCATCTCGAAATAAGAAAAGCGCTGTCCACTGAAAGTTAGTTGAAGAGTTTGCGCGATATCGATCACCGAAACGCCGAGGCTCCGTGCACGGTCACGGTCGATGGAAATATCAATCTGCGGTTTGTTGAATTTTAGGTTGACGTCGGCACCCTGAAGAACGTTGCTTCTATTTACCTCTTCAAGGAAGCGCGGAACCGATTGACGAATTTTTTCAAAATTTTGATTCTGCAAAACGTATTGGACTGGAAATCCGCTGCGCGCCCCGCCGCCGCTCGCCGAAATGGTCTGTTCTTGATTCACAAACACACGGGCCTCAGGCATGCGCCGAGTGTTCTTCGAAAGATAGTCGGCAATCTCTTGCTGTGACCTCTTGCGTTCTGGAGGATCCGTCAACATCAACCGCACGAACCCGGTATTCATACCACCCATTCCGCCAAAACCAGGAGCGGTCACGCTTAAACAGACGCGCTTTTCGGGGATCGAATCATTCATCAGCGCGACAAGCCGATCCATGAACGCATCGGTATACTCGTACGATGCGCCTTCCGGAGCGGTGATGGATAATCGCAGATAATTCCTGTCGTCGAGGGGGGCGAGCTCCGATTGGAGTGAAGGACCGACGATAACAATCACGATGAGCGATGTTCCGATTATGGCTGTAGCGATCCATCGATGTTTCATAAAGTGACTGAGAAGGTCCTCATACAATGCATTGGCCTTCTCAAAATATGGCTCGGTGACTTCGTAGAATCGGCTATGTTTCTGCCTTTTGCGAATAAGACGGGCATTGAGCATTGGTGTCAACGAAAGCGACACGAACGCTGAGATAAGCACCGCTCCTGCAATAACTACCCCAAATTCGCGGAATAGTCGTCCGACGAATCCCTCCAAGAAAATAACCGGCAGGAATACTGCCGCGAGCGTTATGGAAGTTGAAATAACGGCAAAGAAGATCTCTTTTGAACCCGCAAAAGCAGCTTCCGTCGGAGATAATCCATGCTCAACTTTTTTAAAGATGTTTTCAGTGACCACAATGCCGTCATCAACCACCAGTCCGGTGGCAAGCACAATGGCAAGAAGCGTAAGCACATTGATGGAAAACCCCATCACGTACATGATAAAGAACGCACCGGTCAGCGAGACCGGAATGTCGATCAGCGGTCGGAACGCAATAATCCAGTCACGGAAAAATACATAGATAATGAGAATAACGAGGAGCACCGCAATGAGGATTGTCTCCTGCACTTCTTTTATCGATTGTTTGATGAATCGGGTATTATCGATCGCAATGTCGAGCTTGTATCCTGCAGGAAGGTCTTTTTTAATTTGCCCGAATCGCTTATAAAAGGCATCCGCAATTTCAACATAATTACTTCCCGGTTGTGGCACGATCCCCACACCAACCATCGGCACACCGGATTGTTTCAAAATTGTTTCTTCATTCTCGGGCCCAAGATTGGCGAACCCGATATCACTGATCCGCACAATTTTTGTCCCGTCGGATTTCAGAATAAGGTTATTGAAGTCATCGACCGTTCTCAATCGTCCCTTAGTGTTGACGATAAGTTCGGTCTGGTGACCGGATATTTTTCCGGAAGGGAGATCAACATTCTCCTTGGTCAATGCATTCTTGACATCAAGAGGCGTTAATCCATACGCGGCAAGGTTTGCAGGATTCATCCAAAGCCGCATCGAGTAGCGCTTCTGCCCCATTATATATGTGGAACTTACGCCTGGAATCGTTTGCAGGTTTTGTGCGATGACATTTTCTGCAAAGTCGCTTAGTTCAAGCTGGTTCTTTGTATCGCTCTGGATGGTAAGAGAAATGATGGCATCGGAAGTTGCGTCGGCTTTGGTCACCACCGGCGGTGCGTCGATATCCTGCGGAAGCGATCGCGCTGCTGCGGAGACTTTGTCCCTCACGTCATTCGCTGCCGCTTCCAAGTTCGCATCGAGGTCAAACTCCACGGTTATGTTGCTGGAACCCTGGCTGCTGCTCGACGAAATATTGCGAACACCTGCGATCCCGTTGAGAGCTTTTTCGAGAGGCTCGGTAATTTGAGATTCTATAACGCCGGCGTTTGCCCCGACGTAACTCGTGCGGACAGTGATGATCGGAGGATCAATGGCAGGATATTCGCGAACACCGAGGAATTTAAAGCTGATGACGCCAAACAGAACGATGACGAGCGACATGACGATCGCAAGCACCGGGCGTTTGATACTGACTGATGCTAGACTCATTTCGGGGGATATTCCTGTTATGCTGATAGACTCCGGCGCCGTCTCACTTGAGGGTTACGGTCACGGGCATTCCGGGACGTAATTGCATTAATCCGGTCGTAACAACCGTATCACCCGCAGATAAGCCGCTGGTAATCTGTACAGTTGATGCAGTGCGCGTTCCGATTGTCACCGGCGTGGATACGACCAGCCCATTTTTGCGCACAAGAACTGTTTGTCCCTTAAGAACCGGAATAATCGCTTGGGTGGGCACCATAAGTGCGTTGACAATTGCTTTAAGCCGCAGTTCGATTTGGACATAAGCGCCGGGGAATATTTTTTCTGATTTGTTGTCACAGAGCGCGCGTAGCTGCAACGTCCGTGTGGTAGGGTCGATTTTTGGCTCAATGGCATAAACCGTTCCGGTGAATTGCAGCTTCGTCTCATCGCTGGTCAGTTGCACTATATCGCCGCTGGAGACCTTTCCCGCATACTTCTCGGGAATCGCAAAATCCACTTTCAACGGATTGACCTTCTGAATTGATGCGATGCGGGTGGTTTGCGAAACGTACCCCCCCTCGCTGACGTATCGCAATCCGATGATTCCATCAAACGGAGCACGAATTTCCCTCTTGCGGATGGATGCTGCAAGATTTTCCCGGTCGGCTTTTAGGGTATTCAACTGGTTCAACGAAATGTCGTACTGTTCTTTGCTGATTCCTTCTTTGTCAAACAATTTCTTCTGCCGCCGTTCCAGCTCGGAGGCAAGGTGAATTTGTAATTCGGTTTTCTTTAGTTGCGCCTGCAAGTCGTCGTCATTAATTTTCACCAACAAATCATGCCTGTTGACGTGACTCCCTTCCTTAAAGAGGATTTTTTCTATGCGCCCCGCCACCTCGGCGACCAAATCGACCGATTCTGATGCGAGCACTGTTCCTGACGAGCGCACGATGTTCTCCAACGGCTGCGTCTCTACAATAACGCCGTTTACCACCATCGTTCCACTCTGTGTCGCAGATTGCTGGGGAACATCCTTGTTCTTGGACCCACACGATGAAAAGGTGACGGAGCTACAGGCGACTGCTATGAAGAGTGCAATACGGAGCATTTCTGCCTTGATACAGTGTTCATTTTCTTTCAATATGGATAAAACTGTCCAAAAAATCAAAGGCTGGTTGCCGAGGGTAGCGATCCCTTTTCGTTCCTACGCATTGCGTAGGAACAAGACTGAGTAACTGCTATGAAAATACACTTATCTTTGAACTATGCGGCTTCGTTGAGTTCCTGCACAGTGACTTTGAGTCCAAGCGATTCTAGCCTGTGTAT
>JAGVPT010000229.1 GCA_020052095.1 Bacteroidota bacterium | reverse complement strand
GGCGTATCCTCCTTAGGTTTGATAGGAAGTTCCTATCGGTTCTTGGTAGCCTAAGATACGGATGCGCTTTTTTATTTACACAACTTTTAAAGATAACTCGAAGACTATCGTTGCATAATATTTTCCCCCAGAACATGACAATCAAGAATAGAATCGTAGTTGGAGTTCTTTCCACGGTGCTGTGCGGTGCATTGTTGCATGCGCAGGATGAGGTCATCTTCAGTCAAACCGCGGAAGGCCACTTCCTGCTTGGCACAAAACAGTACACGCAGAATGAGTTCAAGGAAGCGTACCTCTCTTTCCAAGGGGTGGTGGAAGAGTCGCCGCGAAACCAGCGCACGACGGCGGCGATGATCATGTCGGCAAAGTCGTTGTTTCAACTCCACAGCTTCCGGGAATCAATTCGTCTGCTCAAGGATTACCTGGATACCTATCCACGCAGCAACTATGCCGAAGATGCGCACTATACATTGGCGTTGAACTATTATCGACTCAACCGGTACTCGGATGCGGCCGCGGAGCTCCTGAGCGTTCTGGAAAGCGCGAAGGAACGGAAAACATTTTTACGAGCGCAGAAAATGTTTGAGAATGTCGGCTCCGAGTTCTTGACTTCCCAGGAGATCAAAGACCTCCTCTATTTTGCGAAGACCGACAGGTCGAAGAAATTGCTGACATTGCACCTGGCTGAAAAGGAATTCGACCAGGGACTGTACACCGAGGCGATGGCACACGCCGGGGAGGTCCTTGCGGGAAAGGAAGAACCGTTGGCGGCGCAGCGCGCACGCTCACTGCTTGTCCGTCTGCAAAGCGGCACTTCGGTGAAGCTTGGCGTCATCCTGCCGTTGATGCAGAAAATTGACGGCGCATCGCGTGAGAAGAAGCTCGCGTTCGAAATTCTGGACGGTGTGAAGTACGCGGTCGATGAATACAATCTCAAGAACTCAAAGCAGGGTGTCACCGTTGTTGTCGATGTGCGCGATTCAGAAAAGGACCCGCTCGTCGCTGCGCGGGAGATCCAGCCGTGGCTGGACGACAAAGAGTTCATCGGCATCTTTGGACCGATCTATAGTTATGAAGTATCTCCCGTCGCAGGAATCGCTAATTCTCGAAAAATTCCTTTGATCACACCGACGGCAACCGACAACGGCATTGCGGCCGTGGGTAATTATATTTTCCAGGCAAACCCCGATTACTCGACGCGTGGAAAAGCGATGGCCCAATACGCCGTGTTGAAACTGGGACTGAAAAATGTCGCCGTTGTTGCCCCAAGTTTTCAGCCGAGCAAAGCAATCGCTGATTCATTCGTGCAGGAAGCGCTCCGGTTGGGAGCCCTGGTTGTGTCGGACAAGCGATATTTGAAAGGCGCGACCGACCTGCGTTACCTTTTCCGCGCTATGCGCAATGAGGCTGCAGTGTTCGGCGAAGAGCAGTCGATCGACTTTAAAGGAAAAGTGAGTTATCCTGAAATCCTCAAGAGGCTGATGTCCGTCGGCGTTCGCAAGTCGCTCGTCGATTCGCTCTCCGAGAAACAGGGAAAAGTGATTGTCCAGAGGCTGTTCGGACAGAAGGGGAAGGCCATGGCAGAGTCGCTCGGCTTGCCGCTCCAGGTAGAACCGTTCTATTTAGATAGTTTGCAGTATCCTGTTACGTCGATTCAAGCTGTTTTCAGTCCGATCTCCAGCAGCAGCGAGATTGGAATCATCACATCGCAATTGACATACTACAATATCAAAGCAACGATTCTTGGCTCAGGAGAATGGAATGATCCGAACGAACTCGATCTCAACAAACGGTACGCCGAAGGGGTAATTTTCAGTTCCGATCGGTGGATTGAGAATTCGTATGATTACAATCTCTTCGCGCCAAAATTTTTTCAAGCGACGCGGCGTCAACCGACCGACAACGTACTCTTCGGCTATGACGCCATGTCACTGGTGCTGACCCAAATTTTGAACGGTGGCACGACGCGCGAACGGCTCACGGAATTGCTCGGGAAGGTATCGCACTTTCCCGGATATCACTCAAAAATCTCGTTCACGGAAGACCGCGTGAATTCGCATCTGTATATTCTTCAGTACAAAAAGGGGAAAGTCGGGAAAATCGACGAAGTGCAATACAAAAAAGATGCTGCGCTAAAATAAATCAACCAAAGGGGGGGCAATGACAGAGAAAATTTCCGGCAATGTAAACGAAACCTCGTTCTACCATACCAAGATCAGGGATTGGCCCGCCAACGAACGGCCTCGCGAAAAGCTCATCAACCAAGGACCTGAAATTCTCACGGAATCGGAACTTCTTGCAATCCTCATCGGATCGGGAAGCGGAAAGATCACGGCTCTTGATCTGGCGAAGAGATTGCTCGTTGAGCACAAATCTCTCCGATCACTTGCAAGTTCCGGAGTCGGCGATTTGAAACAGTTCAAAGGTATCGGCGATGCTCGCGCTGTCGCAATTGTCGCAGCATTTGAGTTGGCGCGCAGATTGCATTCATCTCCCGAGGCAGTGCAGCAAATTATTCGAACTCCTGCCGATGTCGCCGGGAAATTCATTCCCATTCTTCGTGACCTCAAACAGGAGGTTTTTCTAGTGATTCTCCTGAATAGCGCGAATAGAATTATCAAAGAGGTAACGATTACCCGCGGACTGTTAAATTCATCCCTCACGCATCCGCGAGAAGTCTTCCGTCACGCTATCGTTGACCATGCGGCGAGCATCATTCTAATGCACAACCATCCAAGTGGTAATCTTGAGCCGAGCCAGGAAGATGTAGCAATCACGAAACAACTTGTGGAGGCGAGCAAGGTTGTAGGGATTCCGGTGCATGATCATCTCATTATCGCCGGCGACGGATTCACGAGCTTCGCTGAACGCGGTTTGATGTAAGATTGTGTTTCACCTCGCCGGGTTGCACGACACTATTTTTTTTCTGACCACACTCGGCGTGAAATATCCGAGAGAGGAAGAAATACTGATTTATCTCAGCAATACGGCGCATAAGGGAGTTTTTTCTCTTGACTTCATAAAACCATTTTGCTATTATAATAAAGCAGTAAGTTCTTTTTTGTCAATTACTTCACTACAAGGCGTATAGGTAGAATTATGAAGAGAGCATTTAGGCTATTTCTCGGAGCGGCTTTCCTTGCAGCGACGTTCACGATCGTTGGTTGCAGCAGCGGTCCCAGCGAAGAGGAACTCGCTCAATTGGAGGCATTAAAGGCTGAAGTTGCGTCGCTTCAAAAAGAGGTAAGCGCCAAGCAGGCTGAGAACGCCGGCTTGCAGAAACAAGTTGCCGACAAACAAGCAGAATTGGCGGCAGCTATGAAGGAACAAGATGCCACGCGCGATCGCTTAAAAAGCCAGCAATGATCAATCCCAAGGAGTCACTCATGAATTTCAGAAAATTAGTTTTATCGGGTCTCATGCTTATCATGATTGCGGCTGCATCCTCTGTTTCAGCCCAAACCAAGATAACGAAAGAAGAATGGCAGAAACAAATTACCGACTACACAGGCCAGCGGGATAACCTGAAAAGAACACTTGCACAGTTGAGCAAGGACATCGATAGCCTGAAGGCGCTGCTCGCTTCGTTGGACCAAAAGGTCACGGCCGTCAACAGCGAGACGAAATCTTTGACAGGCGCGAGCGATGAACTACGCAAAGGGTACACCGCGCAACTATCCGCCCTCGAAAATTGGGTAAACGAACTTGCGCGGCTTTCGAATCAAGATCTCTTCGCGCGAAAGGCGGAAATCGATTCCGTTCAGGCAAAGTTGAACGATCTCAAGAAATCGAAGCTCGCCGCGATGCAGGAGAATCACGACAGGTTACAATCGCTTCAACAGAAAATTGATGGATTGCGGGCTGCGCTCGCAAAGCCGGAATTTGTTGCAAGCTTGGAAAAGACCTACATTGTCGGAACCTGGAAAAAGAACCGCGATTGCTTGTGGAATATTTCGAAGAAGAAAGATATTTACAACAATCCATTCATGTGGCCCAAGATTTGGCAAGGGAACCGGGATCAGATTAAAGACCCGGACATTATCCACAAAGGGCAGAAGTTGAAAATTCCGACAGCCGGACCGTTGACGGATTCAGAGAAAAAAGCCGAGCATAAATACTGGAGCAAGAAGCGCGTCGGCACCAAGTAGGAGCGGAACAGGCATCTTGATGAGATGTTCATTACCGAAGAAAGTCCTTCTCTCGACTATTGTTGAGGTGAAGGACTTTCTGTTTTTTGAAACCCCCTGAGGAGAGGAGAGAGTACAATAGAAAAAAAAATGAAGATTGAAGGAGTCGACGCTTTCTCGCTCCTTGGCATCAACGACCACCATCTCCAACTCATCGAAGACCGATTCAGTGCGGACATTATCGTACGAGGAGAAAATATTACTCTCCGCGGCGAACCTTCCGAAGTTCAACAGATAGAACGTATTTTCAAAGAACTCACATTTCTTCTCACCAAGAACGGGACTCTTACATCCAACGATGTCGACACCGTTCTCGATCTTGTTGCAGTTGATTCTCCCTCTCAATCCCAATTGCGCGCCCAGTTCCCGAAGGACGAGATGGACTCGATCGTTCTTTTCACGAAGAATGCAATCATCAAAGCGAAAACGCCGGGACAGAGGGAATACATTCGGCGCGTGCAGTTAAATGATATTGTTTTTGCGATTGGACCTGCCGGTACCGGGAAGACGTATCTTGCCGTGGCAATGGCGGTCGCGAGTCTGAAGAACCGCGAAGTGAATAAGATCGTTCTCGCACGCCCTGCGGTTGAAGCAGGCGAGAACCTGGGATTTTTGCCCGGAGACATGAAGGAGAAGGTTGATCCCTATCTTCGTCCGCTGTACGATGCACTCGACGACATGCTGCCATCCGAGAAGCTGAAAACGTACATGGAGCGCCGTATCATTGAAATTGTTCCCCTTGCGTATATGCGCGGACGGACGTTGAACAATTCCTTCCTCATCCTGGATGAAGCGCAGAACGCAACCGCAATGCAGATGAAAATGTTCCTCACACGGCTTGGCAATAGCTCCAAGGCGATCATTACCGGCGACGTTACGCAGATCGATTTGCCGACGAAGACCACATCGGGCCTTGTTCAAATTCAAGAAGTGCTGCAAAGTATTGAAGGAATCGACTATGTCTATTTCGACCGGAACGATGTGGTGCGACACCGGCTCGTGAAAGATATTATCGACGCGTATGCGAAGTTTGGGGAAAAACAGGATAACGGCAAGAAGTAAAATAGACCATCGTCATCGCAAGGCTCTTTCCAAGAGTCTACAAACGCTTCTTCTCTTTCGCTTCGTTCCAAAGGCCATCCATTTCCTGAAGCGTCGTATTGTAAATATCCTTTCCTTGGTCACGGAGTCGTTCTTCAAGGTACGTAAACCTTTTTACGAACTTGCCGGCTGTTTCGCGAAGCGACTCTTCCGGATTGACGTGGAGAAAGCGGGAATAGTTTACAAGGGAGAACAATACGTCGCCGAACTCTTCGGCAACTCTTTCTTTTGATTGATGTTGCACGGCCTCGTGCAATTCATGAATTTCCTCCGTAACTTTTTGCCACACGTCCTCGCCGTTTTCCCAATCGAACCCTACTTTCGCGGCTTTTTCCTGGAGGCGCAGAGCGCGCAATAGTGCGGGCATTGCCTTCGGAACTCCCTCGATGACGGATTGTCGTCCCTCCGATAGCTTTATTTTCTCCCAATTGCGTTTCTGTGTTGAGAGGTCGACCGTTGATTTCTCGCCGAACACATGAGGATGCCGCCTGATCAGTTTCTCATTGATGTGGTGGATGACCTCTGCCAGCGTGAACTCGTTTCGTTCTTCCGCAATAGCGGACTGCAAAGCGACGTGGAGCAGGACGTCGCCCAGCTCATTTCTCAGCTCATGCCATTGCTGATTATCGATAGCCTCTAGCGCTTCATACAATTCTTCGATGAAACTGTGCCTGAGAGACTCGTGAGTCTGTTCCCGGTCCCACGGACAGTCTTTTCGCAGGCGCTTCACAATGTCAACGAGGCGCTTAAACTCTTCGTCGTAATTCACTCTTCTCTCCTTTTCAAGTTCAAACCAACATAGAAAAAAAGTTTTAGCGATGCAAGGAGAGGCCTGTGTTGGCGGTGTCTCAGTTTGGCACTTGCTCTGATCACAGGATCCTTCCGAAGGTTTCGTTGCCAAGATAGGATACTAATTTGGCTTCTGATCCCTCCCCCAATAAAACCTTCGGAAGGTTTTGCGACGAACTTAACCTCTGCCGCTGCGGCATTTACGGTAATCCAAATCACGAATGCACGTGTTTTCCTATTCAGATCCAAAAATATATGGCGAAGATTTCGGGAATTCTGCAGGATCGACTCCGATGGGGAAGGGCTCTTAAAAATGGCGATGACGAAGCTTGGACTATCTGCGTGGGCGTACGACAGGATTCTAAAGGTTGCCCGAACAATCGCAGATCTTGGGGCAAGCGAGGACATCAGGCCCGAGTATCTGGGAGAAGCGATTCAATATCGGAGTCTCGACAGGAATTTGTAGATGAACTGAAAACAAACTCTATTACGAAAACGCACAGCCGTAGACGGCTTACCAGAATACCTGAGTTCAGGTATTGCTTTTCGATCATCGCCCCGTTACCTTAATCTTGTGAACAGGCAAAGAACTTGTTCGCCAAGAAACAATTCCCAGGGTTTCCCAAAGGGAGGAATTGTTATGAGTAATCGTGGTAGCGTAGAGAATGTATTCATTGCTTTCCGGATGGCTGGTTTGGTTTTCCGGCCATCTCAGATATCCCTGAATCCGAAATTCCCCGCATATTTGTTCCTATCAAATCCTCCAATCGTTAATCTTTTCTTTATAGCTCCTTTTTTCCCGAATATTTGATGTATATGAATAAATAAGAAAGGAAAATCTTGATTGGAACGAAGAGACCCGGATTTGAAGGCTTAGATTGTCATGTTGCCTCCCGGCTCGGGATAAAAAATGTTTTCCACTTCAGCTTGCCAATGTCTGAAGCAAAACACTAAAGTACGCACTGGCGCATAAATTAGGAGGGGCAGGGCCTCAAGAGAAACAGTTTTCAGGACAAATGTCTTTAGAGAGCATTGTGTTTTTCATTTGAAGATTAGTCATGAAAAATATCATAATAAAAATAGTTCTTTCGTGTTTCATCATCATAATCCTTCTTTCGCTTTCGTGCCATAAGGACAACCCTGTTGATGGCGGTAAACCACCATGCGGCGGAATCGATCCTGGCATTGTTCCCGAACCTCCATACAACAGCCCCATCTGGCATCCGAGTGAGCAGTTCATTGGATTTAACCATACGCCTTTACGAAAAATCAATTACCCCTATGGTGAGCAATGTTGGGGAATGCAGGAATTTAACCGCGATTCTAGCGGATTCTGGCTCATCAACCGTGACGGAACAAATATGCGAAGAATTTTTCCCCACACTCTGCTAAATCCAGTGTGGTCGGCCGACGGCCAATGGATTGCATTTAATGTGGGGACTCAAATCTTCAAGATGCGTTTTACAGGAGTTTCGTTCGACACAACAACACTGGTTCAACTGACAACAGATGGAAGTAACTTCTTCCCCGCCTGGAGCCCTGATGGGCAGTGGATTGCGTATGATAGATCTCTTACTGATTCAAGCGGACCAGGTGGAATTTGGGTAATGAGAAATGACGGCACTATGAGGCGCGCTCTTTTCGGCGGGGCTTTTCCGAGTTGGCATCCAAATGGGAGAATTCTTATTGGAGTGATTGGTACGAGCCCGACCAGTATTTGGACAAGATTTGTCCGATTTGATTTTGTCAGCTTATTGCCGCTCGACACTCTTAAAGCGGTCTATGGTAGCGATAACCGTGAACCGCACTACTCTGCTGATGGCTCAAAGATTACATTTTGGTCTAGCAGGCTGTTGAAAAAACCAAGAGTATTAGTAGAAAAATCATTTTCGAGAATTTTTTGAAACGAGATTGTTCAAAGAGTGCCCTCTTTTTGTCTG
>JAGVPT010000016.1 GCA_020052095.1 Bacteroidota bacterium | reverse complement strand
TGGCTGCCTTTGAGACATGTGCGTACAATTTCTTAAGCCTGTAATGTATCATTGGCAGCCACTTTTTCAAGAGTTTTCTAATAAACGGTCAACTTGAGTTACTAACAAGGTTTTTTCGCATGGATATTAGAATTTACGTTTCAATTTGATCCATAGTAACACACAACATCAACTCTGATAAGGAGTACGGGCATGCGTACATTTGTTTCCATTTTGTCAATTGTGATAATGGCGAGCTTCGCTGGTGCACAAACGGTCTCGGGAGTCATCACTTCCGACACAACATGGACCATTGGAGGCAGCCCAATTACAGTCACCGGAAGTGTGACTGTTAATGCAGGAAAAACTTTGACTATCGATCCCGGAGTCGTTATCAAGTTTAATGCCGGCACAGCTCTCTATGTCGCAGGGAAGATTGTTGCGAATGCAACACAGGCTAATCCCATCAAATTCACCTCGAGCGCTGGATCTCCGGCACCGGGCGACTGGAACGGGATGGAATTTCAAGCGACGACCAATGTTGGCTCAGTATTCAACTATTGCATCGTCGAATACGCGGGTGCTGGCCCAGATGCTTCTGGGTTGTTCTACATTACAGGTGCATACAGCATCAACATCAGCAACTCCACATTTCGCTACAATTCGACGAACGGCATCAACGCTCGCGCTTCTTCGCCTCGTATTTCACAATCGACATTTGATCACAACGGCGGATTCGGCGTCTTCAGCGATTTGCTTTCGAATTTTGTGGTTGACTCCTGTACGATCACAAACAATACGACGGGCGGCGTCCGTGTATCGGTCAATGCTTCTTCTGCAACAATTACGAACAGTGTGATTGACACAAACGGAATCGGTATCTTCATCGACAACAATGCTTTTCCGACCGTGCAAAACAATAACATCCGGAAAAATGCAACTGGAATTCAGTTTACCGGAGTTGGGTCAACACAGCCTACGATCAACGGCAATACAATTGCTACGAACACAGCGTGGGGATTCAGAAATACGAGCACATCCACTGTGAAAGCTGAGCACAATTACTGGGGTAGTGCTCAAGGTCCCTATCATCCAAGCTCCAACCCGACCGGATTGGGAAATCTCGTCAGTGATTATGTCGATTTTCAACCATGGAGTATTCAAGGTGCCCCGCTTCCGGTAATTCAAATCACAGCGAACATCGCCTCAAATACAACTTGGCTAGCAAGCTCGGTCTATTGGGTGAAGAACAGCATCGCCGTTAATAATACTTTTGTTCTTACGATTGCTGCGGGAACAATTATAAAGTTTGCTCCAGGCGTTCGTCTCACGGTAAATGGAGCCATCGTGGCCAATGGAATGTCAGATAGTCTTATTGTTTTTACCTCAGATAAAGATGATGGGTACGGTGGAGATTCCAACGGTGACGGTATTGCGACGGGACCGAATCCGAATGATTGGGATATGCTTTACCTCTCAGCTGGGCAAAACAACAGCAGCAATCTGAGCTACTGTGTCTTGAAATTTGGCGGCTCCGGCAGCTATGGAAACATTCTCATTCAAAATGTGAATCCTCAATTATCATATCTTTACAGTGCCAACAGCGGCAATTATGGACTTTATTTTACAAATTCGAGTTCAAATGTTTCCAATTCAACTATTGGAGGCAATGGATATCGCGGAATTTATATGAGCAATACCACCTCAACGATTTCAAATTCTTCGATTTCTGGCAATGCAAATATCGGGATTTGGGCGGATGGAACATCGAAGCTTACCATTCGCAAAACAACTGTTGCCAACAATGGTTCAAATGGAATCCACGTCGATGGTGGAACGGGATCTAAGGCAACCGTCGTTTTGCTTGATAGCTGTACCGTCACGAATAACAATGGTTGGGGAATCTACAATTGGGCTGCTTCTGGACCGCAGACATTTTCCAACAGCCGGTTCAGCAATAATACTGCCGGTGGTCTCTGGACGTTTAATCTGGACGACACTGTTCACATCACGGCGGATACGGTGCTCAACAACCTTGATGACGGAATTGTAACCTCGCGTGCTCTCATCACGAACAATATCATCACAGGCAATCGTTATCCAATTGCACTCATCGGTCGTGTGAACTCAACCTATACGGGCAATACAATCACCGGAAACAAATTTAACAATGCTCTCGCATTGAGAATTAACCGATATGAAGAAAGCCTCTCAGATACGCTGAAAACCCAATTTCCGGCAGGTGTCACATCCGGCACATACGCTTTGGTGGACAATAATTCCGGTCAAGGCGTGCTGTCTGGTCAGACGCTTGTCATTCAGCCTGGCGTTATCATCAAAATGACATCGGGACTATATTTCAATGTCTACGGCAGACTGATCGCGAATGGGACGAAGGCCAGTCCAATCGTTTTCACTTCGTGGCGCGATAATTCCTACGGCGGGAAAACGAGCGCGACAGCCGACACGAATGCTCCTGCCCCGGGTGATTGGCAATACGTCCGTGTTGATGGTGCAGGCGCGGTGAATTCCGTAATACGAAATTGCATTTTCAAGTTCGGAGGAATGAACGGTTATGGGAATTTATGGTTGAACAGTGCCAATATTATTTCACCCATCGACAGTGTGGTCTTGCGACGATCGAGTAACTACGGTTCGTATATCGGGAATTCGCTCGTGACCTTCACCAACTGTGCTATCGATACCAACGGTTCGTTTGGCATGTATATAGATGGCAGCAGTCCACGAGCAGACGTTTCGATTCGGAACAGCGTAATCCAGGATAATGGCAACATCGGACTCTATGCCTCATCCAATTCCACATATCGTGAGGTGACAAACTGCACTATTCGCAGAAATAATGGTACCGGAATCCAAATTGGCAACGGGACTATTACACAAGTGTTCAATGGCAATACCATTGTCAACAACAACGGTCACGGCGTGTATACAAATAGTCCAACGGTTTCAGCTCTTAATGTGCAGTTTATCGGAAATATGTTTAGCGACAATTCCTACGAAGGAGTCTTTAGTTCTGCCGCAAGATTTGTCGACAACAAGTTTGTTCGAAATCGGTATCCTATCGGGGTGCTTGGCCACTTAGGGAATATCTACACCGATAACAATAATGTCGATGGCAACAGATTCAACGGCAATCGGTTCAACAACGCCATCGCGGTTGCGGGATCCTCGTATGCACCTCTTTCGGACACGTTGAAAAACGCATTTCCTGATTCAATCACCTCACATACCTATGTTGTAATTGAGCATATCCAGATCGCCGGTGGGGCAACGTTGGTCATACAACCAGGCGTTATCGTGAAGTTTCAGATGTTCCCGCCGAACTATAACGATCCGAAGCAGTTCAATGTGTATGGGACGATGTTGGCGAACGGAACTCCTGCCAACCCAATCATTTTCACATCATGGCGTGATAGTACGGTTGGTGGAAAGACTGCTGGATCAACGGAGTTCGGACTTTCGCTGGGCGATTGGGATGCGATGTACCTAAGAAACGGTGCAGGGGCATCTGTCATTCGAAACTGTCAATTCAAATATGGCGGCTACTATGGCAACGGAACTATCTATTATGAATCGAACCTGGGAGGGCTGACGTTCTCTAATAACCTCATCCGTCGTTCGTCTACGTATGGAATTTATGTGAGCAATACTGCTCTCACAATCGACAGCACCACTATAGATAGTTGCGCTCACAATGGTATCTACTTGGGCGGCAATACAGCAACTAACCTGACGCTGCGCAATAGCCGCGTGATTGCCAACAAGTACTATGGCGTTTTTGCAGAAGGCAACGCGAAGGTCACGCTCATTTCCAATTCTGTGATTGCGAACAGTAAATATACCGGTCTCTACATTCAGAACAATTCTGTGCCGCTTTCCATAGTAGGAAACACGGTCAGCAACAATGGCGATCACGGAATGTACATTCTCGGAAAAAACGACGCCTACGATACGTTGCTGATTATTGCCGGCAACAAAGTCCGCAATAATGGACTTATCGGTATTGCCTCGTCGCGCGCCCATTTGGTGGATGACTCCGTAACAGGTAATCGATACCCCTATGGAGTGATAGGACAGATTTCGCTCGATGGCACAAGCAATGCAGCCGGGAACTACTATCAGGGCGGATACATTGCAGGAAACAAATTCAACAATGTGCTCATCACTCAAGGGACCATCTATGGTCGTCTTGGGCTTTCGTTCCCGTACACTGATACTTCTAAACTCGTTGCCGTCAGAGGTGATGCGCTTGTTGAGAGCGGGACCACGCTAACGATAGCACCGGGGACGATTATCAAATTTCCAAAAGAGTATGGGAACGGTCGATTTGAAGTAGACGGCGTCATCAAGTCTGAAGGCACGACCAACAAGAAGATTGTCTTCACTTCCTGGAAGGATGACTCGTACGGAGGCGACTCCAACGCAGATACGAGCACTACGCTTCCCGGACCAGGCGATTGGGATATGGTCTACCTCTACGGAAGCAACAACAACAGTTCGCATCTGCTGCAAACGATTATTCGCTATGGAGGTTCGACTGGCAATGGAAACCTGTACCTTTATAGCAACAACGCCCCGGTCGATACGAGCTTTTTATCATTCAGCAGCAATAACGGTGTGCAAATGTATAATTCGAATCCACTTTTAACAGGGAACGAAATCCATCACAATCCAACCGGAATTTACTTGTGGGGATCCTCAAATCCTATCATCTCCAAGAGCAATTTCCATGACAATAGCACCTACGGCCTGAATAATTCTACATCAAGCACTGTGGACGCGAGGTTCAATTATTGGGGCGATGCGTCAGGTCCGCTTGTCAATCAGGGATCAGACCAAAACGTTTCGGGACTCGGAAACAGGATTGGGATTAATCCGGGAGCAGTGCTTTATAAACCATTCTCGACATCTCGTTCCGGCGTTCTTCTTGGTGATGTGAGCAGTAATGGTTCAATTACGGCGTTCGATGCTTCGTTGATTCTCCAATACCTCGTGTCGCTGATTACATTGACACCAACACAGCTGACTGCTGCCGATGTAAGCAGTGATGGAACAGTGTCCGCCCTCGATGCATCATACATTTTGCGGTATGTCGTGGGTATCATCACCGGGTTCCCGGGACTTGGCAAGCATTCGACGGAGGCGAATATTGCGTCTTCATACGAATTCAAGCCGCGGGCAGGCAAATCTGCGGACGAGTTTGAACTTGTGATGCATCTTAACGGGAAAACGCCTGTTTACGGATCAGAACTAAAGGTAGAATTTGATACAAAAGAAATTAGTTTCGTCTCTCTATCTAAATCCAGCATCTCAGACAGTCTCACGTCGTTCAGCAATGTAATAGAAAATGCTGTGTCAGTTGCCATTGCAGGGACAACTCCGGTGACAGAGGAAGGAGATCTGCTAATACTCACGTTCAAAGCAAAGAATGGCATTAAGAAGAATTGGTCAACTGCCCTCCATGTGTCCCGCTTTGTTTTGAACGAAACAAATCTTACGCCTTCGGTGAGTGATGTCAAAATCGATATGCTGATCCTCAAGGGTATACCCACTCAATTTGCATTGTCTCAAAATTATCCAAATCCGTTCAATCCGACAACAAATATCGATTATCAGTTGCCGGTCGCGGGCGCTGTCAGTTTGAAAGTGTACGATATTCTCGGAAAGGAAATCGCGGAGTTGATGAATCAGGAACAGAAAGCAGGATACTACATGCTGACATGGAATGGACAGGATGCCACGGGGAAGAGCGTGGCGAGCGGAGTGTATTTCTATCGGGTCCAGGTCAAAACAAATGACAATCAGTCATTTGCCGCGATCAATCGTATGCTACTTCTCAAATAGGGTATTTGTGATGACTAATGAACTGATTCTATCATCATGAATTCCAATTGAGGACCTATATGCTCAATAAGCCAATAATGATTCTTGTCCGGGCAGTAGTGATGGTTGGAATGTTTGCAGCGTCCACGATGGCGCAGAACAAGCTTCTGACCATCGCCGACACGACTGCACGGAGAGGAGATACGCTACTCATCCCGATAACGGTCGGAGCTCTAACGACTACGGATAGCGTCTACTCCGGTCAGATGTCGTTCTCGTATAACTCGAGCGTGGTCAATGTCTTCGGTGTGCAAACCATCGGCACACTGTTGGACGGAGTAGCAACTGCGTTCAATGCGACTTCCGGGAGTTTCAGTTTCGCCGGTTCGTCTATCCTGGCAGGCAGTGGCGTTCTCTTCTACCTTAAAGCTGCAGTCATCGGAGCTCCCGGAACACAAACCACAGTGAGCTTTGCCTCTGCTTCGTTGAACGAAGGCAATCCCCCGGTGACTCTTGTGAACGGAAAGGTGCGGGTTCTTGCGATTCAGATACTTCCAAAGAATCCATCGAGTCTTGTTGTAGGGGATTCACTTCAATTCTCTTACACCGGCGATTTTACGTTGCCGATCACCTGGTCGACACCAGATACTACAATTGGAAAGGTAAATGGAAGCGGCAAGTTCAAGGCTTTGGCGTCCGGACAGTCCAAGGTTGTGATAAAGGACTCGCACGGTCTTCAGGATTCTTCTGCGCTGTTCGCCATCTATCCTGCCCAGGCGAAAAGCCTGACCGTCTCGGTTCACGATACATCGTACACACAAACCTTGAAGTTCAACCTACCGATCTACCTGTCTGACGTTACCGGATTGAAGATCATTTCTTCGCAGTTAACGCTTACCTACAATGCGAATGTGTTACAGGCCGTCGATGTTCTTAAAGAAAACTCAAAGACAGCTTCATGGGCATCGCCCACATTCAATATAACCTCCGGTCGAGTCGATATAGCCCTCGCAGGTTCCGATACACTCAGCGGATCGGGTGTTCTCGCGTTTGTGAAGTTCAAGGTTCAACCTGGTGCTTCCGGATCCACACCGATCGCATTGTCTAGTGTTCTGTTCAATGAAAACCTCAATGCGAATACCGTGAACGGTACGTTCACTCCGTTGACGGCTCCCATTGTCGTCGTTGCGCCGAGCACAGCAGTCCGCACGGTTGGGGATACGCTTCGATTCAGTGTGACCAGTGGAGGGAAACCGCCGTATCAGTGGAGTACGAGCAATCTAACCATAGCCTCTATAAACAATACCGGCTTGCTCACGGCGCTGAAGCGAGGGATTATTACTGTGAGCGTGGTTGACTCCTTCGGATTTTCCGGATCCTCAGGATCTCTCGTGATAAACGATTTCAATGTAAGCATTCCCGACACAAGCATGAGGCTTGTCGATACTATTGATGTGCCGATCGTCGTTGGGAATGTGACAGGCGATACTGTATTATCCTACGAAGGAAGAATTGTGTACGATTCAACGGTTATACGAGTGCTATCGATGCCAACAACGGGTACCCTTAGTTCCGGGTTCTCTGTCATCTATAAGGACACGTTGGATACATTGCGTGTGGCAGCAGCCGGATCAACTCGATTGCTTGGTAGCGGAACACTTTTGAAGATGCGGCTGAGATCCGTCGCTTCTTCGACAGGTGCCTCGTCTCCGTTGAAATTTGTCACTTTCAAATTCAACGAAGGCATACCAACAGCAACTACAAAAAATGGCAGTGTTACCATCGTTGCCAGTCCACCGATTCCTGTGCTGAATGCTCCATCTGATGGTGCAACAGGAGTAGCGACGACACTACCGCTATCATGGAATATTTCAACAGGAGCAACATCCTATCGGCTCCAGGTTTCTAAAACAAACGATTTCGCGACGCTGGTGCTGGATTCTGTCAATATCACTGGAACTTCTGTGACTGTTTCGGGATTGCAAAAATTAACCACCTACTTTTGGCGAGTCAATGCTTCGAACAGCGCTGGAACCAGCCCGTTCTCGGCGATTAGATCGTTCACAACGGTTATGCAAACGGGGGTTTGGACTAACTCGTCCGGTATTCCTCAGGAATCCCGGCTTGAACAGAACTATCCAAATCCATTCAATCCCTCTACCATTATTCACTATTCCATTCGTTTCAAGAGTATGGTCCGATTGGAGGTTTTTAATATCCTTGGTCAAAGTATTGAAATCCTCGTTAATACAAACCATGAGCCGGGATTCTACAATGTAATATGGAGTGCTTCGGTACCAAGCGGGACATACTTCTACAAACTGGAGGCAGTTGCGTTGGATAAGGCAGGGGAGAGCTTCCGACAAGTCCGCAAGATGACTCTGATGAGGTAGAGAGGACAACGGATGTGAGGAATCAGCAAGAGCCCCACCGAAGTATCGGCGGGGCTCTTCGTTTAAGCCTGGCTTGACTTGAACGTCAATAGTTGAGATTGTGATACGACGTCAAACATATCTATCGCTGCTTGAACTCTTTTTAAATGCATAAAGGGAAGAAAAAGTTGAAGATATGGAGTTTAAATTTCGTGCAGACGGTAGTCCATGATTGAAATAGTCTAAAATAGTAAACCCTGAAGTAACAAGTTCATTACTTCAGGGTGTATTGCTCCGCGAGTCCCGCCGTTGGCGGGACAACCCACCCGACAAGCGACAAAGCCCCAGACTTACGTCCGGGGCTTCGTTTTTGCTCCACGAGTAGAGCTCGAACCTACATCCCGACTTCGTCGGGATAACAGCCGAATACTAATGGAAGATTTCACCACGCAAGAGCTTTTCGATCATCGTTATACTCTTCCATGATTTTACTTTGCGTTCAGCTTGTTGAGCCGCATGTTTGGTTGGAAATTCTTGCGTGAAAACCAATTTCCACGGACGGAATCGAGCAGTGAATCCCTTCTCAATCGAATTGTGAAAAGTGAGCCGCCGCGTAGGGTTTTCTGAAAAGCCGCGGTAATAGCGGTCAAATGTTTTGGAGTAAAGAATGTAGAACCTGAATCCTGCGTGAATAAAATCAATAATGTTGATTAAGTATAGCAAAAGCGATACAATTATAAGAAATAGTCAAAAGAATGTAACCTACCTTTT
>JAGVPT010000238.1 GCA_020052095.1 Bacteroidota bacterium | reverse complement strand
GGCATATATTCTCCGCTATATACGCCAGTATTGTACACTAAAAACTGAATATTGTCAAGCATATAATACGTCATCATATTTATGAATTTACCCACTTAGTTGTCGTTCCCCCATCAAAATCCCCACAATAGACTTTCCGTCCACAATCTCTTCCCTCTCGACCATCGCAATTGCTTCGACGAGTGGCACGCGACTGAGTTTAATCGTCTGTTCTCCTTCTTCCAACGTTTGTCCGTGTGGAGACATCGAGAGATCTTGCGCCATGTAGATGTGCAACCGTTCGTCGCAGAAACCGGGCGTCGTCATAATTGCTGTCAATTCTGTCCAACGGTTCGCAACGTAGCCGGTTTCCTCCCGCAGCTCCCGCTCGGCGCAATGTTGTGGATCTTCATTTGCATCGAGCTTGCCGGCCGGAAGCTCTATCACATCTCCGCCAATGGGATAGCGGTACTGCTTCACCAGGAGAATGTCATTGTTATCGAATAGTGCGAGCACGACGCAGCCCCCCGGATGCTGGATGATCTCTCGCGCTGCTTCGTTTCCAGAACTATATTTAACGTGGTCAACGACCAGATTGACAATCCGGCCGTTGAATATTTTTTCCCGCCGAAGAAGCTCGAAGTGCATCACCGTTTTCTTTCTCTCACGTGGACAATCTGCTGTGGCAGCGCAATCTCGATCTTTGCCTCGTTGAACGCCTCATAGATTTCGATGCGAAGCTTTTCGGCGGTCGCGAACTGCTGCTTGAACGAGGCAACCCTGCAGAATAGTTTGAACTGAAGCGCATTCTCCCCCAACTTCATGAGATAGACTTCGGACGCAGGTGTTTTCAAAACATCCGGATGTGCACGGGCATGGTCCAGCAAGATCTTCTTCACTTTCGTGACGTCCGAACCGTAGGCAACATTCACTTCAACGGTAACGCGCACAACCGAGACAGGAAAGGAATAATTCACAATACGCGTTTTGAGAAGTTCGCTATTCGGAACGATTACAAGATTATTATCAAAATCCAGAATCTTTGTACTGCGCATTCCTATCTCGTACACATCTCCTTCTTCACCTGTCGGAATCTTCACGCGGTCGCCGATTCGGAAGGGGCGATCGAACATGATAACAAATCCCGAGATCATATTCGAAATTGTGTCCTGTGCAGCCAGGCCGATGGCGAGTGAACCGACGCTGAGGAGGGCGAGAAGGCTCGAGACGTTCTGGCCGAAATGATCGAACACGATCATCACCGCGACCACGGCCACAAGAATGTTCACGAGGCGGTTCACCAACGGCGCAAATGCCTGATCGAAATTCGACGACTCCTTTTCAGCGACCGAGTGGAGCGCGTGGCGTATCAATGTATCAGAGATTCTAATGCCGAGAGCGGTGAGCACGACCGCCATCAGCACATAAAGGGCAGCGTTGGAATATTCCAGGAACTTGAAAAATGTCGTGTTGGCCGCAGTTAGTCCCTCGCTCAACTCCCGGAGGCCGAAATACATGCCGGAGATAGCTGCAATCGACATAACACGATCAAGAACGATCGCAAGGATCTTATCGTCTAGATCGCTTTCCGTTTTGGTGATGACCTTTCGACCGACAGTATTGAGCAGGAATTTGAAAATCTTGCCGAGGATAAGCACCAGGATGAAGAGCATCAAACCGGCCACAGCGTGGAATAGCAATCCTCTGCCGAGAGTTGATTCGGCCCTTTGCAGTAGTGTGTCGCTGAGAATTCTGAGAAGAGATTTCACGGACAATTCCTTTTTACAATCCCCTGCTCCCCGGTTTTACGGCCAGAGATCCGTCTTTGCAGAGAGGGCACGTGTCAGGCGTGTAGGTTATCACGTCCATTAGAAGGGCCGAAAATGTTTTCGCATTGAATTTCGTCTTGCCGTTGCTCCGGTCGACGATGAATCCGACGCCTGCAAGCGTGGCGTCCGCTTTCTTCGCGAGTTCAATTATTTCATTCACCGAGCCGCCGGTTGTGACGACGTCTTCCACAACAAGCACACGCTCCCCTTTTTTCATTTCAAACCCGCGACGCAAACTCATGACCCCGTTCTCCCGCTCTGCAAAAATCGTGCGCACATCGAGCATCCTGCCGACTTCAGTACCGACTACAACCCCGCCAACGGCAGGAGAGATGACCAGCTCAATTTCGCTGTACTCAAAATGCTTCGCCAACTCCCCCGCGAACAGATGCAAGTACTTCGGATATTGAAGTACTTTGGCGCATTGAAAGTAGTGAGGGCTATGCAACCCGGACGTGAGCAAGAAATGTCCGTCGAGGAGTGCATTTGTTTGTCTGAAAATCTGGAGCAGTTCTTCTTTAGGAAGCTTCATGTAGTCCTTAGTTCGTAGCCCGAGGTCCAAAGTCCCAGGTCCGAGGTCCCAGGTCCGAGGTTTCCAATTCTTAATTCATAATTCCTAATTCTTTATTGCTCTCACCATTCATCCTCAATCTCTTCCAACTCCTCTTCCATCTCCTGCTTTGCATGGATATCGTTCGCCTCTTCCGCTACTTCGATCCCCTTCCGGTAGAATCTTTTTGCGTCTCTCGTTTTATTGAGCTTGCAATAGATCTGTCCCAACTGCTGATACGCGGCGATGTATTTGGGGTCGCGCTGCAGAAGCTCCTTTAACGAGGAGATCGCGCTTTCCGATTCGCCCATCCCGTTGTATTCCAAAGCGAGGGCGTACCGGGAAAAAGAATCGTCCGGATCTTTCGCAAGGAATTCTTTCAATGCTTTGATGCGTTCTTCACTTGCCATAAAAATTACTGTTGTGTGGAATAATAATGATACGATTTCATCTACGGGAGAGCATTAATCTGTTTTGCCAGCGCAAAATCCTTTTCCGTCAAACCGCCGGCACTATGAGTTGAGAGTGCCAGAATGACTTTGTTCCATCGGATGTCAATGTCGGGGTGATGGTTCATTTTCTCCGCGAGAAGTGCAACTGATTGGACAAATCCCATCGCCCGCACAAAATCCTCGTACACAAATGTTCTTCGGATTTCGTCACCGATTCGTGCCCAGCTCTTTGCCGCTTTCAATTGGGCAACAACTTGTTTCTCAGTCAGCAGTCCCATACTCTGTTCTCCTTTATGCCCCTTCATTCGCACGGACGGCGTTTCCACTTCAGGTAATTATCTTGTCCCTCTTCCCTCATCCCTTATACTTCTACCTTAAACGGCTCTATCCTATCTTTGAAATCAGGCCTGTAGTAATCATGGCTTTCAAAATCCTGCATCCAGCCATTTTCAAAACCGTACTTTTCAAGCAACCGGAGCACTTTATCGTATTCGCTTTCTCGGATGCCGCGGTCGAGCAATTCAGTCGTCACGGCCTTATGCGTTGGATAGTACTGCGACATAACGCTAAGTGTCACACGATTGTCCAGCTCTTTCGCTATCCAATGAAGCGTATCTTCGGACGATGCAAGGTCATTCGGTAGCACGAGGTGGCGGATAATGAGGCCCCGCTTCACCACGCCGTCGTCGCCATACACCACATCGCTCCCAACCTGGCGGTGCATCTCGCGGATAGCAGCGCGCGAAATTCCCGTGTACATTTTCACTTTGGAATATTTGTAGCCGAAATCATCATCGCTATACTTCAGGTCGGGAAGATAAATATCGATAATACCCTCCAGCAACCTAAGGACATCCACAGAGTCGTAGGCGTTAGTATTATAGATAAGCGGGAGATTCAGTCCACGCGGGATCGCGATCGAGAGCGCACGGACAATTTGCGGGACGAAATGCGTCGGCGATACAAATCCGATGGCATGGACCCCTTTCCCTTGGAGTTCGAGCATCATTTCAGCCATGCGCTCGAATGACACCTCATTCATCCGTTCTATTTTCCAATTCTGGCTGATCTGGAAATTCTGGCAATAGACGCATCGCAAATTACAGTTGCCGAGAAAAATATTTCCGACCCCCCGGGATCCTCCCAACGCAGGCTCTTCCCCAAAATGCTGACAATAGGACGAGACAACCGGAAGGTACCCGGAGTAACATCTGGCCAGTTCGTTGTTGACCCGATTGTTGCCGCAGTCATGCGGGCATACCCTGCACGACTCCAGCATCGCTTCCAACTCTTGCAGTCGCTGATGAAACTCGCCGGAGGCAAATAATGGTATGTAGGATGGGGTGAACGTCATTGGCCTGCGTTTGAGTGGAACAATATAAAAAAAATCCGGCAGGAATTCCAGCGAGGAAATTGAACCGCTGCCAACCCAAAGGGTTCCTTTGGAAAGGCATCACTTCGTGACAAGTCGCAAAGGACGCCAAGAATTAAGAAAGAACGATTCGCTTTAGTCCGTTCTTAAGAATCGAAGTATTGAAATTTATCAGCAGGCCGAGCCGTTTACCTGTCGCCTTCAGATACGATAATACCTGAGCAGTATGAATGGGAGCTAACGTATCAACGGCTTTGAGGTCAACTACGAGCTTGCCACCGACCAGAAAATCCAATCTTCCTTCGCCCACAGCATGGTCTTTGTATTTCACACCGATGAAAACTTGTCGAGTGAAGGGGATGTTGCGCAGGTTCAGTTCAACCGAGAGTGCTTCCTCGTACACGGATTTTAAATACCCCGGGCCGATTAAGCGATGAACCACAATTGCGGCTCCGATGACTTCATGAGCAAGAAGATCAAGCTCTCTGCTTGGTTCTTCCATATTCCCCCCTTGGCGATCTTGGCGTCTTGGCGGTTTATCTCAAACCTTCTTCGATTGCGGCTCCGATAACTTCATGAGCTAGAAGATCAAGCTCTTTACTTGGTTCTTCCATATTCCCCCCCTTGGCGTCTTGGCGGTTCAAACCTAAATTTTCTTCAACGCTTGTTCGAAGTCTGCGATGAGATCCTCGATCCCCTCGACGCCGACGGAAACGCGGATCATTCCCGGCGTCACACCGTGCCGCTTCAACTCTGCTTCGGACATCTTCACGTGCGATGAATAGACCGGGATGCTCACGAGCGTTTCGACACCGCCGAGGGACATGGCGTTGACAGCCACGTTGAAGGAGTCGCATACCTTGACCGCCGCTTTTACTCCACCGCGGACCTCAATCGTCACCATTCCGCCAAACCCATTCATCTGTTTTTTCGCGAGCGCGTGGTGAGGATGAGATTTCAGCCCCGGATACATTACGCGCTGGACCTTAGGATGTTTTTCCAGAAGCTGTGCTAGCAAAAACGCATTCTTATTCTGCCGCTCAACACGCAGTTCGAACGTCTTTAGACTTCTGAAGAGCAAATATGCCATGAACGGATCGGCACATCCCCCCAGGTATTTCGCCGTCGTTTTGACCTTGTCGATGATCGGCTGTGTGCTAATTACAACCCCGGCCAGAATATCGCTGTGTCCGCCCAAATATTTTGTTGCGCTCTCCATTATGATATCGACGCCAAAGCGGAATGGCATTTGATTGAGGCAGGAGGCAAATGTATTGTCGATCATCGTTATGATGCGTGTATGGAATTTCTTTTCGGCTTTCTTCACGCGAGCAACGACTTGTGCGATATCGACGAGGCCCAGCGTCGGATTTGTCGGAGTCTCCAAATAGACCAGCTTCGTTTTCTTCGTAATGAGTCTATCCAGCCCAGCCAGATTATCCGGATCGACATACTGTACTGCAATGTTGCTGCCGGGGAGTGTATCGCGGAAGAATCGGTACGTGCCGCCGTACAATGCGGGCGTGCTGACGATTTCTTCTCCGGCATGGACAAACGTCATCACTGCCGTGGAGATTGCCGCCATCCCGGAAGCAAACAGAGCCGCCGCTTCGCCATCTTCCATCAAGGCGATCTTTTCTTCAACGTCGTGCACCGTCGGATTATGGTAGCGAGAGTAGACGTAGACCGAGGTATCGCCATTTGCGTACCGGACCGCGTCGTCCGAGTTATCGAATCGGTATGTAGACGTTTGATAAATGGGAAGCGATACGGGCCCTTTGTACGGATATAGTTTTTTCCCGTGGATTGCTTTGGTGGATAAGGAGAGTTTTTTGGGATCCATAGGGATGGTCGGAAGTAGGTGGTGAGATGCCAGGGGTGAGACGAAAAACTATCTAGTGCTGATTCTAATATTAAATTTGTATCATAACCGCAGAGGACGCTAAGGTCGCAAAGAAGTTTTCATAGAAATACTAAGAAATCTTTGCGTCCTTGGCGACCTTTGCGGTGAATTAGTTATTGAAAAATACAATATTTCTTTTTGGAAATGGGACTCGTTCATTCTCCGTGCCTTCGTGGTTTACTCAATCAAAGCGAAAAATACTTTTCAAACTCATCGGCAACGTCGGTGCGATAGAACTCGCCACGCTCTTTGTTCAAGAGATAACCATCGCGGTACTTTCCTTGCGCTATCGCAGAAAGCGCCTCGCACAGGGCATCCACTTCTTCCTTCGTATTATAGATGCCGAAACTTGCGCGCACGAAGCCCGGAAGCGTTGAACGGTCACGCGCAAGAATGCGTGTTTCCATATCTTTCGCTTCCGTTTCGCTGACCTCCAACAGACATTTCACGTACGGGTGCGCACAGAAACAACCGTTGCGCGTCCCGATGCCCCATTCGTAGCTCAGGATAGAGGCAACGAGCGCATGGTTAAGGTCCTTGATGTTGAACGTGATCACGCCGAGTCTATCGGCTACGGTGGCGAGTTCTTTGTCCCCGTACAAAGTCACGCCAGGAATTTTCTTGAGTCGTTCCAGGGCGTAATGCGTCAACGAGGATTCATGGTCGATGATGTCATCCCATCCAATTTGTTCGATCACCCGAATGGCCTGCGCGAGCGCGACGGCACCCACGATGTCGGGCGTGCCGGCTTCCTCCTTGTCGGGCAAGTCTGCCCAATAAGCATTTTCCAAATTGACGATATCCACCGTTCCCCCGCCGACGTACTCAGGATCCCCTTCCTCAAACGTCTTCCGGCATCCGACCAATACGCCGACACCAAACGGCGCGTACATCTTATGAGCCGAGAAGGCGATATAGTCAAGATGTTCGGGGTCTCCTTTCATCTTCATGTCGATCGGCCGATGCGGCACAAGTTGAGCGGCATCGACCATGATCTGTGCACCGATGGCGTGCGCCCATCGTGCGTACGTATGAACGGGATTGATGAATCCTGTAACATTCGATGCGCCGCTGACGGCGATGAGTTTTATTTTTGAGCCGAACCGGGAGATTTTTTCCCTGAAATCGTTTTCGTCAATACGTCCGTCTGGCGTTACATCGATATGTACTACATGAGCGACCTTCCGCCACGGCAGTTCGTTGGAATGGTGCTCCATAACCGATGTAAGAACAACGTCGCCGAGCTGAAACGAAAATCTGTTTGCCAGCTTATTGATGGCCTCCGTTGTGTTCTTGCAGAACAGTACGACGCTGTCGGAGAGGTCGGCATGAACAAATTGGGCAATCGTATCCCGCGCCTCCTCGAATACCCTCGAAGATAATTTCGACTTGAAGCCCGTCCCGCGGTGAACGTTGCTGTACCATTTCAGGAACTCGTTGACTTTCTCGGTGATGAGAGAAATGGTAGGCGTGCTGGCGGCATTGTCCAGGTTGATGTACGGTCTGCGTTTCCCGTCGAGCAGAGGAATTTCTTCTTCCACACCAACAATGTATTTTCGAATAGTGTGAATGGTAACGTCTTTATTGTTCACTTTCCGCAACGGCTTCCGCACATCAACGAATGTAGTCATAACGATTTCCCTCTCCGTCTGTTGGTCCGCAGAAAAATACCTCTTTCGCGGTGCAAGTTCAAGGCGCTTCGCAATCCTCGAGCTACGCTTAACCGTGTTTAATATTCAAAAGCACTTCGCAATCCATTCGCCCGCAAGGTGAATTGTCCACGCGATAGGAGGGTACACAAAGAAAGCAACGAGGAATAGAGACGCATTCTCTCGCCGGGCAAGATAATCTTCCCGGTATGCTCTTCGAAATAAATATAACGAAAAAGGAAGATTAAAGCAGACTGCAGTGAACACGCCTGGATTGTAGTTCAATATCCGAAGAGAAACTGCAATGTGCGGGACAAACACATTGATGAGAATAATCGCCTGGAGCACGAAGAGAAAGAATAATCTCTTGCTTTTTTTCTCGCCATTGATGCAGAACATTGTTACAGCGATCGGGACCACCGTCGCAATACCGAGCGACAAGAGCAGTTGGGACGGCGTGAAGTGAACCTGAATATCGAACGGTAGATTACTTTGGATGAAGGGGAGATTTTGCATCACCCATCGCGGCATCGTCAATGCTTCTTCGATATTATGAAGGGCCAGAAAAACCGGGACGAACCAAAGCGCCTGTTTAAACGTCAGCGATCGGTCTATGGATTGAAGAATCCTGTTCATCGAAAGAAGACGGGGCATCGCTCAATCATCGTCGTCGTCGCGTTCGCCAGGAGCAACAAATGCGCTGCGCACCGGAGCCGGCATTTCTGAAGCTCCCCCCTTCACCGACTTCCAGATGATCTCGTTGAATTCGATGTCCGGAGCTGCATCTTCTCTCTGAAGATTGAATGCTTCCATTTTCTGTTGTCCGAACGCTCCAAGCGCGTTCTTCTCATGAAGGTCGATGATGTTTTCCCGTGCGACGAACGGCGTCAAATCGGGCAAAGAAGTAAATGAGGCAAACATCGGCGTGGCGCTCGCATCGTACTGGCTCATGGGAGGCAATCCGAGAATTAATTCCATCGTCCGAAGCATTCCGGATGTAGAGTACATCGTGTGGTCAACCGATTTTCGTTTCGTGTACGCACTGATGAGTAACGCGATCGATCGATGTGCATCCACGTGGTCGGGGCCGTTCTGGGCGTCGTCTTCGAGAACAAATATCGCCGATTCTTTCCAATACTTGCTATGCGAAATGCGGTCGACGATCATTCCGAGCGCGCGGTCATTGTCGGCGACCATCGCCCTCGGAGAGAGCAATCCTTTCTTCGTCCCGGCGGTGTGGTCATTCGGCAGTTTGATAATCTGAAATTGAGTGAGCGAGTCACCTTGTTCATACATCTCAAATTCTTTCATCCAGACCTCCGCACGCTTCACGTCCGGATACTCAAGGTCCCATCCCCGATAGTTTGGCGATGTTCGGGACAGCAGGCCAGAAGCCTTCACGCGCGATTTGCCGTTCGCCGTGTCGTCCTCATAAATGAACTCGCCGTAATTTCTCAACGAGACGGAATGCCGGATGCAGTTATCCCAGATGTACCCGGCGCTTGGGCTCGAGATGCCCTCTTTTTCAAAAACGTACTCTCCTCCGCGGCCGCCGTAGAGCGTTGGCCATGTTTTCTCCACAAAATCCGAAGCATAGGCAGCCATGGACCAATTGTGGCCGTCCGCACTTACTTCAGCGTCTTCATAATAATTGTCGAGGAGTGCAAATTCTTCAGCGAGTGCATGATGATTCGGCGTCACATCTCTCCCGAAAAGGCAGAGTGAAGAATCACCGTTTCCCTGCGGCAGATCGCCAAACACCTGGTCATACGTTCGGTTTTCTTTGATAATATAAAAAACATGTTTGATGGGCGATGAAGTCCGGGGGGATTTCGGAATCGGATTATTTCCATCCCACACATGTACAGAGTAAGAACGGGTCATCGGTGTATTTTGAACTACCTGCGACGAATATTTTTCAAGCTCCTCTTTGGACGGTGCCGTAATGAACGAAAGAGTTCCTTGGAGCAGACTCGCAATATACTCATGCTTCGGATTTGCTTTCGACATCATTCCTTTCCCGTTAGCAACAATCAAGAGCGAATCAACGCTGCGAACCACCGTTGGGTACCACCCGGTCGGAATAAATCCTCTGGATCGGCTCTGGCCGAACTTTTCAATGTCGACGACCGCAAGAAAATTATTATCGGCGTTTGCGACGTAAAGTGTTTTGTCGTCCGATGAGAGAGCAAGAGAATTGGGTGTGCTGCCGTTTGGAGCGTCGGGTGAAAGTGAGGTAGAAATTGTCTCGAGCACCTTTTGTGCCTCAAGATCGATGGCAGAAACAGAATTATTATTAGCATTGGCGATGAAAAGGCGCTTGCCGTCTTTTGTCTGGACCATTTCATTCGGGTGGTCTCCAACGGATATTAGTCTCTTAACCGATAAAGATTCTAGATCGATGACCGCGACCTGCGCGGCGCCCCATACACTCGCGTACACCGAGCGGCGCTTTTCATCCAACAGACATGAATAGAGCGGATGAGAGAATTGAACTTTTTTCGATACGGTGCCGCTCGTGATATCGATTGCAAACAAAGTGTTGTTGCCCTTTGTGACAAGATACATGGTCGAGTCGTCGCTGCTTAGTTCAATGTCGGTGGGAGAGATGTCTTCTTCCGGATATTTCTTTCCAAGGACGATCGAACGAGTAAGTGTCAACGTATCGTGTGTGAAGGCGTACTCGTTCACGGCGTTATCATTTCCTGCCGAAACGTACACCTTGTCACCTGTATGATTGAAACGAACACCCATCCACGATTTTCGAATCGGCAAAGTCTGGAGAATGCGGCGCTCGGGAATATTCACGATCATAACGGATTGTTTACCCTGACCGCTATTCACGACAGCGACAAATTTTCCGTCCGGAGAAATGCGCATACCCAATGGAAGATCGCCGAGATCGACGGAAGTTCCTGCCGGGGAAAGAATCCAGCCGTTCGGAAGAAGCGTCCTGCCGTCGTCGAGTCTGCCCGGAAGTTGTCGCGGAGAATAAGTTGGGGCTATGGAACATGCGGCGAGGAAAACTAACGCCATCGAGAGAGTTGATGAGTTTTTCATCGGAGATTTGTTCCTGATGTATGACAAAGAAAATATTATGCCCATAATATACGAATCGACCGGTTGAATGTCATTCCGTTTTTTCCTACTTTGAAGATAACAGCTCATTATTCTCCATTCGCATCTCAATCATGCTCGCATTTTTTCTTGCCATTATCAGCTCGACCAAAGGCCTCCACAAAGAGTTTGAGCGAGAAGCCATACCCCACATGGATATCCTCTATAATTATGCCCTGCGCATGACCGGCAATGCTGATGACGCCCGCGACCTTCTCCAGGAGACCTTCCTAAAGGCATACCGCTTTTGGGACAAGTATGAAAAAGGAACGAACGTCCGGGCGTGGTTGTTCCGTATAATGAAGAATACGTATATCAACCTCTATCGGAAGGCCGTGAAGGAACCCGATACCGTTGATTACAACGACATCCAGAATTTTTACAACATCATCCGCGAAAACTCCGCCGATGCGAACGACCTTCAGGAAAAGCTTTTCGGGCATTTGTTGGATGATGATGTCACCAAAGCCTTGGAGTCGTTGCCCGAAGAATTTAGGACCGTCGTTATCTTGTGCGATATTGAAGGGCTGACCTATGAAGAGATCGCCGAATTTGTCGAGTGTCCCGTGGGGACAGTCCGCTCACGCCTTCATCGCGGAAGAAAACTTCTCTATGCAAAACTGTTTGAGTATGCAAAAAAAAGGGGATTTGTTGGAAAGGATTGATCGATGAAAATATTTCTACTGAGGATGTAGCCGTGGACTGTCGAAAGTTTTTGGAACTAATCAGCGAAGCTGTGGACGACCGTTTGCAGAGCGATCTCAAACATCAATTTAGTCACCACGCAAACATCTGCCTTCCGTGCCGCAACGAATATGAAGTGGACCGGATAACGAAATCAATCGTTCGGGCGACAGTTCATCGAAGAGAAGTTCCCAGTGAACTATATTATGCTGTTCTCACCGAAGTGCAGAAAAGTCAATCTTCACAGCGGAGCTGGCTCGAAGTGATCTTTGGTGAGGCATTTCTGAACCCCGCGGTTGCGTTAGTCGCTCTCATCATGGTCGCGGTGGGAGCAGTGTCCCTCCTCCAGCGCGAAAACGCCGTCCCAATTTCCGCGGACAAAAACATCATTGCCCAGTCCATTAACAATTTCAGCGCTACGATGGCGGGCGTGTTGAAGCCGACGTTTATAAGCCATGACCCGGGAGACGTGAAGGATTATCTGGCGAAGGACACTCCTTTTGAAGTCGATGTCGCTGCTCTCAGTGGATGCGATTGGTGCGGCGGAGTGCTTTCCAGCTTCAACGGTGTGAAACTGGCGCACGTTGTTTACAAAATTGGCGGGGAGGGATTGCTCTACGTGTATCAGGTCGACATCAACGAAGCGATGCACGGAACCAGAATCAGCCTGCCGGAAAACGCCAAAGCGTCACTCGCGAAAACCGGTTGGTATTTCGAACAAACACCCGATAAATGTAACGTTGTGCTATGGAAACATAAGAATACGCTCTGCGCAGCGGTGAGCATGATCGAGAGAGAAAAAATGGTCGCCCTCCTCAGCGAGAAAGGCCCCTGGTAAAACTCCTTCAACTTTCCACCATACAAAATCCCGAAAAGAAAAATGAAAATATCACTCTCCCTGTTTATCGTCGCCTTCCTGTTCGCATCCGGCTGCTCAAAGAGCCCCGAAGGGCAATCATCAGCGCAATCGCTGTCGGCCCAGCACTCTTCCCCGTCGGGAGTTACTGCTGCTAACGTCTCGAAAGTAATTTCTGTCGAGAAGAATGAAGGAAGGAAGGCCGCAGATTTCAGTTGGACTGACGAGAGCGGGAACAAAGTTACATTTACGGAATTCTCAAAAGACAATGTAGTGCTGATTAATTTCTGGGCGACCTGGTGCGGACCATGCAAGCGGGAATTGCCGGACTTGATCGCTCTTCACAATGAGTACAAAGGCAAGAACGTCAAGATCATCGGAATTTCGGTCGATCGCGATGCCGATGTGCTCGGGCTCGTTCGTAATTTTGCCGTTGGAGCAAACCTGACATACCCAATCGTTATTGACAACGGTGAGCTCGAAAAAGCGTTCGGGGGCATCCGGGGTATTCCGACATCATTCTTTGTGAATAAGAACGGGGAGATTGTAAAAAAGATGATCGGACTGCAATCTAAGGAGACGTTTCAAGCCGCGCTGATGGCAGCCGCGCAATAATTCAGGCGATCACATCCCGGAGAGCAGTCTGTCTCCAAGGTACGGCGGCAATCCTGCTTCAACGATTTTTTTCCTCGCCAACGCCACGTTGTATTCGGACACAACGTGTTCATACCTCCACTCATCAAGGTCAAAAATTCCAAAGCTCAAGCGCCAGTCGCCATTCCTTGGCTGACCGATGCTTCCCACGTTTACGATGTAGCGCTTTCCTTTCTCCACTTCAACCGTCTTCATGTCCTCACAAAACACACCGCTGACGTGCGAATGACCGACCCAGCAGATCGGTGTCGTAAAAAATTCGAAAAACTCCTGCGCGTCATACTCGGACACGATGTAGTTCCACTCCTCCGGTTTATCCGGTGTCGCGTGGACAAATGTGCAATCATCAGCAACAATGGTGTACGGAAGATTTGAGAGATATTCGATATTCGCCTGCGTGAGCTGCTTTGCCGTCCATTCAACTGCGGCCCTGGCGTACCGGTTGAACTGGGCGGCTACTCTCAGGTCGAGCGCTGCCTTATCGTGGTTGCCGATGATAGCCGAAACGCCGCGCGATAAGAGCGCTGCAACACACTCGTTCGGATTCGCCCCGTAGCCAATAATATCGCCGAGGCAGTACACACGGTCGATCTTCTTATAGTCAATAATCTCAAATGCCTTCTCGAGAGCTTCAAGGTTGGCGTGAATATCGGATATGATGGCAATGCGCATGGTGATTAATCTAATAAAACAGAATCTAAAATCAAAGGCTAAGGACGGGAAGTGACCCTCACTTCCAAAGTGAGGGTCACTTTTGCGTTCTCGAGAAGTGACGGTCACCTTTGCCTTCTTGAAACTCACTCGAAAATGCAGTAACTTTAGAAAGTGGAAGCTAAGTCTGGCAATCACAGATTTAGCTTTTTAATTTTTTCCTTTCAATTTTTCATTGTTCCGATCATGTGCGGCATTTGCGGCGTTTTGCATTTCGACAAAAGCTCCCAATCGGTTGACGAGGCACTCCTCCGCCGAATGACGCAGAAGATTGCACACCGCGGACCCGATTCAGACGGCACATACGTTTCTCCGCAAAAGAATCTTGGATTCGGATTCCGCCGGCTCGCAATTGTCGACCTTTCACCCGCCGCCAACCAGCCAATGTGCAATGAGGATGGGACAGTTTGGATTATGTTCAACGGCGAAGTGTACAACCATGCGAAACTTCGCCCGGCGCTTGAAGCCGCAGGCCATCGATACAAGTCCCGAAGCGATACCGAGACATTGATTCATGCGTACGAGGAATACGGTCCCGAATTTGTGCAGAAGCTCGAGGGAATGTTCGCAATCGCGCTCTGGGACTCAAAAAAACAAAAACTATTCCTCTATCGTGACCGCATCGGCATTAAACCTCTCTATTACACCATCGCAAATAATCGGCTAGTGTTCGGGTCGGAGATAAAAGCTATTCTCGAGGATTCCTCAATACCGCATGGTGTGGACGAGACGGCACTCTCGCACTACTTTACCTTTATTGCCACACCCGCGCCTCAGACACTTTTCAAAGGGATATCAAAGCTCGAAGCGGGGCATTTTTTGGAGATCGAGCTCAACGGCGCACTCACGAAGAAGAAGTATTGGAATGTTTTCCAGCCTGTGGACGGAGAGGACGTCAACAATGAGGAATATTGTGCCCGCCGAATTCGCGAGTTGCTTCGAGAGTCCGTCGAGAAAAGAATGATGAGCGACGTCCCGTTCGGCGTATTTCTCAGCGGCGGCATCGACTCCAGCACGAACGTCGCGTTGATGAGCCAGTTGATGGATCGCCCTGTCGACACATTTTCCGTGGCGATTGATGGGCAGAAAGACGTTAACGAATTTTCTTACGCCCGGCAGATTGCAAAAGAGTTCAAGACAAATCATCATGAAGTCGTTATCAACGACGATGATTTCATCAACTTATTTCCCAGGGTAATATATCATCATGATGAGCCGCTCGCAGATCCCGTTTCGTTCCCTCTCTATTATGTATCAAAGTTGGCGAGGGACAACGGCACAATTGTAGTTCAAGTCGGCGAAGGAAGCGACGAGCAGTTTTGCGGATACACGCTCTATAAGCGAATTATCCGCTTACAAGCGCAATTCCGTTTCATTCGCGCGCTGCCTGAGTCAATTCGATCGACAAGTTATTTCTTGCTCTCAGCGTTATTGAAATCACTCCGTGTCGATTACCGCCAGAATTACATCAAGAATTTCCTCACAGGGAAAGAGCCCTTCCTCGGAGGCGCAACCGCGTTCGATGATATTGAAAAGGCGAAACTGTTAACGACCCTCGGCGCTCCATCGGGAACACTCGTTGACGATTCATTCCGCGGAGTGCCGAGCGGTGACTACTCAACGAAAATGATTTACTGGGAGTTGAAAAATAGACTTCCGGAGTTGCTCCTGATGCGCGTTGATAAGATGACGATGGCGACATCTGTTGAAGCGCGTGTGCCATTCCTCGATCACAAACTCGTGGAATTTTCGATGAAGATCCCGTGGCAATTGAAAATTAAGAACGGCGAGACAAAGTACATTCTGAAAAAAGCGGTTGAAGGGCTCATCCCGCGCAACATCATCCACAGGAAAAAAATCGGTTTCGCCGGATCGGGGAAGAATATGTTGACAAAAAAAGTCCTCGACTACGCGAAGCCATTCCTCTTTGATTACAAAGACCCATATACGGACCAGGCCTATATCCGGGGGCTGATCGACGAATACGAACGCACCGGTATCAATTATTCTACGCAGATTTGGACTCTCATCAATTTTAAGATGTGGCACAAATTCTGGATCGCCGGAGAAAGTATTTCCTAAGCTTCGAAAACAGAGATCGGACTGGCAGGAACGATATGATCGGAACACAAGACGAAGTATTGAAAGAGCGGGTTCGCGAGTATTGGGATTCCCACCCATGCGGCACACAATTTACGCAGCTTGTGTGGGGCTCGAGAGAATTTTTCGAAGAAGTGGAACGGTTCCGGTACGAGACACAACCGTTTATGAAGAAACTAGTCGGCTTTGACCAATTTGCCGGAAAGAAATTGCTCGAAGTGGGATGCGGACTTGGGACTGATTTGCTGCAATTCGCCAAAGGGGGTGCGCTCGTTACCGGCGTGGACCTTACTCCCCACAGCATTGAGCTTGTCAAGAAGCGGTTTGAGCTTGAAGGGATGGCCGTTGATGCCCGCGTATCCGACGCAGAAAACCTTCCGTTTGAGAATAATTCATTTGATGTCGTCTACTCGTTCGGAGTGCTTCATCACACGCCAAACACTCAAAAAGCAATCGATGAAATACACCGTGTCTTGCGACCGGGTGGAAAAATCATCATCATGCTGTATCACAAGAACTCCCTCCACGTCTGGCTCGGCGTCCCCTTGTTTTCGCTTTGGAAATCCTTTCAGAAGAAGGGGAGTACGTTGGCACGGCCAACACTCTTTGAGGACTGGGTCCGCGTCTACGACGGCGGAGAAAATCCTCTCGGCAAGGCATACTCGAGACCTGATGCCGGGCAGATGTTTGCCCGATTTAAGAATCGAACATATACATTTTGTGATTCGTACCGCCGAAGATTTCCAAAATTCATCAACACGATAAATCAGGTTTTCCTTGCCCCATGGTGTGGGTTCTGGATGGTTATTAAGGGAGAAAAATAGCTGATCTGTTCCATCGCCGCGATCCAAGGGAAAGATATCTTGATTTCGTGTTTCTTGTGTCGTTGAGATAGTGCCTAATTCGATCCTTCGCAACAATTCCTTCCATTTCTTATTCAATCATTTGTCCTTCATTTTGCAATTTTCGCAAAATATGAATAGATTGGTGCACAATTTGTCGAAAGACTTATATATATCCTGAATCCTGCGTGAATAAAATCAATAATGTTGATTATGTACAGCAAAAGCGATACAATTATAAGAAATAGTCAAAAGAATGTAACCTACCTTTTAGT
>JAGVPT010000266.1 GCA_020052095.1 Bacteroidota bacterium | reverse complement strand
CCGATTTGTAGAGAGCTAAACTAACCTTGAACCAATGGATAGCAGATATTGCTTTCCAAAGCATTGCCCAAAGATTTTATTTGGGACAAGTCTGGCGCCCATTATTTGTTTGGAAAAATCATTTAGAATCTTTACCTTATATATTCATTCGCAACGAAGCATTTACGCTGCTTCTTTTGGATACAGAAATCATCTTCACATGACACCAAAATTATTGCTCAAGTTTTCCCTGGTTCTTTTATTCTCATCTATGTTTTTCGTCCCTCTGTCTGGGCAGACGCAAGAACAAGCGAAAGCTCAAGCGGAGGGAAAACTCCGCACAATGACGCCCGAACAAATTGATAAAAAAATCAAAGAACTCGGGCTAACGAAAGAAGAAGCAATCCAGCGTGCAAAAGGATATGGTATCGGGCTTGAACAGTTCCTTCAAAAAGCGCCGGATAGCGAGCAGTGGACAGTTCCGGAAGAAACGGAAGGAAAAAAGGAAGAGGGAGATGTGAGCAAACCTGTGTTGCCACCGAAAGTGGAGCTTCCCGGTTTCGTTGGGCGAACAGGAATGGAAGTCGTCGCACCATTCGGCTATGATATTTTCCAGGCATCCGGAACAACATTTGAAACTTCTCCCAACGTTCCTCCTCCTCCAAGCTATGTTCTAGGTCCCGGCGACGAAGTGATTATTACGGTTTGGGGAGAAACACAGCTCTACTATCGGATCAGCGTGACAAAGGAAGGGGCTATTACAATCCCTGATGTAGGGCAGGTATTGGTGAGCGGAATGACGCTGGAGAAAACGTACCAGGCTCTTGTGAAGAGAATGACCCGAATCTATTCAGGATTGAAGGAAGGAGCCCCTTCCGCCAACACGTACCTCGATATTTCGATCGGGAAACTGCGATCGATCCAAGTATATGTCCTGGGCGAAGTAAATAAACCGGGCGGGTATCAATTGTCCTCCATGGCGACGGCATTTACCGCGCTCTATCGCGCCGGGGGGCCGACCCTCAGCGGATCGCTCCGCAATGTGCGGGTGATACGTTCTCAACCAAAGACTGATGTGCTCAATGAGTCGTCTACGACCCTACGGGCCGATAGACCCGTGGGGAGTCCTCGAGCTCAGCCGCAGGCAAAATCCGCTTCTGTTATAGATGTCTACGAGTACGCAATAAAGGGGGATAAATCGAAGGATGTGCGGCTGGAGGACGGCGACATCGTTTTGGTGAAGCCGGTGGGCCGACGCGTTGCCTTACTTGGACGCGTATTGCGTCCGGCAATTTACGAGCTGAAAGAAAAAGAAAAGCTCGGCGATCTTGTTGGATTGGCGGGGGGCATTGGATTTGACGCCTATACTGACCGGATCCATATCGAGCGCGTGATTCCATTCGAAGAGCGGACACAATACCGTAACAATATTCTTGATATTGACGTCCGGTTCGAGAACGTGCAAAAATTATTGGCCAGTCCTCTCGACATCGAGGACGGTGATGTCGTTACAATTCTCACTGTGAATCAACTTCGCGAAAATCTCGTGACAATCTACGGCAACGTGAAAAAACCGGGACGATTTCAATTACGAGAAGGAATGAGAGTCCGAGACTTGATTGTCGAGGCGGACAGCCTGCTCACGGATACATTCGGAGAAAAAGCCGTAATCCTTCGCGCACTCGCCAACTCTCGAACGGAGGTCATTACCTTCAACCTTGATCGGGCAATGGCGGGTGATCCGGCCAATAATCTCGAATTACAAACGCTCGACGAAGTCACTATTTATTCCCAGCAATATTTCTTCCCACAGCGGAGCGTCGAGATCTCAGGTGCTGTGCGAACGCCCGGGATATACTCGCGGTCGGAGGGATTGACTGTCTCGAAACTAATGATTTTAGCAGGAGGCATTACCTGGGATGCATCGGTGGACAGCATTGAGGTAACCCGCATAGATACCACCACTGAACGTGCCGTATCGCGAACTTTTGAGGTGTCACTTCCCCGCGATTATTGGCGGGTCGATTCGCTCCATGATGTTGTCCTGCAAGATTTGGACCACGTGACGATCAAACTTAGTCCGAAATACTCGCTCCCGAAATTGGTCGAGATCAGGGGTGAAGTCCGTTATCCCGGTAAATATGCAATCCGCACTCCGGGGGAGAGACTCTCATCCTTCATCTCCCGCGCAGGAGGACTGAAGCCGACAGCGTATTTCGGAGGATCAAGGCTTATTCGAGCTGCGGATACGGCCGGCCTGGTTCCGATTGATTTCAAGATTGCTCTCTCCGATACCACGTCGCCGAACAATATTGAGATGTTGAAGGGAGATGTGGTCGTGATCGCTTTTATTAGAAATGTTGTGCAAGTGAAAGGAGAAGTCGTGGTTCCCTCGGCTGCGCTGTACAGGAAGGGAGAGAGCCTGAATTACTATCTTGCCCAGGCAGGAGGTACGACCGACGCGGCGGATCTTGATCGAATAGTTGTCACGCTGCCAAACGGCAGAAGATGGGTGCCGGGATGGTTTATTTTTCCCGGTGAGGAGATTCTTTCAGGGAGTCTTGTCTACGTCCCGAAGAAGGTCGAGAAAGAAGACAAGACGCTGCAGATATTAACCTCCTGGGCTACAGTTATGGCGAGCTTAGCGGCAATTACTATTGGGATAATACAGGTGACGAAGTAACGGCAGTTCGTGGTTCGTAGTTCGTAGTTATGAGTCCGAGGTCTTGGGTCCGAGGTCCGAGGTCCAAGGTCCAATTGTGGAAATTAGCGCGCGCGCCATCGCCCTCGTTGGCAGCCGTTTGAAAGGGTTCTATTTATTCGGTTCGAAGGCACGAGGGAAGAAATGAGACAGAGCAGAGAAATCGTGCACGGTTTACGAATGTATGTTAATAGAATATCGATGTGATTCATGCCAACACGAGCCCCAGACTGGTTGAGACAAGCAAGGCGGGACCTTGACCATGCGCGCGAAGACCTCAGGACGGAATATTTCGAATGGGGCTGTTTTAGCGCGCAGCAGGCCGCGGAGAAGGGAGTTAAGGGACTATTTCAGCACTTGCACGCGGAAGCCTGGGGGCATTCAGTGAAAAAATTGCTGGAAAGCTTGCCGCCCGAAGTTGGCTGTTCGATCGGACTAATCGAAGCGGGTGCTGCGTTGGACAAGTTTCACATTCTAACACGCTATCCGAATGGCTTTGACAGAGGTACACCCGAAGATTACTATAGCCGAAAGGATTTAGAGGGAGCAATTCACTATGCAGACGAGATTATCCGATTCTGTGAAGATAAGATATCTTGAGGCGAACACAGTGATGGAAGAACTGCGTCGAGCGGCGCGCAGGCTGAAAGCGTCAAACGTCAATGTGAGGCGTGCCGTGCTGTTCGGCTCGCTGGTGGAGGGAACCTATGGTCCCGGAAGCGATGCAGACGTTTTGGTTGTGCTCGATAAGGATGACCGCAGAAAAATAGACCGAATACCCGAATTCAGCTTTGCTTTTTCTGAGGTATCGATCCCCGTTGATGTATTTCCGCTGACTGAGCAGGAAATCGAGCGGGAACTTCGCGATGAGAATTTTTTCCTGAAGCGCGCGCTGAAGGAAGGCGTCGACCTGGCGCCCGTGCGCCGAGACAGTGAAATTCAGATCGGCGAATAGGCCGACAATTTCAAAGAGGAGGCAGCCCATGTTAGGCTTGTTGTATTTCTGCCCGGATGGGAAAAAATTGGAATCGAGCATGTGGCCATTTCCCCACCCGGAAATATTGCTTGGAAGTGTAATTACTCAGGCGAAAGAAAACCGCAAAGGCGCAAAGGACGCAAAGAATATATAGTTTGCCGTTTTCACAGCTCGTTCACAATACGTTTGTCCGAAGGACCCCTTCGGGGATTCCTTCTTTGTCTTTTTCATAACTTTGTTCTTTTTCCATTGCGTCCTTTGCGCCTTTGCGGTAGGTTTTTCAGCATATTGGTCTCAGAAAACGCTGAGATACTTGGAAGTTTAATTTACGCGCCGAAGATAATTCCAAAGGTTGACAACTCAACTCGTTGAGAAGACAAAACTGCAGATTCTGACTTCCTGGGCTACCGTTTTTGGCAAGCCTCGCAGCAATAACCGTGGCGATTGTGCAAGTGACGAAGTAGTTAGAAGGGGGTCATGGAGAGATGGAATGGTGTGCGCCAGAGGCGCATGCGCCTTCGGCGCAGAATGAAAGATGGAATAGTGGAGTGGAGAGATGGAACGGGAAAACGGGGGATATGAGAGGCAAGACGTGAAACAGTAGACCATAGGGACATGATGCCAGGCGTGGAAAATATTATGCAGTCATTGAGGTCGTTTGGTGAGTCTCAGCAGGAGATTTCAGCTATCTATCTCTTTGGATCGGTGTTCGTGCGGGCAAATCCTCACGACTTGGATATCGCGGTTGCCGTTCGTCGGAATGAATCTGCGGTGCAGGGAGCATTCGGTTATGCGGCCGAACTTGCGAGCGGACTGATGAAGCTGCTTCATCGCAACGATATTGACCTCGTCCTCATTCATCACGCATCGCCGTTGTTAGGGATGGAAATCGTCAAAAAGGGAAAATTCGTTTATGGTGCAAGTGATTTTGACAGAGTTCGTTTTGAGAAGCGGTTGAAAGATCGCTATCTTGATACTCATCATCTGAGAAGCATTAAGGAATATTATTTGACGAGACGTTATCGTGAACAAGGAACTCATAGCGAAGCACATCGAGCAGATTGAGACGGCTCTTATCGTTCTTGAGAAATATCGTGAGATCAAGGCAGCCGACCTCGAGCGCTCATTAGAGTTGCGATGGACAGTTGAGCGGGGGCTGGAGGTAGTGATGCAGGGAGTTTTCGATGTTGCGGCACATATCCTTGCTTCCGAGTTGAAAAACGATTGGGATGACTATACAACGCTGCTGGAAAAGCTTGGCGTTCACGGAGTGGTGCCGAATGAATTTGCGCAAAAGTTCAAAACGATGGCGGGATTTCGTAACATTCTTATCCACGAATACTCCCAGGTCGATTTTCGTGTAGTTGAGAAGGTTTTGAGAGAGCAATTGAATTCGTTTCATGAGTTTGTTGGTTATATTGTAAACTATATGGAACGGCAGGGTGGACCTGCGGCCTAGGTTGTTGGAGAGATATTATATTCATTGAGAAATGTTGTTCAGGGACAACGTAGTGAAGATGGAATTATGGAATGGTGGAATGGGGAGATGGAATGGGAAAACGGGGTGCCCGGTGAAATGGCAGTAGTAATCAGTGGTCAGTGGTCAGTAAGAACTGAGAAATAGAGGATGAAGTATTGAGGTGTGCGTAACAAGAATGAGATTGAGTCTCACGTGAAAACAGAAGAAAAACAACAAACTTTGAAAAAGATATTTTGGGATTATGGATTCTCGGAGGAAGAGCTGCAAGATCTCCTGCAAGGGAAAATTCTCCGCGCCGGACATCTCGATAAAGAAGGATTGTATTCGCGAATGCTTTCTTCATTGACCTGGTATTCCATCGTTGATTTTGTGGGGAGAGAGCATTTAGCCGGCCTGTTATCCGACGCCGTCGTAAGCAGAATTCATTCTAGAGATCTCAGAAGAAAATATGCCGTTGCTAAAAGAATATTATTTCAATAAACTGTATCCGTTGCAGGATGAAATATTACGCATTGTCGCCGGCTGCTCGAACGATTTTTATCTTGCCGGCGGCACGGCATAGTCTTATGAAAGAGGTTGAGAAATTATTCAAATGACTCTGAGAGAAAAACAAGAAATCTTACGGAAGATATTCTGGGATGCTGAAATTTCGGGAGCGGTGCTTTATTCAATTTTGACAGGAGAGCAACCGCATGGCGCCATGTCCCAAGAGAAAATATTTACGAGAATGCTCGAACGATTAGGATGGCATACGATACTCGGCGTTCTTGGGGTAGAAAGAGTAAAATCATTGCTCACGGGCGAAGTCATTGCCGTGATACGACAATCCGAAATGCGAGAGCGGTATGAATTCATACGAAAAGTACTATCAGGAGAAGCTGTATCCTTTACAGGATGGGGTGATGAGTATTATCAAAAAATTAAACACACCCTTTTTTCTGACAGGTGGTACCGCTCTCAGCAGGCACTACTTTAACCACCGGTATTCCGATGATCTTGATCTGTTTCTTGTTTCAGACGACGCATTTCAGGATTGGATTGAAAGAGTATTGGAAAGTCTCTATGAAGCAGAAAAACGAAATGAGCTTGTTGTCGAACGGAAGACAATACGGCGGTTTAAAGATTTTGTACAAATTTTTGTGTACGAACCGCGAGAAGAACATAGTTCTTTGAAAGTCGATTTCGTGAACGATGTTGCGGCCCATTACGGAGTTTTTGAAGAGAATAAGCTCCTCGGCAAAATTGACGGCTGGCAGAATATTTTATCGAATAAGATCAGCGCGCTGTTCCGATTTGAGCCGAAAGACATTGCAGATATATGGGTTATTTCCCAAAAGAAGAAGTTTGATTGGAGAACGATACTCGAAGAAGGAAAGAGCAAAGAAGCAGGCGTCGAGCCGGAGATTATCTATAATATCATGAGGTCCTTTCCTGTGCAGAAATTCGATATCGTTCGATGGGTACACAAACCTGAGTATGCCCAGGTGAAAAACGATCTCGAGAAGATCGCGAACGATCTGTTTTACGGCAGAGAAAATTCGCTCGTTGACAACTCTCTACGAGCCTATCGGCTCGAAGAGCCGTAGGCCCGACGGGTCTAACGACCTCAACTCATTGAGAAGGCAAAACAGTGCGAGACTCTGTAAAAAGCAAGCTTGTGGCTATTGGTGCCGGGAGGAACAAATAACATTTGATGAGTGGTCAGCGTATAGCCATGAGTTGACGTATGACTGAGAGGGCGAAGCTGTCGCAAGCGGGGTCGTAACGCTTGCTCAATGAGTTGTTTGCTTGTAATTTGATTTGAGCATGATGGAGTATGTGAGATGAAAAAGCATGAAAGGATAGAGATCAATCCAGACATAATGTTCGGCAAACCTGTGGTTGCAGGTACACGAATTACCGTCGAGCTTATTTTGCGTAAATTGGCTGGCGGTATGGCGCCCGAGGAAATAATCAAGGATCATCCGCGCTTGAAGCTAGAGGACATTCATACTGCAGAGGAGTTTGCGGCTGACTATCTTGGGCAGGAAGAAATTGTTTTCGCCTCAAAAAGTGAACGATGAAATTTCTTGTCGACGAATGTTGTGAGGCGGAAATTGTGTCGCTGTTGCGTTCTGAAGGGCACGAGGTTTTATATGTACCTGAGTTCAAGCCGGGTGCAGCCGATAGTGAAATACTTCCTATGGCTTTTAAAGAGAAGAGAATATTGCTCACTGAAGACAAAGATTTTGGTGAACTCGTGTATCGGTTGAGGAGGCCTATGGGGTTATACTGCTCCGTTTCGAAATTAGCGAGCGTAGCTTGAAGTGGCTCAGGCTAAACGAGTTGTTAAAGAAGTTTGGCGCGAGGCTTCCGGGCAATTTTGTGATCGTAGATTCTGAAAAGTTTCGCTTCCGTCCATTGCAAGTAAAGGAATTAAACTAGACTGGGATTTGGATCTTGTCAGTTTGTCAACGTGCCAGCTATCATCTATGAGCTATGAACAATTGTAACTACTCAGCGGCTTCTCCGACTAATACGCTGAAAAACATACTGCAAAGGTCCGCCTTAGGTCGCAGACTCTGCGCCAGAGGCGCATCAGCCTTTGGCTGAGACTCGTTGAGCGGACGAAGTAAAGAGAACAGAGTTATGAAAAAGATAGAGAAGGGAATCCCCGAAGATAATGCCAAATGGCAAGTCAAGTTAATTTTTTGGTGGAGATTCTTTTTCAAGTTGGATGATGTTGATGTATTGTGTGACAACATGTTGT
>JAGVPT010000269.1 GCA_020052095.1 Bacteroidota bacterium | reverse complement strand
TTTGTGGAAACAAATTAATTATCATTGTGCCTATGATAAAAGAAAAGACAGACTGAATTATTCTCAAAAATACGCTCTACTAAGTTGACGCCTATGCGCTAAGGCGGGATAAACTCCGCGAACGCATCGTCCACGACCCGATGGGTCGTAGACCCGTCGGGAAGGATTGATTAGCATGTTTTTGAGATAGCTTTTGAACATTGTGTCCATTTGCAAACCCACTGTCAATACGTGCTGCAAAAATGTGCATAGAAGGCCGAAGCTTTGACGAGATGGTCGACAGGCACTTTCTCATTCGGCGCGTGTGCCAGCACTTCGTTCCCGGGGCCAAAGCCGATCACTGGAATTTTGTACTGACCGTTGATCATTACGCCATTTGTCGAGAATGTCCACTTGTCGACGACGGGGGCACTGTTGAATAGGGCTTTGTACGACGCGATTCCCGTTTGAATTACAGGATGACTCTCCTCCAGTTTCCACGTTGGGTAATATTTCTCCATGCCATATTCTTTGCCGGTATAACCTTTTTCTTTGTAATTGAGGATCTCGACCTTGCCGTCTAATCCTTTCACAATCTCTTCCACTTGTCGCACGGCCAATGCCTTGTCCTCACCCCATGTAAGTCTTCGGTCAAGATGGAGTTTTGCAAAATCCGCGACCGCGCATAAGGACGGACTTGAAGAAACAAATTCTGAAACTGTCACCGAACCCTTCCCAAGGAAGGGGTCAGAATCAAGCCTCTCATTCAGTTTCTCGATTTCGAGCGCCGCCTTCGACGCCATGTAGATCGCGTTCTTCCCGCGCTCGGGAGCCGAGCCGTGCGCGGATACACCGAAAAATGAAACCTCGATTTCCATACGCCCCCTGTGCCCTCGGTAAATATTGAGGTTTGTCGGTTCGGTGACGATCACACAATCGGGCCTGATCTTATCTTCCTCGAGGATGTACTTCCAGCACAAGCCGTCGCAATCTTCTTCCATCACGGAACCGATAAAGTAGATTGTAACGTTGTTTTTCAGACCGATTTCTTTCAAGATTTTCCCTGCAGTCACGAACGCCGCCGGTCCCCCTTTCTGATCGACGCTTCCTCGTCCGTGAACAAAACCGTCTTTCACCTCTCCTGCAAGAGGATCGAAGCTCCAATTCTCGCGATTGCCGAGGTCCACAGTATCGATGTGTCCATCGAGCGCGATGATTTTTTTCCCTTTTCCAATTCTCCCGATAACGTTTCCAAGGCCGTCGATCTTCACCTCGTCAAAACCAGCCTCCTCCATCATTCGTTGAAGCTCATTCGCTACATCTTTTTCTTTAGTACTTAAGGACTTATTTTGGATGAGTTTTGAAAGATTATTTGCAGTATAATTCGTATATTTTTGAGCGCATTCATAAATTGAGTCTGCGAGTTCCATAAGTATTCCCTTACTATTATCAGAACGATGCCCCCGAAACAACGGTGGTTTGTAAAGTAGTAAACTTTCTTCGAATTTCACACTCCTTTTTGTGGCAATTATGCTGACTTTCTGTTTATTCAGTCTAAATAAGCGACGTCAAGTACGGTGGAAGTAAAATTGCCACAAAGTCACGAGGGCACTAAGGACCAGCGGATATTTTATCCAGCGACCTTACTCAGTGAACTTTTCATTATCAACATTTTGTGACTTAGAGCCTTTGTGGCAAGGCTTTCATACCGTGCGCAACGTGAGTAAATAAATAGAGAGAGCCTGCGAGGTACGCATGTCCGATCGAATGACACCAATCCCGTTCCCTCAGTTCATCAATTGGATATTCTCAGAATATGAGCGAACGAAGTCAATATTCGGAATTCCTTCAGTAAAGTTCTTCTACAGCAAGTCACAGAGTCCCCTCAAAATTTTTTCCGAAGCCATTGAAACGTCGCTCGGACCGGCTGCGGGACCGCACACGCAGCTAGCGCAGAATATCGTTGTCTCGTATCTCACGGGTGGCAGATTCTTCGAATTGAAAACTGTTCAACAACTCGATGAACTTGTCGTGGACAAACCGTGCATTGACGCACAGGACGAAGGATACAACGTCGAATGGTCGCAGGAGTTGTCTCTTTCACAGTCGTACGAAGAATACGTAAAGGCCTGGTTTGCTCTCCATTTACTGAACGAAGTGTTTCATTTCTCTTCGCTGAATGAACGGGGATTCGTTTTTAATATGAGTGTTGGCTACACACTCGATGGGATCAAGACGGAGAAGATGGACGCATTTATCGAAAACTTGAAAGACGCTTCCTCTCACCCCCTATTCAAAGAACATGAAGCGGTCTTGCAGAATGAATTGACAAAAGGAAAACTTGCTCAGTTCGTAAAGAACTCAGACGAGAGGAAACGAATCGGCGAGAGGATCGACAAGATTTCCCCGTTCATAGCAAAGTCCGTTACACTCTCCACCATGCACGGATGTCCGCCGCACGAAATCGAAGCTATCGCGAAATATCTCATTCGTGACAAAGGGCTACACACATATATCAAGCTTAACCCCACGCTGTTAGGTTTTGACACCGTGCACGAGATGCTCAATTCCCTGGGATACGTCACCATTGATCTGGACAAAGATTCGTTTGATCACGATTTACAGTTCAGCGATGCGATTCCGATGTTGCGGCGACTGAAGGAGTTTGCCGCGCAGAATGGCAAAGAATTCGGTGTTAAGCTCTCGAATACATTAGGAGTGAAGAATACGCGGAAAGTTCTTGCCGGCGATCAGATGTATATGTCGGGACGGTCACTATTTCCACTCACGGTCAATCTTGCGTGCAGGCTGGCTGAAGCATTTGATGGAGCATTAAATATTTCGTATTCAGGGGGCGCAACTCAACATAACGTGGCAAGCATTCTCGAAACCGGTATTGCGCCCATCACGATGGTGACCGACTTGCTGAAGCCGGGGGGCTACGCACGATTGTCCCAGATGGCGGAAATCGCCGGGAAAACAATCGGCGGCGAAAACCTCCGATCCGGAACAATCAATCTCTCAAAGCTCAAGCGACTGGCGGTAGAAGCGTTGACCGATAAGGAGTATCATAAATCCAGGCGCGGAATTGACTCTGTGAAGATACCGAAAACGCTGGAGAAATTTGACTGTTACATCGCACCCTGCGCTGTCGCTTGTCCTATTCATCAGGGTGTCGCAGAATACATCCGCCTCGTCGAAGAAAAGCGATATGCCGATGCATTTGAAGTTATAGTCACCAAGAATCCACTGCCGCATATCACCGGTTATATTTGCGACCACCGATGCATGAACAAATGTACACGATGGGACTACGACGACCCGGTTCAGATCAGAGATCTCAAGAAAGTTGCAGCAGAAAATGGATTTGAAGAATACCTGGAGCGATTCAAGAGCGATTTCTCGGTGAAAAGGAACAATATCCCCGTTGCGATCATTGGTGCCGGTCCTTCAGGCCTCACCGCTGGATACTTCCTGGCAAAATCAGGGTTTGATGTCACCATCTTTGACAAGAGCGACAAAGCGGGGGGAACTGTCCAGCATATCATTCCCGAATTTCGCCTTCCGCAATCAGCGATCGACGACGATATTGAGTTCATCAGGCAGCACGGCGTAAAATTTCGTTTCGGCTCTGCGCAAAATTTTTCCGTGAACACGTTGAAGACCAATGGCTTCAAGTATATCTATCTCGCTATCGGAGCGCAGAAATCGAATCGAATGGAGCTCGCTGGGGGCAATGGGACTATTCTTGACGCAGTCGATTTTCTGAAGCTCTTCAATAAAAAGGATCCAGTGAAATTGGGAAGGAACGTCGCCATCGTCGGAGGCGGAAACTCGGCGATGGACGCTGCCCGTGCAGCGAAACGCATCGCCGGGGTAGAGAAGGTTTATCTCATTTATCGGAGAACAAAGGAATTCATGCCGGCGGACATGGAAGAATTTGACGCCGCAGTGGACGAAGGGGCAATTTTCAGAGAATTGTTGACACCGGTTGAATTCAATGGGAATACGCTAAAATGCCAAAGAATGAAACTTGCCGAACCAGACAGTTCAGGACGAAGAAATGTCGTTCCCGTTGAGAGTCAGTACGAAACTTTCAACGTCGACACCGTCATCTCCGCAATTGGTGAACACGTCGATATCGATCTGCTTCGGAGGAATTCCATCCCGCTCGATGGGAAGAACAAAGCGCAAGTCGAATCTGCGACAAATGAAACAATGGTTGAGAACGTGTACATCGGAGGAGACGCGTTAAGGGGACCTTCCACCGTCGTCGAGTCGATCGCAGATGGTAAGAAAGCGGCAGAAGCAATTATACAGAAGGCAATGGTTGAGGCAAAGGAAGATTTAGACCTGGAGACTTTCTTTCAGTCTGACGAACGGTTGAAGAACCTCCTTCGCACAAAAGGATCGATACTCTCTAATGCGCGGGAAGCGGGCGGTATTCTGTTGCATGCAAAAGAAGCCTCGCGCTGTTTGGGATGCAGTTTCGTTTGCGACAAGTGCGTCGAAGTTTGCCCGAACAGGGCGAACATAGCTCTCACCTCCGGACCGATGGGAGCCGGTTTCAAGAACATAGCTCAAATCCTGCACATCGACGGCTTGTGCAACGAATGCGGAAATTGTGAGACGTTTTGTCCGTACTCAGTCGGTTCGCCGTACAAGACCAAGACCACAATATTCTGGACCGAGAAAGAACTCCGTGAAAGCGGCAACGATGGATTCTTTGTCGAATCGCAAGATCATTCTCTGAATATCCTGAACGCTATAATTCGCTATAATGGGGAAACCGGCACGATCACGTGCGACGGCCAGGGGGGAGTCCTTCGTTCATCGTTGAACCACGTCCCCAAGAACAGCGAGTTTGTGCAATTCACAAAATTAATGGCGACTGTTGCGAATCAATATACGTATTTGCTGAACACTGCGATCCAATAATCTTTTATCAGCTATGTTAGTACTCAAGAATGCAAACGCGATCCATTTTCATCCTTCCCTCCTTCGTGAAAATGTTGATGTTGTAATTGATGGGGGCTTCATCATTGAAGTCGGAAAGAACGCCGCGAAGAAATATCGTGCAAGCAAAACGATTGACCTCGCGAACAAGTACATTTCTCCCGGCATTGTCTGCTCGCACAATCATTTCTACTCTGCCCTTGCACGCGGAATTCAAGCCCGCATCGAACCGTCGAAGGATTTCGTAGGGATTCTCGAACATCTGTGGTGGCGACTCGATCGGGCGCTGGATGAAGAGACTCTCTATTACAGCGGGCTTGTCGGTGTACTCGAGGCCATAAAGGCGGGCACTACTTCGGTGATTGACCACAATGCTTCTCCCTCATTCATCAAGGGTTCCCTTGCAGCGCTCCGAAAAGGATTTGAGAAGGTTGGTTTACGCGGGATTCTTGCGTACGAAGTAACAGACCGTAACGGTGAAGCGGGGATGAAAGATGGAGTCGCAGAATCAATCGACTTCTGCAAATCCATCGCTAGAAATAAATCGAAAAAGCCTCACCTGATCGAGGCGGCAATCGGCGGACATGCCCCGTTTACGTTGAGCGATGCTTCACTCAAGCTGATTGCCCATGCAATCTCTGCGACAAAAAAGGGAATCCATATCCACGTTGCGGAGGACCAATACGACACAACATTTTCACAGCAACGGTATAACAAAGGGCTCCTCGATCGACTTGAGGAGTTTGGCATTCTCAACGACAAAGCAATCCTTGTTCACGGCGTTTATCTTGGGGACCGCGATATCGACATCATCAATAAACACGACGCCTATTTGATCCACAATCCCCGATCCAACATGAACAACGGCGTCGGATATATGCACAAGCTCAATCGGGTGAAGAATGTCGCGCTGGGGACAGACGGTATCGGATCGAACATGTTTGAAGAATCAAAACTCGCCTTTTTCAAGAGTTCCGATGCGAAAGGATCGTTATTACCGAACGATATCCTCAAGTTTCTTCAAAACGGAAACGACCTTCTCGGCCGGTATTTTGGTTACAAGCTGGGGAAAATCGAAAAAGGGTACATCGCCGACATTGTTGTTTACGATTACAATCCGCCGACGCCGATCGTCAATGACAACCTTGCCGGCCATTTCATATACGGATTCTCGTCACGGGACGTGGAAACCGTGATTGTCAATGGCGAGATCGTCTACGAGAACAGAGTCTTTCCGTTTGATGTGGATGGGATTTACAAAGAAGCACAGAAGGCGGCGCGAAGGCTCTGGAAGAAAATGGATAAGCTCGTTGGTCCTGAGTCCTGAGTCCTGAGTCCTGAGTCCTGAGTCCTGAGTCCTGAGTCCTGAGTCCTGAGTCCTTAGGTTTTACTTCTTGACGTCTTTGCCGTTAAAGGAGCTTTTAGAACAGCCTCACCATCACTACTTCGCATTCTTGCCTTGAGATTTTCAATCGAAAGCAGTATCACTTCGTTCGTTGCCGGCAACGCGAACTCAGGTTCAAGTTCGTGATCCGCAACTGCTGATATTGCGTCTTTGATTGCGAGCCAGGTTGAAAGGGCAAGCATAAGCGGAGGCTCGGCAACGGCCTTGCTTTTTCGAATGGCATTGGGATTTGGAACCCCTTGTAACAACTCGACCCGGAAATCTTTCGGAATATCCTGCACGGATGGAATTTTGTACGTATCCGGTGAGTGCGTCAACAAATTTCCCTTATCATCCCATTTTATTTCTTCGGTCGTGCACCATCCAACGCCCTGAATGTATCCTCCCTCAACCTGTCCCATATCGATAGCCGGATTCAATGAATCTCCGACATCGTGCAGTATGTCAGTTCGGAGCAACGTATGTTGTCCGGTCAGCACGTCAATCATCACTTCGGAAACGCACATACCGAAAGCGTAATAATTAAACGGCCTCCCCCAACTTTTCTTTTTGTCCCATTCTATATTCGGCGTTTTGTAAAAGCCGGTAGCGCTGAGACTCACCTGGCGCAGGTTCATCAACGGCATTGCATCGGAAAACAGAATTTTTCTCTCAGGATGATCGCTGTCGATAATCCAATCGTCCTTGAATACGATGGAATTATGGAGTGATGGAATATCCGGATTTTCGTCGAGGAAAATCTGTACCATCGCGGTAGCGATCCGGGATTTCAAGGTATCTATCGCGTTCTTCACTGCCATCCCGTTGAGATCTGCTCCTGCCGACGCCGCGGTGGGGGACGTGTTCGGAACTTTGGATGTATTCGTTGCATTCACTTTCACTTTGTCCAGACTTACGCCAAATTCAGCGGCGGCAATCTGGTGAATCTTCGTGTGAAGTCCCTGCCCCATTTCGGTCCCGCCGTGATTGACAAGGATCGTCCCATCCTTGTACACATTCACCAAAGCACCAGCCTGATTCAAATACGTTGTCGTGAACGAGATCCCAAATTTTACCGGTGTGATTGCGAGGCCTTTCTTCTGGAATTCGTTTGCGGCATTGAATTCGTTTACTTCTCTTTTTCGGCGCGAGTACTCCGACGATTTCATCAGCTGATCGTACAACAGAAATAGCCTATTGTTCTCGACTGTTTGGCCGTATTGCGTGACATTGCGTGATTCAATCCCATAGAAATTCTTGTGGCGAATCTCGGCCGCATCCTTTTTGAGAAAGCGGGCAACTCTATCGACGGCGGTCTCGGCGATGGCCATTCCCTGTGGACCGCCAAATCCGCGGAAGGCGGTATTGGATGGAAGATTCGTTTTCCACGCACGTGCGAGAATCGAGAAATTCGGGACGTAGTAACAGTTGTCTGTATGAAGCATCGTCCGTTCCAATATTGCGAATGAGAGGTCCGTAGCGCAGCCCGCATCGCTGTTCACTTCAACCTTGAAAGCGTTGAGCATACCGTCATCATCGAATCCAACTTCGTACTTCGCGAGGATCCGGTGGCGCTTTCCCGTCATTTTTTGGTCATCGTCGCGGAACAATCGCACCTTTACCGGGCGCTTTGTCGCATTGCAGAGGAGCGCCGACCAACATGCGGCGTGGTTCCCTTGCGTTTCCTTTCCACCAAATGCTCCTCCCATCCTCCGCACTTCAACGACGACATCGTGTTTCCCAACGCCGAGAACTCCTGCGATCAATGCTTGAGTCTCTGATGGATGCTGGGTCGAGCTGAATACGTTAATTTCCTTTCCTTCACCCGGAACGCACAGACATATTTGTGTCTCTAAATACCAATGTTCCTGCGCGCCTGTCCGCAATACGCCCTTGATGGTGTGCGGCGACGATTTCAACGCTGCCTCGGCGTCGCCACGATGCATCGTCCGCGGAGGGCCAAGGAGATTATTCTTCTCGATTGCCTTTTCAAGTGTCAGGATCGGCTCGAGCAATTCATACTTGATCTTGATCTTCTTTTCTGCTTCGAGACATTGCTCTTCTGTTTCAGCGGCTATCAGAAAAACCGCCTGGCCGATGCAGACTACTTCATCCATTGCAAGGCAGGGTTCATCCTTCACCACGGGACCCATCTGATTATGTCCAGGGATATCCTTATGACAAAGAACAGCATGAACACCGAGGACTTTCTTCGCCTGGCTCAGGTCGAACGATACTATGCGAGCGTGGGCATGAGGACTGTAGACAACTCGTCCCGCTAAGAGCTGGGCGTTTACGGGAATATCGTCAATGTAGACGGCTTCGCCTGTTACGTGCTTTTCGCCGGATTCGTGAGGAGGAGTATTCAATGTGTAATGATTAATGAGTAAGGGCTGAGTTTGGTATAAAAGCGTACCCCCTTTAAGGGTGGTACACCAATAGAAGTTAGTATATTACATCATTTGGGATTTATGATCCTTTACA
>JAGVPT010000017.1 GCA_020052095.1 Bacteroidota bacterium | reverse complement strand
TGTTGTCACACAATACATCAACATCATCCAACTTGAAAAAGAATCTCCACCAAAAAATTAACTTGACTTGCCATTTGGCATTATCTTCGGGGAGGCGCATGAGCCTTTGGTTCAGAACTATGACGATTTAGGGGAACGCATAGTCAAAATGGTGGAAGTCATGGCATCACTGTACAATTGAGCCAACTACTTAACCTTGACACTCTTCAAATCAAAGCCTATATTTGCCACATCTGAACTAGACCCTGATAACCCAGCAGGGGTTTCAATGTGCGGGGAATAAAAAGTGATAGAAATGAGAAGCCTCTGTTGGCGTAAGCCGGCAGAGGCTTTTTCATTCTACACGAGGAGGCACAATGTATTCGCGAAGAGATTTTGTCAAAACTGCATCATTGGCCACCGGTGCACTTGCACTGAATCTTCACAAACTTTCTGGGCGAACTCTGGGCAACGACTATTTTGGTTTGAACGATTTTATCGAAACTCATCCCGATGCGGTATTTATTCTCAGTACCACTGTCGATACGAAGACGAACGCCGCTGCAATCAAAGAGGTCGGCCATCAGCTCGGTCAGACTTTGTTCATTTCAAAAGCAGCGGCTGGTTTTCCATTGACGACAAGAATCGCGATCAAACCGAATCTTACCGCATGGGCCTGGGATAAGACTCCAATTGAATCGACAATGGGAATTCATACAGACGCCAATTTCGTGGAAGGCGTCATCGACAGTTTCAAGGATATTGGTGTAGCGAGTAGCTCGGTCTATATCCGTGAAGCGAACTATACCAGTAATCGGCAGGATGGGAAGTTGTACTACGATATGGCGGTACGGGCAGGTATTAATTTAAAGGATTTCGCCGCCATCGATAAATTACCGGCAAGCGATGTGCAGTGGGCGGATGTTCCGAACGGAGTATGGTACAGCAGGATTCCATATCTCTGGCCGGTAAATTCGCCCGATTCTTGTCTAATAAATATTTCAAAATTCAAATCGCATTCCATGGGTATGACCCTGTGCTCGAAGAACCTGCAGGGAACGAATGTGCGACCGTATGTTGCCCATTGCACCTCGTGGGGCACGACCATGTCGGGAGTCGACACAAAAAATGTCACCTCGAATGCCTTCACAACGATCAAGGCGAATTACGACGGTCGCGTCCTTGCAAAGCTCCCGCGGTGGGATACGCCGGGAACCGGTGCTTCCAGCGGGCTGGGAATGGAAACACATTCTTCACGTTGTCTGGACAACAACGCCGTCTTGCAGCCGTTGATCAACATTATTGAAGGAGTGTACGGCCGCGAAGGCCCGTTCGTTTCCGGACCCTCCGACAATGACGGATATGGCAGAGATATCATGTCCAACATTGTGATCTTCGGAAAGAATGCACGCCACGTCGATATCGTTGGTACGTATCTCGCCGGTCACGAACCGGGGAACTTCGGGTTTTTCCACATGGCACTCGAACGCGGTCTGTCGAAATATCTGAACCCGCAGACTATTCCACTCTATGAATGGAAACTTGACGGATCAGCTGCGCTCAGCTCGTTGGATAAATTTACACGGACTCCGATCAGGACGTTGTATTTACGGCAAGCGGGTGAAGATCAATACCATATGGTCAATGAGCCGTACGACTATACCGGAATGACAACTGTTCAGACTCCGAAGTACAACAAGCCGGACGTGTTTTCCATTTGCCAGAATTACCCCAACCCGTTCAATCCTTCGACATCAATTCAATACTATCTCCCCAAAGCGGGGAATGTACGGCTCGAAATTTTTGACGTACGAGGAGAGTTGGTCGATGTATTGGTCGATACATATCTGCAGGCCGGCGACCATCTCTCAGTGTGGAATTCTGAACGAAGAGCCTCAGGTGTATATATCTATCGTATGATGTATCAAAATACACCCATTGCAAAATCGATGATCTTGCTCAAATGAAAATTCTGAAAATTCTCTTCGTCCGTCATGCTCAATTCGGTTCCGTACTATTTCTATCGTCTACTCCAGCCATGGAAAAAATAGCGGTCTATTATCATCGACCAATGCTTATCTCGTTCTCGTTACTTTTTCTTCTCAATATTATCCACGGACAAACGATCCCCCAGTACACCGTCACGAAAAGTGCAACAGCAATGACGATCGATGGGAAACTGACAGAACCGGAGTGGGTTGCTGCACCGTTGACCGCAAAATTTGTCCATCATGCCGATGGCACCGCGACACGATTGTCCACACAGGCGAAATTGTTATGGGACGATCAGTATCTGTATATCGGATTCATCTGTGAAGATCCGGATGTATGGGCGACGCTGAAGAATCGCGACGATCATCTCTGGAACGGAGAAGTCGTGGAAATGATTTGCGACCCTGACGGAGATGGGCTGAACTATTTCGAGGTTCAGGTCAATCCCCTGGGGACACTCTTAGATCTGACGCTGACGAAAGCGTATTCGGCCGGTGGACAGGCGAATATGGCATGGACGCTCAACTTTATTGCGTCGGTGTGGGTTGATGGGACACTCAATGATTCCTCAGATGTCGACGCGAAATGGTGTTGTGAAGTTGCCTTGCCGTTCAAAGAATTGGCGTTCATGGGACCGTCGCTGCATTTTCCGCCAAAGGACGGGGAGGCATGGAGAATATTATTGACGCGTTATGATTATGAGCGCAAAGAAAGTAAAATTGTCGAGTTGTCCGCATGGAACCAAACCAATTCGAGCAGCTTTCATGTCCCGGAAAAATTCGGCCGCATTATTTTTTCCGCTAATCCAATTGTTTCTGTGGAGAAACCACACGATACCTCACCGCACACATTCAGCATTACCAATTATCCCAATCCGTTTAATCCGACAACAGTGATCAGTTATCAAATCCCCTTTAATCCCCATTTACAAAGGTGGATTTATGTGACGCTGAAAGTGTACGATCTCCTCGGGCGCGAAGTGGCGACGCTCGTGAATGAGAAGAAAGATGCGGGTACGTATTCTGTGCGATGGAATGCCACTGGGTTCGCCACCGGTGTGTATTTGGTACGAATCCAAACAGGTAGTTTTATCGACACGAAGAAAGTTTTGTTGATGGAATGATCTCAATCTAGAAGTGATGCAATCACTCCCTTAATATCTCATGTTACGCAAAATGCCAATATTATTGCCACTCCCAAAGGTCGACGACTCCCTACGGTCGACGACTCGACTCGTCGAGGATGCCTTTCTGAAGGAACCCTTTGGGTTGGCAGAAGTCACAAAGTCACTAAGAAAAGCAACCTTTTTTATTAAGGGACATTGTAACTCCTAAGTAACTCATGTCGTCGAAAGTGCTGGAACTTCAATGGGCATGAGTGTGAAACCTAATTCAGTAGCTTTGGAACGTAATCTTCGGAG
>JAGVPT010000038.1 GCA_020052095.1 Bacteroidota bacterium | reverse complement strand
TCGAATCTAAAAAGGTCTAATTTCAATTTTTAGATATCGAATCCAGTTTAAATTTGACAATTATTTTCTTAAAAATACCTTTTTAGAGCAGACTCATCATTGATTAGCCAAGTGATACCATGACTTTCTCAATTGAATCCGCGAGAATTCAAAAAATGGTACAACCAAGACGGTAGAAGTCGTGACATCACTATTCAAGTGAACCCCCACACAAAAATTAGGTAGTGCCTGAATTTCAATTTATTAACACACGGAGGTAAAAAGTATTAATGGGAGAGTTTATGTTCAAGGGAATCAATTGCATCGGAAGCCCTTCTTTCGAGACGCGACTTAAGAATTCTTTCGACCTCCTCTGGGAGAAGATCTTTAATGTCTACTTTATCTCTAAGATTTTCTTCCGCTTCGGTTTCGAGGGTATCGACCCTACGTTGAAGGAGTTCGCATTTAACATTGAGAGAAGTAATTTCCGCATGAAGCTTAATTTCTTTGTCTTGGAGCTTAGAATTTATCGCAATAAGCTCCGCTATATATTTCTGAATCTTCGTGTCGGCCTTCTTGAGCATCGTTTGAAAGCTATTTGAGGGCGATGATTGACGCTTCATATATCCTCCTTAAAATATCAAGAAAGATAGGAAAATCGTGAACAAATTGAGCAAGAAAAATGCAAAACGAAAAGAACTCATGTTCCAGATCAGTAACAGCTTGTCTCGATCAGAGGCCGTCTGCTTCGCCCGTACGTTGAGGCAAGACGAAGTTCACTACATCGTTAAGGTATTCGAGAATGAGGATGCAAGGACAACAGCTAAAAAGGAACGCTGGGTGGTTGTGAGGTATCCCCGAAAAGGCGAGAACATTACCGGGGCTTATGTTTTTTGGTGCGGGAAAGAGGAGCTACTAGCAACCAATTAGGTGCTCTTGCTCCTCAAAGTACGCAATTATCAGGTGAAAGATTCCTTTCAAGATACCACAGATGAGAAAGGTAACGATTAGCGTACCGACTAAGCTCCAATTGATATTGATTATTTCAGACATAGGAGACTCCTGAACGGCAATAAGTAAGGTAGATTTTTATACATATCTTAAACCATTGAACGCTTTTTTAAGTCGCCTTTTCAATATGGAAGTATTGTCCAGAATCAAATCCACTTCCAAGCCCTTGCTCCGAGCAAAATCTATCATCGGAATGAAATCAGAATCACAAGTGATCATTAGTATTCTATCTACTGAGTGGCTAATCGCCATCTTTGCGACATCTAAAGCTATTTTCATATCAACTTGTTTTTGAGACAAAATCGGCTCAAAATCATTATCGGTTAATGGTCTAGGTGTCGCCGTTAAATCTTTAATAGCTACTTCTGTTGTCGTCCATCCATCGAAGGATAAGTAACCACGCCTCAGGGTGAAGAATGGATTTTGAGAGAGTCTAATCTGAAACTTGTTTGCCATCCCGCACACATCTTCACCCGTAAAATCCTTATCTGTCCCAGAGATGGGACGCGGCCTCGTTTCTCCAAACGGGGCGCAGTCATAATAGAATACATCTTTTAATGTTTCGTGAAGGTTCGGGTCTTGGTCATGGTGTAGGGTTGACCTGCAAAATGCTTCAATTTCTGCGGGCGTTGGATTCTTCCCCAACTTCCTTTTGATAAGTCTTCGAGTTGCATCCCCATCAAGAATTATTGATACGTTTGGCATAAACCCCCTAAAATAAAAAGCCCTTTGAGCAGACTATACTCAAAGGGCAAATACTGCCAGCCTACTGGCGTTGCGGATTCTGTCCTTTCGGACTGTATAATATAGCAAGGCGTGTACGTCATTGTCAAGTTAATTCTGTGGTGGTTTTATGCCGCTTTTGCTATTTCCTGAAATAGATCATTCCAATCCCAAATCCTATTGGCAATCCGGGCTTCCATTGCGGGCGTTACCCTCAACGAAGAATGAATACGCATGAAGTTAGATTGGTAGAAGTGAAGCGCGACGGCTGCCCTGAGATTTTCGAGCTTCTTAGAAAAGGCGTTTGTGAGTCGCGTCAATCTACGCATGTTCATTCTCATTGTCAAATTCTGTTGTTCAATACGTCCAATTAGGCGGGCTTAATCGGCGGGAAACGTGTCATCCAACAATCCAAATTCAGGCACTACCCAAAAATTGGGTATGTGTGTATGTGTGGTCAAAAATGATTATTATAACTATTTTGTAATTGCTCAGCCAAAAGAAAACCGCGAAGGCGCAATGTGTTTTTCAGCATATCGGCCAGAGAAGACGCCGAGTAGTTGGTCGCTGAGCTCGATTTCTATGCCGCGAATGCTTATTATCATGTCGCGGCGCGCGAAACCGAATCGTTCGTTTCCAGCGGACGATAAGAAGTTCTTTCAATTTCATGGAGTCTCTACATGCGTACACGATGTACCCTTCTTCTCTTGTTGTGCATCTTTGGAACACCAAGGCTTTTCACTCAGTCGGTTTACCTGCATCCCTCTCACGAAGTGTACGACTTTCTGAAGCGAATGGAAGCAATTCGGGTTTTGGATGATTATCGTGATGCGGTAAAGCCCGTTACGCGCCAGGAAGTTGCTCAATGTCTTATCATCATTGAGAAGCATACTGACCTGTTGACCACAGTAGATAAAGAGCGGCTTCACTTCTACAAACAGGAATTCTACGTTGAGTTAAAACAACTGAAGCACGATGAAGAACTTGTTGAAGAGCGTTGGCACCTTTACCCTTATCGAAGTGATCCGGGGGTATTTAATGTTGACCTTGTCGGCGGTTACTCCGTGCAGGCCAATCCGACCAACACTACCACGCGAATTCGCTCCAACGGTTTGCTCACCTACGGTTACGCGGGAAGTTTTCTTGGAATGTATCTGTATTTCAGGGACCATAAAGAGTCGGGAAGTTATTTTGATCCGCGAAGGGACCTGAGCATAAGCAATGGACAAATTGTTTCGAAGTCGTACGACGGCGGAATCGGATACGACCTTGCCGATGTTCAGATGACCTTCGACGTGTCGTTCTTGAAGATCTCGCTCGAGAAAATGCCAAACGTGTGGGGCGCCGGCTACCGCGGTAATCTTATTCTCTCCGACAAACCACCATCGTATCCTCAAATCAAGATACGCGCAAAGCTTGGGAAAGACGTCGATTTAACTTTTATCCACAGTTGGTTGAGTTCAGACATTGTTGACTCGCTCAATTCGTACTACGCGGTCGGCATTCCAAAAATTCGAGGCTATCGGACGATCTATCGACAAAAGTATCTCGCGGCCCAAATGCTCGAAGCGTCTGTCGCGAAGGGTATTGATGTCGCCGTGGGCGAATCGGAAGTATATGGAGGCAGAAATCCGGAACTGTTATACCTAATTCCCGGGATGTTCTATTTCGCTGCGGAACATTATAGCGGCGATCTGGACAACAAGCAGATATTCGGAACGGTCGATATCAACGCGCTGAAGAATTACAATCTCTATATGACACTCTTCCTCGATGAATTCTCGGCCTCGGATTTCACCGCGGCCGACCGTCAGCACAACCAACTCGGATTTACGATCGGCGCCCGGGCCTATGACCTGTTCTACCCTAACACCGACGTCGCCGTTGAATACACTCGCATCAATCCTTGGGTATACAATCACAAATTCCCCGACGTGACATTTCAAAGCCACTCATTCGATCTGGGACACTGGATCGGGCAGAATGCGGATAACCTCTATCTGGAGGCGAACTACAGACCATATCGCAATTTAAAACTGGGAGTGCAGTTCGAATCCTTACGAAAAGGCGCAAAAGATTCCACGAAGTTTCAGTATGAATTGCCCACCCCGGAATTTCTGTATGGCCCGATGATCAAAAAGCAGGCATATGGAATCACGGCCCGGTACGAGCCGCTTCGGGATCTCTTCGTCGACTTCCGTTTTATGATATGCCGATATTCCCAAGAAAACGAGGTTGCTGGGACGTTTCAGTATCAGCGAATAGGCGATGACTACGTGGGCAGGGTCGACGCGCTTGTCGCCGTCCGGTATAATTTCTACTGAAGACCGCTTATCCTGAATTTAGATAATCACTCACGTTACGCAGAAAGCTGATTTTACCAGTATGATGCTTCTCCTTAAGGGATGGCTTTGCCAGACGCGGCGCAGAAATAATGGTCATCCTGAGCAAATCCTTCGTTTTTTGAAGGATGCGTCTGCTCCAAAGGCGCATGAGCCTCTGGCTCAGAAGGATGACTTAAATATCTATTATGCGCCTTGCTCAGCATGACCATCTTTTTGGTATTGCGTAACATAAGTAATCACTTAGTCTACCGCGTTCCGATACTCAGGATTCCTATCCGTTTTTGGAAGCCACCGATACCCTTGTTCTGCAAATTCTCGCGACGGTGAACTGACTCTATCGATGTTTATCTCGAATCGATAGGCTCCAATATTTATATGGTTTCTGTGTGAATCTCCGGGATCTTATGTCTTCCTCAACAGGAGAATGATGCCATTACCCGATTGATGTTTTTGCAATGCGTCGAATCCCATCAAAACGAGAAACACCGGAATATAGAGAATGAATCCGAAGGCGGACATCAGCTGTTGTCCCGGCGATCCGCGAGCGAGATAGTACTGTGCAATAGAGAACAACTCGTACGCGACGGCACCAACGGGTCCGTACGTGTGCTCGACGCGCTCGAGCGATAATCCTGCCAATTGTGCCTTTTCGATGATTTCTTCGGATGTGTATGTGTGCGCCCTGCCACGTTGACTGTCATAATTGAAATAAGGCAGCAGCGAGACTCTTTTGTACCAAGAAAGATATCGTTTGAAATGCACCGGTACATATAGAATTATTCTCCCGTTCTCCGCAAGGAGCGAGCGTAGATTCCGCAAGGTGCCTCTATCATCCGGGATATATTGGAGAACTGTAATGCAGAGAACGAGTGAAGCTGGCGTCACGTCGGACAGATCGGACAGTTCGCCATGGAGAAACGAATGCTGCCGTGAATCTATTGCGGCGGCATATTGAGTGCAGAGATCGATATTCGACTTCGAGGCATCGATCCCTGTCACCGAAGCAGCGCGGAACATCCGGGCGACCAGAAACGAATGATCCCCTAATCCGCATCCGGCGTCAACGACTCTATGAGGCAAAAAGCCGCTTTGGCGAAGACCACGGAGCACAATTCTGACATGCCAGTTCCGCGGGACAAGGAGGAGATTTATCATATGGACAAGCCAAAGGAGCAACGGTATACGGCGGAGGAGTGCAGGTGCGTCAGTGAAGTTCAGGTATGCGTTTATCGTCGACATAGTCTCGCAAAAAAGATAGAACTGAATTCCCCCAATTTATCTGCCATGCTGCGTTAGCAGTTTCCCTCAGAAATTGGTAGATCGAAGTGAGCAGAAAATACCTTGCTTCCTGCTAAACATCAACCGACATTCGTCTTCCGCCTCTTTGTCGCTTCCGAGCCTTCCCGATACACAGCTCCCAACTTCGACCGCTGACTCAAAAACTCTGCATTCGGAACTTCGTAGAGTCACTCTCTGGAGATACACTGACATACATCCAGACATCAATTGTCGTGGCAATGATGGTAATAGATCAGTAGCTGGACGCGGGGGAGGGGGTCCGAGACGGCGGCTACCACGTCACGCAACGTGGTGGCGACATAATAGAATTATAGTCCATAAAATGCAAGTAGCTCCCATTGCAGTTCGCGGGCCATTTTGCCACGAGAGGAGGACTGCCTACGTTTGTGAGAACTCCAGTATGACCGGCTGAGTGATCTTGAGATAATCCTTCGTCGGCATAATAATGGAATCAGTCAGAGAGCCGGCGTTGAAGGCGATGATCTCGTTCCGAACGATTGACGCATCCACATAGACCGCAAGATTCAATATCGGCTTCCCAAAAGGCGGGATCGATCCTGGGGCCAGACCGGTGAGTTGCTGCAGTTCCCCGGCAGTCGCAAACCGAGTCTTCTTTGCGTTGAAGTGGTTCCTGATTTTCTGTGAATCGATTTTCAGTGCGGCGCTTAAAACAAATAGCTTGAACTCGGCATCAATTTTCATCACAATCGCTTTTCCGCCGACGGAAAGATCTTCTCCGCGTGCTTTTGCAGATGCTTCCGACGTAAGCGTCGCCTCGTGATGGACGGTACGAAAGACAATGGGTTGCGCGGTGAGAAATTGTGTAAGATGTTCAAAAATAGTCATGGCTAGAAGTACGAGCTCTGAGGAGTTAGGTATTGGTTGAAGACGGACCTATTTACAGTTGTTGCCGGCGCGATGACTTCCAATGTGCATGATTGTCGGCGTTAACGGTTCCCTTGAAGGAACCGTTAACTGTGTGCTAATTATGGTTTATAAAGACCTGCCCTCTTCACTCCGAACATTCCAGCGTCGTATGTGCGCTTGTCGACCGGGGAGAGTGACCGTTCGATCGCGGCGGTCAAGATTTTGTAGACACGGATGTCATTCAGCTTGTCTGCTATTGCGTCAAGGGCGACGTCGGAACTCAACCAATCCAGTGCGTCGAACG
>JAGVPT010000174.1 GCA_020052095.1 Bacteroidota bacterium | reverse complement strand
TTGTTGTGGGTTTTTGGTTGACACTGAAATCTACACAACTGCTTTGAGGCTTGCACTATTTTAAACATAAGGTCTGAGCAAGCGAAGCGCGTCGAAGGACGCTGTCGCGGCCTTGCTGAGCATGACTAGCCGTCGAGCAAGCACAAGAATATTTATTTGAAACGGCAATTGGAACAAAGGTGAGGAGCGAGATCTTCTTAAATCTCGCAAATGACCCTGGACTCGGTGACGATGAGAAATGAATGGATCCAAATTACATCGGGCGGGAGTTGACAGAAGAATAACCGCCGCGTTGAAGGCGGCGGTCATAACGAAAAGCCTCACATGTAACTATTCAGCGCCTTCATATAGTTCGCTCGCTCAAGTGCGGACGGATTGGCAGCAGACTTATGGCTCATACTACCGCGCATTTGTTCAAGGGATTCGTACTCGTGATCGATCATCCACTTTTGCACCCCGTTGAGAATCTCTCCGATGCGTTTTGCGCCGTTACGAAGAAGAGCGGAACACACCATAGTGACACTCGCGCCTGCCATTGTCATTTTGACAACGTCTTCCCCGGTATGAACACCCGTCGTCGCGGCAAGATCGGCTTTGACCGCTTTGTAAAGGATCGCGATCCAACGAAGCGGAAGCCGTGCAGAGTCGGAGGAGCTCAAGACAACGCTCGGCTCCACCTCTAACGATTCAAGGTTAATATCCGGCTGATAGAACCGGTTAAAAAGAACCAATCCGTTCGCTCCGCGTTCATCGAGGCGCTTCGCCATATTCGCCATCGAACTGAAGAACGGCGAAAGCTTTACGGCCACCGGAATTGTCACCATCGCTTTTACAGCTTGAAGGATCTCTAGATACAATTGCTCGACGTACGCGCCGCTGATTTCCGGATCGGTCGGGATGTGATAGATGTTCAATTCAATGGCATCTGCACCGGCTTCCTGAATTCTTTTTGCATATTCAGTCCAACCGCCAACGGTCGAGCCGTTTAGGCTCGCGATCACCGGGATACCTACGGCGCGCTTGACGTTGTAGATGTGTTTGAGATATTCTTCGGGTCCGAGATAGTAATCTTCTGTTTTAGGAAAATACGATACAGCTTCAGCATAACTTTCCGTGCCGTAGGACAAAAAGTGGTCCAATTCTCTCGTTTCGTGACGGATTTGTTCTTCAAAAAGAGAATACAACACGACAGCCGACGCACCGAAATCTTCCATTGCTTTGATACCGCCGACCGTCCGCGACATTGGAGATGCCGATGGCACAATCGGATTTTTCAATTTGAAACCGAGATATGTTGTGGAGAGATCCATTGATTCCTCGTGATGGCTATTTCTTGAGAGTGATTCAGTGATGTTACGCAAGAAGCAGGAAATATTGCCACTGCCAACCCAAAGGGTTCCTTCGGAAAGGCATCACTTTGTGAAAAGTCAGCAGGGCACTAAGAAATGCAAGAAATCCTATTCAACACCTCACCCAGTAAAGGGTTCTTTATGGAATCTTTGAGTCTTAGAGCCTTCTGCCAACCCAAAGGGTTCCTTCGGAAGGGCATCCCTTTGGGAGTGGCAAAGTTTTCATTCTGTGCATAACGTGAGTGATTCCAATTGCCATTTATTGCTGAAAACGATACCAATCTTCGGAAGGGAATACCATCAATCTATTGAGCGAAGAAACCGTCCGAATGTTTCCGAGTGCCGTTCCTGTAAAGTCTCTACTTCGGCTGATCGCCGTTTGACCCGCCGAACTTCAAGGCGGCAAGTTGCTCGTAATAATGCCACTTCGACGTGACATCCTCTTGCGCCAGCTTGATGAGCCGTTTCGCTTCATCCGGTGCGCTTTTTGTGAGCATCTTGTACCGGATTTCCTTGTAGGCGTACTCTTCGAACTTCATTTTCGGCGCCTTGGAATCGAGCTTGAAGGGGTTCTGTCCTTGCCGTGCAAGCTCCGGATTGTAGCGAAAGAGTGGCCAGTGCGCCGATTCAACTGCGGCTTTCTGGTTCTCCATTGCCGTCTTCATGTTGATACCGTGAGCAATACAATGAGAGTAAGCAATGATAAGCGACGGACCGTCGTACGCTTCTGCTTCGAGAAACGCTTTCACCGTATGTAAATCGTTCGCTCCCATTGCGACGCGGGCAACGTACACGTTACCGTACGTCATGGCGATCAATCCCAAATCTTTCTTCGCAAGCAGCTTTCCACCCGCTGCAAATTTCGCAACGGCGCCGCGCGGGGTCGACTTCGACATTTGTCCGCCGGTATTTGAGTAGACTTCGGTGTCCAGCACAAGGATATTCACGTTGCGCCCCGATGCGATCACGTGGTCCAAGCCGCCGAAACCGATATCATATGCCCATCCGTCCCCTCCCATGATCCATATGCTTTTCTTCACGAGATAGTCGGCAAGAGTGAGAAGATGCAGTGCATCGATAGAACGATTATCTTTCAGCTTATCCGTCATTATCTTGACGCGTTCGCGCTGTTGAAATATTTTCTCTTCATCCGATTGATCGGCATTAATAATAGCAGTGCTCAATTCTTCACCGATAGTCGACGAGAGTTTTTTTAGCAGTTCGGAAGCGAACTCTCGATGTTTATCGACAGACAGGCGAAAGCCAAGCCCGAACTCTGCGTTGTCTTCGAATAACGAATTCGACCACGCAGGTCCGCGTCCTTCGGGATTTTTTGTCCATGGCGTTGTGGGAAGATTGCCGCCGTAAATCGACGAACAGCCGGTCGCGTTTGCGACGATCGTTCTGTCGCCGAACAACTGCGTTACGAGTTTCACGTAGGGCGTTTCGCCGCACCCCGAGCAAGCGCCGGAGAACTCGAAAAGCGGCTGGAGAAACTGCGAACCTTTGATCGTATCGACCTTTGCCGTGCGCCGGTCGACTTCAGGAAGGGCATAGAAGAAATCCCAGTTTGCCCGCTCCTGCGCACGCAGCGGCGGTTGGGGCGCCATGTTGAGAGCCTTGAGACGGGTCTCGGCCTTGTTCTTCACCGGACAGACCTCAACACAGATACCGCAACCCGTGCAATCTTCCGGCGCAACTTGGATCGAATACCGCATCCCCTCGTACTCCTTACCGCGGTACTCTGTCGTCTTGAAGGTTTGCGGGGCGCCCCCAAGATTCTTTTTGTCAAACACTTTTATGCGAATCGTGGCGTGCGGACAAACGAGCGCGCACTTGCCGCATTGAATACAAATGCTATCATCCCACACGGGAATTTCGAGAGCAATGTTGCGTTTCTCCCACATTGCCGTGCCCGTCGGAAAAGTTCCATCAACCGGCATCGCGCTCACGGGAAGATCGTCGCCGAAGCCTGCGATGATTTTGGCAAGAACATTCTTCACAAAGTCGGGAGCTTTCTCGGAGACAACCGGCGGTAGTTCGAGCGTGCTATCCACTTTCCCCGGAACTTTCACTTTAAAAAGATTCGCCAACGTCTGATCCACGGCATCAAAGTTCATCTTCACGATGTCCTCCCCTTTTTTGCCATACGTCTTTTTGATAGAGCGTTTGATCGCTTCTATCGCTTCGTCTTTCGGAAGCACGCCGGAGATCGCGAAGAAGCACGTCTGCATGATCGTATTGACTCTGCCCCCCATTCCAGTTTTCTGTGCGACTGCGTACCCGTCAATGACGTAAAAGTTCAACTTCTTCTTGATGATCTCTTCCTGCACAATGCGCGGCAACTTGCCCCACACTTCATCGGCAGAATACTGGCTGTTGAGAAGGAATGTTCCCCCCTCACCGAGATCCTGCGCTACATTATACTTTTCGAGAAACATCCAATGATGACAAGCGACAAAGTTTGCTTTGTTGATGAGATATGATGACCGTATGGGGCGAGGACCGAATCGGAGGTGAGAGATAGTCGTCGAGCCCGCCTTCTTCGAGTCGTACACGAAATATCCCTGTGCGTAGTTCGACGTATCTTCGCCGATAATTTTGATGGAGTTTTTGTTCGCGCCGACGGTGCCATCCGCGCCGAGACCGTAGAACTTTGCCCGTACGACGTCATCCTTCTCTGTCGTAAACGATGGATCGCACTCAAGGCTCGTGTGAGCGACATCGTCGTTGATGCCAACGGTGAAGTGATTCTTCGGCTTGGCTTTTCTCATTTCATCGTATACCGCCTTCACGTGCGATGGGGTGAACTCCTTCGACGACAAGCCGAACCGGCCGCCAATTACGCGGGGGGACAACGCAAAGGACGCAAATCCTTCCGACATCGCCTCACCGATCGCCGTCACGACGTCCTGGTAGAGGGGTTCGCCGGCAGCGCCGGGTTCCTTTGTTCTATCGAGGACTGCAATGCTTTTCACTGTCTTTGGAAGTGCTTTGATGAAATGATTAACGGAGAAGGGTCGGAATAAGCGAACTTTCAGCACTCCGACCTTTTCTCCTTTTTCCATCAAGGCCTCAACAGTCTCGTGGGTGGGCTCCGAGCCCGACCCCATGATAATGATTATTCTCTCTGCATCGGACGCGCCGAAATAGTCAAATAGATGATACTGGCGGCCGACAAGCTTCGCGAATTTGTCCATCGTCTTCTGCACAATTTCCGGGCAAGCATCGTAAAACGGGTTTACCGTTTCGCGCGATTGGAAATATGTATCGGGATTCTGCGCCGTTCCCCGCATAACGGGATGCTCAGGAGTGAGCGCGCGCCGTCGGTGTCTGAACACCAGCTCATCATCCACCATCGCTCGAATGTCGTCGATTGTCAGTTGCTCGATCTTCATCACTTCGGCAGAAGTTCTGAACCCATCGAAAAAGTGAAGGAACGGTAACCTGGATTCCAGCGTGGCGGCCTGTGCAATGAGAGCGAAGTCCATTACTTCCTGAACGGAATGAGACACAAGGAATGCAAATCCTGTGGAACGAACGGACATGACATCGCTGTGGTCGCCAAAAATAGAAAGAGTCTGCGTCGCTAGTGAACGCGCCGATACATGGAATACTGTCGGCGTCAACTCACCGGCAATCTTGTACATGTTTGGAATCATCAACAGCAATCCTTGCGATGCGGTGAAGGTCGTTGTAAGCGAACCAGTCTGCAGCGCGCCGTGCACTGCACCCGCCGCCCCGCCTTCGCTCTGCATCTCCACCACAAGGGGAACTGTGCCCCAGATATTTTTCTTCCCTTCCGCAGACCACTGATCGCACCACTCGCCCATCGTTGACGAAGGCGTGATTGGATAGATTGCGATGACTTCATTTGTCTTGTGAGCAACGTAGGCTGCCGCTTCGTTGCCATCAATCATCACCATTTCTCTTTTATTCTTTGATGGATCTTCGTTTGCCATTTCTGTTATCCTTCGCCGCGATAATAAGTTGGGGGGGGAAATACGAATAATTCTGTGGGAGGAAAAATACAAATATCGTGCTACTTTTTGGTTTGTGAATGCTGATAAAAATAGTGGGAGTGAAAAGAGGATTTACCAATTGTGGAAATGAGGAGATAGTCATTCCCAGAATTGGGAACACTCCTCAAAACGAGCAGTTAATAGTGAAAGTTATAGAATATATTTTCGGATGGCATTAGCAGAAAAAAAGGATCAGTCACCGTCCAGCACTTCACGGATACGCCGCAAAATTTTTGAGGGCACATACGGCTTCTGAACAAAATCCTTCGCTCCCTGATTTATCATCTCGGCCTTCAATTCCGGATGGACAAATCCGCTCGCAAGAATAACTTTCACGTTCGGATTGATATCGCGCATTCTCTGAAATGTCTCCCATCCGCCCAGCTTGGGCAGCCCCATGTCGCTCAAGACGAGATCGATGGTGTCAATATTTTTGTGATACACTTCAAGCGCCTGCAATCCGTCCACGGCAGTCGCGACCCGGTAGCCTTTTTCCTCAAGAACCAATTTCAACAAATCCAGCAACAAGGGCTCATCTTCAACAAGAAGAATAGTCTCATTTCCTCCGGGAGTTTCAACCGGTTCCTCCTGCGAGCTAGGCGCTGGGGCAACCTCCAGCAAAGAAACGGGCAGATAGATGCTGAACGTCGCTCCCTGTTTTTCTTCGCTCTCAACATGGATAAATCCGCGATGTCCTTTGATAACGCCATATACGACGGCGAGGCCTAACCCCGTTCCTTTACCGTGTTCTTTCGTCGTAAAGAACGGCTCGAAGATCCTCCGACGCGTATTCCTGTTCATTCCGATGCCGGTGTCCGATACGCTTATTCCGACATATGCTTCCTCCGTGGCATCGCTGAAATGCTCACGCAATTCATTGCCAGGGAAAGTGCGGGTCTCTATTGTTAGCGTGCCGCCGTAGGGCATCGCATCGCGGGCATTGAGACAAAGATTTAACAGCGTTTGATGGAGTTGATTATGGTCCGCGACGATCGATGGAACATGTTCCTCCAACTTTTGGGCAAATACGATGGATTTTGGAAAAGTTTCTTCGATCAATTTTACGAGCTCAGTAATAATCTCGTTTACATTGACCGGCTCAAACATGACGTCGTAGCGTCGTGCAAATGTAAGTAATTGCCGCACGACACTTGCGCCGCGATTCACCGCATGATTGATCGCTTCGATCCCTTGTGCCAGCTTTTCGGGTTCCGTCTTGTGGCTTTCAAGGTGAGAGGCGTAACCGACAATGATGCCGAGGATGTTGTTAAAGTCGTGGGCGATTCCCCCCGCGAGAGTCCCGAGGCTTTCCATCTTTTGCACCTGAAGCAACTGCTGTTCGAGCCTTTTGCGCTCGGTAATATCGCGCTGGCTTCCCCACACCTTCACGAGAATTCCGCTCTCCACCATTCCGAGAATGTTGTTCAGGAAGAATTTTGAATTGCCATCCTTATCCACCTCATGGAACTCTGTATCTTCAAGATGGTAACCGGAGTGAACGAAGGCGCGGAAAAATTCACGCGTATCGGTATTCGCACGGTCAAGAAATTCACCGAATGGCAATCCCTTAATTTCATTCGCGTTAGTGTAGCCGTACATGCGGGCCATCGCACCGTTGCATTCCACAAGAATGCTATGCGTGCAGAGCAAATCGATCTGTTCTTCTTCCGGAATCGCCGTCAACATCGGCATGTCAAGTTCAACGATCCATATTCCTTCGGAACTGTTCTCAATGAACGCTTTGTAGTTCTGTTGACTCTTTCGTAACGAGTCCTCAGCTTCTTTTCTGTTGGTAATGTCCCGGACAACAACCTGGGTGGCCGGTCTGTTCATGTAGCTTATGGGAATTGCCGAGACTTCGACGTCGATGACAGCACCGTCAAGTCGGACAAATTTCTCTTCGACCACGTCCAGGTCCTTCTTCTCGACTTGCGTCCCACGGACGCGCTGCACGACAAGCGCACGATAGTCGGGATGGACAAAATCCATAATTGCTTTTCCGAGAAGTTCATCGGGAGAGCTTGCTCCGAACATTCTTGCGCCGGCAGAGTTGATGAACACAATCTTGCCATCGCAGTGAACGCCGATCGCATCGGGGGATTTTTCCACGAGCTTTCGAAAACGCTCCTCGCTCTCACGGAGAGCCTCCAGCACTTGCTTTCGCTCAGTGATATCCCGAAGAATGCCAAACCAGCCGAGCGGGGTCCCGGCATCGTCGCGCCATGGATATGATCGATCGGTGAGCCATCGTTGTTCGCCGCTTTTTGTCTTAATAAGGTAGTCCCCGCCATATTCCATCACTTTGCCGGAGCTCCTCGTTCTTTCAAACTCCTTGCGCGTTACTTCCATGTTCTCGACGGATTCGATTCTCAAAACGATCTCACGAAAACCTATCTCATTTATCTCTGCCGCTGTATATCCTGTCAGCTTTTCGATGACTGGGCTGAGATAATCATAACGCATCGTGAGGTACCTGAGACGATAAAAAGCATCGCCGGTGGCTTCCGCTATCTCGCGAAATGAATCGTCAACACGTGGATCGTCAATTTTGGCTTGTCTCGATTGCACTGCAGGGATTTTTTTGTGACTTGACATTTTTTCCATTTTCTCACTGCCGTTCGTTCCTTTCCTCTGGAGCAATCGGAGGAATGTCCCCCGGATAAGAGAGCGCGATGTGCAGACGTTCACCTGTCTTTCATTAAAAAAGATGACTAGGTATTCTTGGCGCTGTATGAACCTCTATGAATTTCGAAGAAAAGATTCAGATTGCCATTTGGTCAAAGAAGGAGACGAGAGCTTGATGGTGAATTGAGCGAAAACGTGTAAACGACGCTTGTAGACTCCGCTCACTCCCCCACGGGGCCCCTATATATCAGTGCCCGGTTACGTGGAAACCTGTTTATGCAACTGTTCCAACAATTGCGTCGATTCATAGACCTCGACGTCTTTAATCGCATTATGAATACGATGGAGAGATTCTTCGATCTGGTCAAATTGACGGCTCACATGAGGATCGGAAGAATTATTTTTACGCAATGCTTCCGTCATAGAACTGATAATGGCAAGAGGGTTATTGATCGTGTCTTGAAGATGGCGAATGACACTCTGAAGGACGGAGGAAGCGACCGCCGATTTTTCCACTTCGGAGAGGAGATGGTTCTTATTTACCGCATCCGCTTCGTATTTTTGCTTCAACGCCTGGGCTCGTGAGACAACGTACACTACCAGCCACATCCAGATAAGCGAATCGTATTGAAGAATAAAATCGAGCAGTGTGAGATGAGTGACTTCAGACTTTTTGAAGAAATTCAACGTTGTGAAAAGATAGTAGCCATAGATACCCAGCACAGAAAACACTAGCGGATATTTGTTGATCCACTGCAAGGCTCTCTTCCAATGACTTCTAAGCATTATTCCTCCTTGTGAGAGATTTCGCGCTGACGCATTTGATTGCGTTCCCCGCGCATTCGCCAAAAATCGTTGACGGACAAGCAGATCCTATCGTTCGTTCGTCTTTTTACATCCATGCAATAGTACGGTTTTTCTTAAATAGACACAAGGAAGGAAGTTATATCGTTACATAAAAAATCCGCGCTGCATTCAGGCGCGGATTACAGCCGAGCGTTTCCTCATCGTCTTTTTTACGTTATCGGTGCACCTTTAATCCACCGTTTAAATTCTTCAACTGAGTTTATGTTGGCAATGAGCGAAGAAATTTCTCCATCAGTTCGATGAGGCAATGAAACAAACGCTGCGTCAGCACCCTCCAGAAATCGGTGAACTTTGAACTCTCCACGCTTGAGATGCTTTTCAAGCAGAGGAAGACATCGACGAGTATACACACCGCATAGTGGTTGAATGCAGCCGAGTGCTATCGGAACGGTTGCAGCGGTGTAACCGTGTGAGAAAAGGATAGAACGAACGACATCAGGCGAAAGAAATGGGATATCGCACGGGACGATGAAAACAGATTTCGTAGTTGAATGCGTCAGCGCTGAATGAATCCCGCCGAGTGGTCCGCAGTTCTTATATACGTCATCGAAGATAGGGAGATTAAGAAATTTGTAATGCTCTCCGTGGTCAGAAATGATGACGACGTGATTAAAAATCTGCCGCAGCGTGTCAGCGATGCGTTCAATGAATGGCTTGCCGTCAATTTCGAGAAGGGCTTTGTCTCTCCCCATCCGGCTACTTTTTCCGCCGGCTAGAATTGCTCCGGTAACACTTTTGATAAACATTATTTCTTTCTGCGGCGGTGCGAACCTGTGAGGACATCATCGACCCAACTGAGCGCCGCCATCATTGCAGGAAGACCAATTGTCGGCAGCGAAAGAAGCACGGCGTGACGAATTTCTTCCGGCGTGACGCCGACGCCTAACGCTTTGTGAACATGAGAATGCATAGCGCCTTCCAATCCACGCCCTGTTGAAACGGCGATCTTCACTAACGCGCGTGTCTTCTCATCCAGCGGACCGTCGGCATGAACCGCATCGCCAAGCTCCGCGTACGCTTCGGCTACACGCGGGTGATTGACTGTGAATTGCTGAAATCGTTTTGGAGGTTTGGACATAGTATATATACCTCTTTGTGGAAATGTTCTGTTCTTCTCTTCACTCTCATGTGCGATCCGGGACGGCAACACACGAGGCGCAAGAAAATTCTTCCGGCTTCTGGTCGAGTTCTTTGTTCGGGGCAGCGACTTTGAGCGGGGCCACATTAAGATAAACAATTTCTGATTCGAGAAACTGCTCAAGCAGATTTTTCAACTGAAAATAGAATTCATTCTGTGTCGAGTTGGCGAGGATTTTCGCGAAGATAGTAGTCCATCTGCCGAGATGGTCTCGCACGAATTTTTGCTGCATATCAATACAAACTTCCAGATGTTCTTGCCTGATCTGCTGGCGGGCATACGCTTCGCTCGCAGTAAGGTAGGACATGAATTCCAATTCCGTTCCGAGAAAATCCGCGCGCTCGGTGTTCGTATCCGCGATTTCCAGTTGGTATGCACGATAGAAGCCGGCGATGTCTGCCATCGCTTCCGTTTTCTGGAAAACGTTATCGAAGCCGTACTCGGTCTCGTACGGCGGGCACTTTGTTGAGCCAATATGAGCGAAGAGGCGGTTGTATTCCTCCTCAAGGGCAACACGGTTGGGCAAGCGGTTGAACGCATTCTGTGCACCAACAATCACTTCACACGCGCTAAAACTGCCGGCACATCTCTCCAAATATTTCGAGAGAGAATCTTCGGAGAGCGAACGTGAGAGAAAATCAAAAATCTTTTGAGATGGATACATGAATGATTTCGCCAGCAGTTTATACATTTCGCTGCGGCACGCCGCCTTCCGAATTTCTTTTTCCGTAGCGTTCATTGTTCTATTTTCCTCCAATTGTAAGTCGGTACCAATTTGTTACCATCTTCTGACCGTTGCGGTCGCCGTATGCCCCATCCCACACGGCAAACGCAACGGGAATCTTACCGCCGAGTTCTAGAACAACATCGCCCTTTTCTTGCGGCTGAAGCGCTCGCACGAACACCGCCGCCCACTTGCCATCCTTCCACAATCCTTTGCCGGAAACATTCTGTCCACCCGAGCCTTGCGACGTGAGCGTGCCGAAGCCTTTCGCGTTCAGATCTTCAACGGTTGATTTTTTATCCTGCGCGCTTATGAGATTCCCCGAGGCCCATCCTGCATTCCACGTCTTTGAAAGCGCCTTTGCCGAATCTGCGCTCACAAAATATTCGGCACGAGAACCACCCGCAACGTCGAAAGGATAGAAATCTGTTCCATTGCGCGGGAACGCCTTGCTCACGCCCGCATAGTGTTCAAAATCTTTTTGCCACCAACTTTTCCAATGCCAGATATTGACAACGAAACTTGTGTCGCCCATCCCAAAAAACGGATCGCTCGCGGGATCGAGCGGAAATTGAACGGCGGCAGCATCGCCGAACTTCGCAAAGTATATCGCATCATCATCTCTCGTTGTATCTTCCCACTCCAGGCGAAATGCAATCGACCTTCCGTCGGTCACACTTTTCACGAGAATTCTGTCAGCTTGGGTATCGCGTTGCCACAAAGATATTAGGGCTAGATCAGCCCCGTGCATGTCGTTCCATTGAATCGCCGTCGGGTCGGTAAACGGAGCTATGCCGCTCGTGAGCGAGGAACTCAGAGCATGATCCTTGATAGTATAGGTAATTTGAGTTTTGGCAGGGTTGGACAATGAGAGGACGTAGTATACGAGGGACCATCTCATTTGATCTGCAAGCCGTTTGCGGTCCGCGACACCCATCTGGTTTATTTGATCTTGAGTTGGTAGCCGTTCAATAAATCTCTTTATTTCCCGAATTTCATCCACTGCATAATTGTCTGACAAGTTCGCGAGGTCGCCGAAACCTTCTTTCCCAAACGTTAGCGCGCCTTCGTCATACCCGGGCATCGGCGTACCTCCAATTCCTGTGTTGAAGGTGCGATATATGTCTTTTGGTGAACCTCCCCCTTTAAATGTCCCTGCCCGCGTGAAGTTGTACGGCTGTATTGCTCTGTCGAAATCGTCTTTCAACGTGCTTGCGGAAGGTCCATCGCCAGTTCCATTTTTTCCGTGACACGACCAACAGCTTGCCAATGCGTAGACTGCTTTCCCGTCTTGAATCATCTTCGGAGTTTTTGGAGGCTCGTTGCCAATCTCCATCACATCCGTCGGTTTCTCTGTTGAAAATCGAGGCGACAGACTCTTGATGTATTCGATGAGGTCGGTTCGCTCTTGGTCGGTCAATCGATCCCACGACGGCATCGCTGAACCCGGCATGCCTTTCAGAATCGTTCTGTGTAAATCTTCGTCGGTCGGAAGTGCTCCAACGGGCGTTGATTGAAATTTAAAAATTCCTCGCGTGAAATCGCGCGGCTTCGGATTGAGATAGATGGACGCAGTGCCTTGTCCTGTACCATCGGCGCCATGGCAGGTAGCGCAGTACTTTTCGTACAGATCCTTGCCACGCTCCGTCGACTGAGAGGGAGATGATTGGGCAAGTGAGAAACGGGACATGGAAAGGAGCATGCACGCCGAAAACAAAAATGTCACATTGAAATATCTCATTGTTGGTTCTCCAAAGTTGCCTATGTTACGTTGAGATGTTTCTCCGGGCGGACGATCACCGGGTCTTCTATCGGCACTCGAACGACTAATTGGTTCTTCTTTCCGTAGCCGATCACTTCATCTTTCTCAACTTTGTAGCTGTAAACGAGTCGTTGTGTTGAACCGAACAATTGCAGCACGCCCAGCAACTCATGATCAGGTTTGGAATATCGTTCAATAGCGTGGTCAACACCGGGACCGAACATCTGGCGCAAGTAACCGCGCGGCGCCCATCGCGGAGGAATGTAGTACACGTTCGGCTCTGTCCCGAACTGCGGATAGAGGGGCAGCGCAACCTTGGCGACTTTCACAAGATGATAGACGGGACTCTGCGGATCATCAATCCACCCCTGCAATCGAATTTTTCCGACACACGCGGCGATACAACGCGTTGCCATCGGATCTCCTTCCGTCAATGGATCGGTTCCTTCAACGCGAGGATAGCACGCGATACATTTTTCCGAGATTCGCGTTTCGGCATTGAACATCGGTTTCTTATACGGACATTGCTCGACGCACTTGCGATATCCGCGGCACTGGCTCTGGTCAATCAACACTATACCGTCTTCAGGACGTTTGTAAATTGCGCCGCGGGGGCAAGCTGCAAGACACGCCGGATACGTGCAGTGATTGCAAATGCGCGCCAAGTAAAAGAACCACGCCTTGTGTTCCGGCAACTGCGTTCCGGTTTCTGTAATGCCATCTTTCGATGTGAGTTTGGAGAACGCTGTGTCTTCATAGAAGTTTGGCGAGCGCCATTCTTTTTCTGTTGGAAGATAGCCGAGTGCTTGCTGACCGCTGCCGTTCGCGCGCGTCTTGGCAGCTTCAAACAACGTCTCGCCTCGATCTTCGCCATACGGCGTTTGCTCGCTCGCTCTGCTCGCGTCCCAGCCTGGCTGTTCGCCAAGAAGCTCCAACGCTTTTACATCCCAATGTTGAGGATAACCTCCGTACGGCTTCGTCTCAACATTATTCCACCACATTGCTTCCTGTCCTTTGGAATATGTCCACGTGCTCTTGCACGCCATCGTGCACGTCTGGCACGCAATGCATCTATTGATGTTGAAGACCGCCGCAAATTGTCGTTCGGGCCTTTTCCCTTCGTACGGATATTCCATCTCACGGCCTAGTTGCCAGTTAAAAACTTTCGGCATAGTAGCTCCTGAATGAGTAATCAAGACTGAGAATATGAAACCCTGTGCAACAAATCAGCGATGTACTCTTCGCCCCGTTCCTGATACACGAAGTGCGGCGCGGCGTAGTTAGGATTGCGAAACATCGCAAGAATTTCTTCGTCCGGCCATCTCATGCGTTTGAATTCCACGATGTAGGCTTCGGCCATTTCCGCAATGTGGTCTCGGTCCGGATCACCGGGCACAACGTGGTGCGTCAACTCAAAATCTGTCGGGTCTTCAAACTTGTCAGCTTCCATAGCATCCTACTCACTTTATGAATTCGCCTGAGAGATATTTTTGCATGGTTTCGTTCTCGTTTGCCGGCGTCATTTCTGTTTTAACCGGATCCCACAGGCCTTTGCCATTCATGCCGCCGTCTTCTGCCTTCGTGATACGAACAAGTGTTTCTTTGGGACATGTATTGGGCGAGTTGACATCCTCTTCGTATCCCTGACCGATATGCTGACCAATGACATCTTTTCGAACCAACGAGTCTGTCATCATTGTCGGTTGCAGCCATCCGCGCGTAATGCTTTGCTGCGAACCGTACCGAAAGCTCGCTTGATACCCCGTGTCTTCCGAAACGGCGCGCCCGTCTTCGCGCGTCTCGTGCGCTTTCACGGATTTTGGCGTGGACATCCACGCCGAGTGTTTCATCATCGTAACGCCGCGCGGATACGACGGATTATATTTCACGCGAAGCATCAAGCGCGCAACTTTATAGAACGGATCGTCCGGCTTCCATCCTTTGTATGGACGGTCGGCGGGGTTAGCATCCACATACACATAGTCACCGTCATTGATGCCGAGTTCTTTCGCGTCGTCCGGGTTCATGTTGATTTGATGCTCGCCGACTCCGGGCATGCGCTTGTCTGCGCGAAACGGATCACCGAAATTATTACTCCAGATGAAATTCCAATCCGTCACCGCCCACGACGAGTGATTGGTGTGACGCGACTTGGGCGTAAGACACCAGAAGCGATAGCCTTGTTCCCACAAAAAATTCTTCGTTTGCTTCACTTTGTTCCACGGCATCTTGATATTACGAACGGATCGTTCATCCGCGCCGGGATGATTTTGCGGAATGCCGTAATCGTTCGGCCGGATTGCGGAGTTCGACGCGACGATGACGTTCGGCAAATACGGCGTTGCTTCGATTGGTTCTCGGTGTACAATAAGATTTTCTCCGTACTCGATGAATTCATCCTCTTCTCGGTAGAATTCAATCCGTCCCGTTTTGTTGTAGAATGGCTTCGACTCGTTAATTTGCTCCCATCCCGGAATGCGCGGATACGTGCGGAACATCATCAATGCCGCTGCATCGCGCTTGAGAAGCTCTTCAATCCTGTAGCCATCAGTTGTCGTTCCGGCATCGAGGACACGCTGGAGATACACTTCAGCTTTCCCTTCAAGAACAAACTTGAAGTAATCCCGGTAGCGATGGTCGCCGGTCAACTCAGAAAGTTTTGAAGCAACGCCGGCCATAATCATTGCGTCGTTGCGATTGTCGAAAATCGGCTTCACGCCGCCCTTCCACGCTTGCAAGAAAGGATTCGAACACGACGCCGTCATATCCGGCAGTGTAAGCTCCGCCCAACATTCGGCGGGAAGCACAATATCGGCAAATTCGCAACTGCCCGTCCACTCCATTTCATTGATGACAATCATCTCGACTTTTGAATCCACGTTCTTTGCCATGTTGTACGCCCACTTGGCGTTGTTCAGCAAGTTCACGTTTGCTGTCCACTCAACTTTTGTTGGAACAGGCATATGCGACTTGCCGGTAAAAACTTTTCGTCCATTTTTTGTCTCGACAATCAGCGGCTGATCTTCGTAATTCCAGTATGCCGGATTTTCCGCTTTGTTATATTTTTTATTTTTGATTTCCTTGCCGTTGGCATTTGGGTCGAGGTTCATATTGAACGGATCCTCGGCATTGAACTTCGGCAATCCATCGAACACGCAGAACTTATAATTGCCGGCCCAGTGTCCAACGCCGGAACCCGGCTTGCCGATGTTGCCGGTCAACGCCATCCACAAGAATGTTCCGCGCGTGGTGATGTCGCAATGGAAGTAGTGATTTACCCCCTCGCCCGTGTGGACTGCCGCAGGTTTGATACCGCCGAGATCGCGAGCCAAGCGCGTGACAAGCTCTTCAGGCGCACCGGTGATTTCATTTGTGGTCTTCAAATCGTATTCACTGCATAGCTCCTTGTAGAGTCGGAAAACCGTTTTCACTTTGATTTGTTTTCCCTTTGGATCTTTAACAGTAAAACTTCCGTCAAGGGTGGGATCAAGGCCTTTTTCATCGACATATTTTCCAACATCTTCGCGCGTTACGGCAACCGGCTTTTTCGTCTTTGCATCCCACACCACAAAGTCACCCCACTCTTCGCGCGCTTCCGGGTCGATCTTCTGAACGGTAACGCTGTATCCTCTTAGCTCTTGGTTTTCATAATTCAAGAACACATCAGCAGCACGCAAGAGTTTAAGCGTATCCATACGAACAAGCAGCGGCATATCTGTGAAGCGTTTCACAAACGGCTCATCGTACAACTTTTCTTTGAAGAGAACATTCGTTACGCCGAGCTGGAGCGCCGGGTCTGTCCCGGGTCGAATCGGAATCCAGTAATCGGCTTTTTGCGAAGAGGGACTGTACTCGGGCGCGATGACGACGATCTTTCCGCCGCGCTCGATGGTTTCAATCCACCAGTGCGCATCGGACATTTTGTTCTCAACAAAATTCACGCCTTGAATTATAAAGAGTCGCGCGTGTCGAAAATTATTGTGATCGTCATCGTGGGTTTGAATGCCCGTTACCATCGGGTGTCCGGGAGGCAAGTCGCCGTGCCAGTCATAGTTCGACCATGATCGAGCACCATACGGTTGGCGTCCGTGTTTCTTCGCCTCCTTTTCGTCATGAAGGGCGAGCATATTGGAAAATCGTTTGAGTGCTTGAATGCGCAAAATTCCGTGAATTGACATCCCCGCGCGAATTTTTATCACTTGTCCTCCGCTCCCGTGCATGGCCTCAACCATCTCCTCATGATAGCCTTGTGCTTTCAGCTTAGCCGCACCTTCTTCACCTTGGTACTTTTTCATCACGTGAAGCAGACCTTTAGCAATATGGGTTGAGGCTTCATCCCAATTTAATTTCACCCAGGCATCTTCGCCGCGATCAAAATATTTTTTATCAGGAACACCATTGGCATCAACAGGGAAACCAGCTTCCGCCCATTCCTTCCATCCTTTCCGAATCATCGGATACTTGACGCGGTATGGTCCATACATCCTCCTAACATACGTGAAGCCTTTCAAGCATCCGCGCGGATTCCACGATGGTGGAATTTTGTTGCCGTAGATATCGGATACTTCGGTGGCGTCATAGTTTTGCTCGATGCGAACAACGATATTGTTTCGCACGAATGCGCGAAGACGACAATTGTGCGTATCGTTCGGCGCACAAATATAGGTGAAGGTTCTATCGTAGCGATATTGGTCGCGATAGATTTTTTCCCAATCTCGATCTGGGTAGAATGCAAGCGGGTTATCAATCTTGCGGACAAATTGTAGAAGGTCAAGGTCGAGAAAAGAGCCACCGACTGCCGCGACGACAAGACCCTTCCCGGATTTCTGTAGAAATTCACGCCGGTTGATTTGTTCCATAGCGACGATCCTTACTGATGAATGATGATTGGCAAAGAAGATCTTTCGAGTTTGTCGGGATGGAGAATGAGTGTGCGTATTCAGAGTTTTCCATGACTCATTCCCAAGCTCTTTTACTCTCCTACGGTGCAAAGAACTGCCGATGTTTCAGGCAGAAGAAGTTCATTGGATAATCCCGGCTTCGTCTGTCAGGAGATAATCAGACTTATTTATCTGAATTTACCAAGTGCAAAATCTTTTGTCAAGCCTTTTTTTAGGTTCCAAAGATAATGGCAAAAATTGGCGTGGGAAGAAGAAGGTTTTTCGCGCCACGACTGCGAGCCCTACAAAACGTCGCTCTGCAAAATCTGAATCAACTGCATCAATAAAAATCTCTTAATGAGAGAGTTCCATCTGCCGGATTTCCTTGATCGCCCCTATAATAAGGGGAAAATAGCGGTCGAGCGGGCAATCGAGCATGTTACGCACGTAGCATCGACCGTCGGATGTTTGCTCGTTGCAATGCGTACACACTTCACGGCGCAACGCAGTGACATAGTCGAGTATGTTATCGCTGTGGGTCGTTTGAACAACATGCACAACCTTGGAAAAATGTTCTTTCAATCCGCATTGAAACTGCGGAGAGAGACGGCAGTTGCCGTGCCGGTCGCCGTCTATACACCTTACGCACACTTTCTGTTGCACCGCGTTCCAATACTGTTCAAGCATGATGGACCTCCTTCAGGTTATGAAAGCCAATCGTCAAATTCCCGTTCCGGAATATCGATTGGGAATGAATTGAAATTTTTGTTCAGATGGTCTTTTGCGCCAAATGCGAGAACATGCGGCTTTGAACCGCGAACGATTATTTTTGTTACCGCATACGCCATTGTTATCGCAACAATGGCAGTAAACGCAAGCCATATCCCTCTACGAGGTCGTAGACCTTTTTTCATTGTCGTCGTCCTGCCTGACTATATTTCAATTGAGCCGGCGGTGTGTCAAACTCCGGCTGCTTTCCTAGCTTTCATAGCAAAGGTGAATCCAGTGTGAAGCGTTTCCCTTTTTCTTGTCATCATACGCCCGCTCTGGGGAAACATCGATGCGCTCGGTGAAACTTCTTTATACCCTTTCGTCTTCTTAAAGCCAAACATCGGTTCCCGTATCCTCCACTGTTTGCTGGCTCTTCGGCTGCTTCATTTCGTTAAGCATCGCTGCGATACCTTCAAGCCGTGTGTGCGCCTCAATAATTTTTTCGCGCACTTTATCGTAGTCCAGCGGATGGTGAGGATGATCGCGGTACCAGTTGAGGACTTTTTCCATCTCAACGGTCAACACGAAGACTTGATTACTTTCTTTTGTAATCCAGTCGAGCTTCTCTCGCGGAACTTGCACGCAGTTCATTGTTCGGAATCCTTCATGATCGGTAGTAAGTTACGAATGCGAATGCTGCGTCTTGAACATTCCCCGGACGGCGTCAAGAAGCTCCTCGTGAAATTGAGGATGAGCAATCGCAATGAGGGCGTCAGCCCGTTGCCGCATATTTTTCCCGTGCAGCGAAGCAACGCCATATTCGGTAACGACATAGTGAACGTCGGCACGCGAGGTGACAACGCCGGCGCCGGGGGCTAACTGCGCGACGATACGCGAGACAGTTCCGTTCTTCGCAGTCGATGGCAGCGCAATAATCGGCTTGCCGCCTTTGGACGCTGCCGCACCCCGGATAAAGTCTACTTGTCCGCCAAATCCACTATAAATTGTCCTCCCGATCGAGTCGGCGCACACCTGGCCGGTAATGTCAACCTCGATAGCGGAGTTGATCGCAACCATTTTGTCGTTGCGCGAGATGATGAAAGGGTTATTTGTGTAATCGCATGGATGAATTTCAAAATACGGGTTGTTATGGACGTACTCGTAAAGCTGTCGTGAGCCGAGTACGAATGTTGCGATGACTTTTCCCGGATGAAGTGACTTCTTTTGATTCGTGATGGTTCCCTTTTCGATCGCCCTGACGACGCCGTCCGACACCATCTCTGTATGGATGCCGAGGCTCTCTTTCCCGTCGAGCTTCGACAGCACAGCATCAGGAATTCCGCCGATGCCCATCTGAAGAGTGGAACCGTCTTCGATCAATTCCGCAATATGTGCCCCAATCTTCATCTCAACGTCCGTATAGCCCCTCCCGTGCGGCAGCGTTTCAAGATCTTCCGAGCACTCTACGATCTTGTCTACGTGCGAAACGTGGATGAACACATCGCCGAGAGTACGCGGCATTTTGTCATTAACTTGTGCTACAACCAGCTTGGCACTTTCCGCGGCGGCTTTTGACGCTGCGCATTCCACGCCCAGACTCATGAACCCGTGCTCGTCAGGCGGAGAAAGATGGATCAATGCGACATCGAGCGGAATGATTCCTTGAGTGAAAAGCGACGGTATCTCCGACAGATGGACCGAAACGCAGTCCGCGTGGCCTTCTGCGATTGCCGCTCTGTCCGCCGGGCCGACAAAGAGTGAATTATGACGGAAATGCTTTTCCATTCCCGGCTTCGATAGTGGGTCGTCTCCGAGTAGCAATAAATGGTTCAGCTCGACATGGAGAAGCTCGTTTTTGCGCTCCGCCAACGCACGGCTCAACAAGTTCGGGGTTGCGGCATTGCCGCTGATGAATATCCTATCCTCGGATTTTACCGCCGAGACGGCTTCCTCCGGCGATGTCACTTTAGATTTATAATGCTCTAGCCAATTCATAGTTCGTACTCAATTCCGCGATGGCTCGTGGGAGATCGAAAGGAGGCGATTCAGATTTCCCGGCTGCAGGTCAAAAACTCTTGCGACCGCACCGTTCGTGCAATGGCCGGCGTATGTGCAGACCCCTTTGGCAAGTCCCGCGTTGTTGCGAAGAGCTTTTTCAATCCCGAGTTCTGCAATCTCCTGAACGTACGGTAAAAGGGCGTTGGTCCATCCGGCAGTCGCTGTGCGTGCGACTGTTGCGGGCATATTCGGAACGCAGTAATGAACGACGCCGTACCGGAGGAAAATTGGATCGTCTATCGTGGTCGGTCGGCTTGTCTCAATGCAACCGCCTTGGTCAATCGAGACGTCAACAATCACCGAGCCCGCCTTCATCTCTTTCACCATATCTTCGGTCACGATATGCGGCGCCTTCTCGCCTTTCAAAAGCACGGCGCCAATAACGACGTCCGCATAACGCACTGCCCTTCGTATGTTGTAACTGGAAGCGATTGCCGTTGCAACCCTCCATTGCAGCAACTCTTCAATCTGCCGAAGTCTGGAAAGATCACGATCGAGAACGGAAACGGAAGCGCCCATACCTGCCGCTATGCGAGCTGCGGTCCTGCCGACTGTTCCTGCGCCTAGAATGACGACTGATGCCGGCGGCACACCCGGAATGCATCCCAGTAAAATTCCCCGACCGCCTTTTTCTCCCTGCAGGTAATGGGCGGCAACGTGCATCGAGAGTTGCCCGCCGATCTCACTCATTACTTGGAGCAGGGGGAGGTCGCCCTGAGCGTTTTCAATAAGCTCGGATGCAATCGCTGTTACCTCACGCTGAAGCAACAATTCAATCTCTTTGCGTTTTGAAACGGCAAGATGGAGGGAAGAAAAGATCGCCTGGCCTTTTCCAAGCAACTGCGACTCGTTCTCGGTCGGAGGAGAGATCTTCAGCACCACCTCAGAACGATTGATGATTTCTTCCGCGCTGTAGGAAATTACGGCACCGGCAGCGATGTACTCATCGTCGCTAAAGAGGGCCTGCGCTCCGGCCTGACGTTCTACGTACACCGTATGCCCCGACGCTACGAGGGATTGAACTCCGGCAGGAGAAAGCGCAACACGCCGCTCCGAAAGATGTGATTCCTTGAGTATCCCGATATTCATAACACTGCTCCTTTGCTCATGTCCCAGTTCAGATGTGGAACACCGTTGCGGTGTTCGACATCTTCGCGAGCAAATGACACCTCAGTTCGATTTACCGCCATCCTGAATTGCATCCATCGGGCAAACGGAAATTGCGCGCAACACGTCGGCCGCTTCTTCGTCTCCCTCCGGTTGACGGTAGACGTAATAAAAACACGCTGAGTCGTCGAACGTGAAGCTGTGAATGGCGTACGACATGCACAATCCGCAGCCGTTACAGCTATCGAGAACGCAAAATCTTCCGGGAACATTTTCTACCAGCGGCTTGGGTGACGATGCTGTCAACATGGGTGGCTCCATTACGAATGTTAGTTGATGTTGATTGTGTATTTCACTTTTGCTTGTCATGCTTCGCGTTTTCGATGAAACATGGAGATGATCAAACCAATGAACAACAGTATCGTACCGGACCAAACAAGATTCATAAATGGCTTCACGCTCGCTTCGACCACCAGCGCTTCGGCGGGCTGTATCGCCGCGTTCGGCCGCATTACTTCGAGGGTCACCATCGATTGTTTTGACCCCATATCAATATTCATACTCACAAGCTGCACATTCGCACCGAGGAGCTTTGACGGGACCGGCGTAAACTTCGGAGCGCTTTGCTGATTGTACACCGCGATTGGCGTCACCGTTTCTTTTCCTCGGTTGGATTTCAGTTCCAATACCGAACCGACGGTCATACCACCCCCGCCAGCCATCGCGCCCGTTTCAGGGCTCCCCATATCGAACTTTACAAATGTCGCTCGGACGTCTCCGAGCGAAACGGTCTCTCCTTTTTTGATCGAGACTGTTTCTCCCCCGTGTTCGCCGGACCCGGCAATCTGGTCGAGCGAGATCGGAGAAAGATACAGATCGCGCGTCGCGAATGATTTGATATCGGGATTTCGCATAACACCTTGTTCACCATATTCAAACATCACGGGAGAAAGCGTAAACGTCGATCCACCTTTCTCGACGTCAACGTCGAATGCGACTTTGTTTCCTTCGATTGGCCTGTTCCCTTTATAAGTCAGCGTATAACCAAAAGCATGCTCCGGCGCGTTCAGAGAGAGCGAAAGATGCTGCTTCTCGCTGTATTTTCCTGACGCCAACACCCCAATGAAAAATAGCGCTAACCCGATATGCGCTATCTTTCCCCCCATCAATCGGGGATCGCCCGTTACGGTAAGGTACGCAATTTCAATGTTGACGAAGAATGCGAACGCGGAAGCAAATCCGAACAACAGCATCATGACGTCTCGAACTCCCAAATATGCCATGAGCGCCGTAACGACGATAGAAGCGGCGATCCATTTGGCAGAGCGCCTAAGCACCATCGAGCCGTCCTCATTTTCCCATCGTAACAACAAGCTGGTGCCGAGTAATAACGCAGCAGCGATCGCAATCGGCAAATTCATGGTGTCGTAAAATGATGGCTCGACGTTTGTTTTCGAAAAAATTGGCAGACTGGTTCCGAACAGGACGACGGCTGCCGACGCCATCAACGCAAATGAACCGAGGCTGACAACGAATCCGCGCGAAAGAAACTTCATCGGAGACGCATGAACATGTAAGTCCTTGCGACGCACAAACAATAACCCGAATCCGAGCAAGCCAAAGACTCCGAGATACGCAAGCAGCAAACTGTACACCGCAGCGCCCGGATCGGTAAACGAATGCACAGACGAGTCACCCAAGATCCCGCTTCGAGTGAGAAACGTGCTATAGACGACGAAGAGAAATGAGAGTATCGCAAGCACAAAGTTCGTGCGCACGAAATTTCCCGTTCTCTTTTGTATCAACACCGTATGCACGAGCGCCATTGAGACAAGCCACGGGATAAGGGACGAGTTTTCAACCGGATCCCATCCCCAATATCCACCCCAGCCCAATACACCGTACGCCCAGTATGCGCCGAGCATGATACCCAAACCGAGAATTAATCCTGAAAAAAGAATCCACGGGAACGCACTGCCGATCCAGGTGGTAAACTCTTTACGCCACAATCCCGCAACCGTGAAGCTGAACGGAATTGCCGTCAGGGCAAACCCGACGAACAAAATCGGCGGATGAATGACCATCCAGAAATTTTGCAGCAGCGGATTCAATCCTTTTCCATCCGCGGGGATTTGTCCGACTGCAATTTGGCCCGGAAACTTGTCCCATATCATCGTGAATGGTGATTTGAAGAGCATCAACAGCACGAGAAATGTTTGTGTTGCAATAAAGATTGAAAGTACGTGCGCCTCAAGATTTCGTGAACGCGTATAACGCAACACGAAGAAACTCAAAATTGCCGAACATAACGCCCAGAAGAGAAAGCTCCCTTCCTGACCGGCATAGAAAGTTGAAACAAGAAAATGCAGCGGCAGACTTTTGTCGCTATAACTCCACACGTAGGCATTGCCGAAATTGTGCTGCACAATGTCGTACATCAAGATTGCGGCAGAGAGGATAACGCCGCCACTGCTGACGTATAGACTCCTCCGTCCCAATCTCAAAAACTTGTCGTTTTTCACTGCACGATAGTATGCCCAGATCGAGATTACACCCCCCGCAAATGCAAGATATAACGCTAATAAACCCATCATACTCCTTCTTCACTCGCTAATATCATTATGCCGCTTCTTACGGAATGAAATGTAGGCGAGATCGCGTGATCTCGCCTACATTTTTTCCATTTAACCAATTAATCCAACATAAAAAGGCGAGGGATAAAGATCCCACCTTTCCATATTCATGTTTACGGCTTATTCAGTTCAGCTATGGAAGCGCTCAATAACGACTTCGCATATTGATAGTTGTGAACTCCTTCGCTCCTATCATGCTCAATAAACATGAAGTTCCACAATGCACCAGCTCTTACCCCTTTTGCTTTGATTGGAGGATAAGCATACAAGTTAGTAGATGTGCTTTTCTTACCATCTCCTGCTGGAACGCTATATGATACCTGACCTTCAGCATCGACAGATTTTGTTAACCAAGGCAGTGTCTTACCATAAGTAGTTCTTGTTGGTTCAAGATCTACTCGGGAACCTGCATTCCATTTTTTTGTGATTGTAGTATCCATCAACAAATTTGCAAGCGTGTCAATCTGTGCAGCGATATTATTCCTTGCGTTACTCTTATAGGCATTAAATGCTGTTGCCGAAAGTGTAGTTGCGGTACCGGTAGTAATATCTGAATGACATACCTTGCAATCTTTCACGATGAAGGTTTCATTTCCTTCAGCTTCATACGCTAACCACATTGTATGACCGCCTGCTTTCGCAGCACCGCCTCCCACGGGTTCCTGCATATGGCAATCTATACAACCCAATGTTTTTGCTTGAATGAGAGATGTATGCCCTGAATTAGAATATGAATATCCAGGGAATTGGAAACCACCATTGCCACCTGTGCCAAGAAACATCTGTGCTTGCACGCCATAGTGTTGATACCAGCGAGGAGTTGTAATTGTAAGGGTATCTGTTGCGGCAGCATTAACATTGGGTGCGGGAGATACTGAGGATGTATTGCGTGGCTGATGGCATTGCACGCAAAGATTGGATTTGCCACCGCCAAATGAATCTCCTCGACGCAAGCGTCGAGGTATCTTGGTTGAATAAAAAATCCGATCGTACTTTATGACCCCGATGCAAGCATCGAGGAATTCTTTA
>JAGVPT010000207.1 GCA_020052095.1 Bacteroidota bacterium | reverse complement strand
GGCCGGTCGTGGGGTCTTTTGAGAAGTGATGCCATGACTGCCGCTATTTCAGAATACCATATCCTGGAATTGTTCCAGATTTAAGGGAGAGAGTCATGTCATCACTCGGTTTGTGGTCAAAATGCACCACTACTCCGAGGCCGTTTTCATTGATTTTCCTGGCCTCATTTAAAATTTTTTTTCCCATAGGTTCGAAGATCGCTTTCGGAGGTTTGCTTCGCGAAAGCCACAAAGGCAACCATGAAAACTCTTGATATCATTCGCTTGCACAACGCGGTCTTCTATGCTTACCACGGTGTAATGTCCGACGAACAAAGCCTTGGCGGCAAATTCGAGGTAGACGTCGATCTACACTGTGACCTTTCCGGTGCAAAAACAAGCGACAGCCTCCATCAGACCGTGAATTATGAAAAGGTTTATGGCGTCATGAAAGAGGCTGTCGTTGGGAAAAAATATCTTCTCATTGAAGCGTTAGCGCAAAGCATCGCGTCTGGTATATTGAACGGCTTTCCCGGGGTTCAAAAAGTCACCGTGCGGGTGCGGAAACCGGGCGCAGCAGTGCACGGCGTAATTGATCATGTGGAAGTCGAAATAGAGTCCACCCGGCACGCAGGGACTTAGCAGGTTGTTGAAAAACCTTCATTGAATGAAAGATGAACCGCTCCCGAAGGGAGCCCTTTGGGACAAGGCGCCAAGAACGCGAAGAAAAATTGTTGAAATGAGAAAGAAACAGAACTCTACTTTCATCTTGGCGTCCTTCGCGCCTTTGCGGTTTTCTTTTTCAACAGCCCGTTAGACCAAAGGCAGACGGGAATAATAAAACTAATGCACGATGTATTTTTGGGAATCGGTTCAAACATCGGAGACAGAGTCCATTTTCTTGCCAGCGCTGTGCGAAAAATCAAAACACTCCCTTCAACCGAACTCGTGAAATTCTCCAGCGTGTACGAGACTGAACCGGTTGGCATCAGAGAGCAGACCAATTTCCTCAATGCGGCGCTCTGGATTCAGACTTCGATCGAAATGAAAGATTTTCACACGCGTACCAAAGCGATCGAAAAGGAAATCGGTCGGCAGAAGAGCATACGATGGGGACCCCGGGAAATTGATATCGATATTCTGTTATTCGCCGATCTGATCATCGCCGAACCTAATCTGAGGATCCCTCACCGGGACATGCTTGCAAGGAAGTTCGTTCTTCAGCCTCTTGCGGAGATTGCGCCCGAGGTGATCCATCCGACATCGCGAATATCTATAAGTGAATTGCTCGCTCAATGCACCGACCAGAGCGCTGTCGACCGATCAGAGGAATTGACAAAAATATTTTCACACTTATGTGAGGAGTGACTTTGGCTGTCCAACACGCAGACGTTCGGTACATTGCTGTCGAAGGAGTCATCGGGGCCGGAAAAACCTCGCTTTCACGGATGGTGTCCGAGCGCCTCAATGCACGCCTTGTACTCGAACAATTCGAAGAGAATCCATTTCTTGAACGTTTTTACGAAGACCCAGAACATTATTCGTTCCAGACGCAAATATTCTTCCTGTTAAGCCGTTACAGGCAACAGCAAGACTTGTTCCAGGCGGACTTGTTTCACAACGCGCTCGTGACTGACTATATCTTCGATAAGGACAAGATCTTTGCCTACCTCAATCTCCAGGATGACGAATTGCGGCTGTACGAAACCCTCGTCAGTTCAATAGAAAAGAACATCCCGACACCTGATTTGGTGGTCTATCTTCAGTCGAGTGTCGAGAGGCTGATGTCAAACATCAGGGCAAGGGGAAGGAAATATGAAGAAAATATCTCCGAGGAGTATATCAAAGATTTGAACGAAGCGTACAATTACTTTTTCTTTCGATATAAGAACGCTCCGCTTCTCATCGTCAACTCGACGGAAATAGACTTTGTCAACAACAATGAGGACTTCGAGGAATTGTACAAGGAGATTCTCCGTTCGAATCGCGCGCCTGTCGAATATTACAATCCTCATCCGAAGAAAGCGTAAAACTCGTTATGTTGCGTTACATCGCTTGGATAATTTTAATCTACATTGCCGCGAAGATTCTCGGGACACTGCTGCGATTTGTCCGGCCGTTTTTTCAACCTAAGCTAAAGCCGGAGCCGCCTGTGAAGGAAAAAATGACGAAGCAGCAATTCGACAATATCCAAGACGCGGACTTTGAAGATATTACCGACAAGAAATGATCACGTGAACATGATATTCTTCGATGCAGTCTCTTGAACTCTCTCTCCAGCGAATTCTTCTTCGCATTATCACCCTGTTTCTTTCCCGGCCGAAGTACGGCGCGGCCCAACTTCCGATCGATTCCTTCGAACGAATTCTCATCGTTCGACAGCACGATCAACTCGGCGATCTGTTGATCGCGACGCCCGCGATTCGTGCCGTCCGAAAAAGATTTCCCGATGCATTCATTGCGGTGGTCGCGCGGGAATACACAGCTCCCATCTTGGGATGCAATCCTTATGTAGATGAAGTAATAACCTTCTACGAGAAACTGTGGCGTTGGAATATTCGGAAAGCAATATCCTTCTGGCGATCCCTGCGCGGGGATCACGGATTCGACTGTGCAATCGTCTTGAATACGATTTCCCGATCACTTTCTTCCGATCTGATCGCCTTGCTCAGCAGAGCCAGGTACATTGTTGGATCCGATCACCTTTCCCACGATGCCTCTCGTCCGGAAAAAATCTATAACGTCATATCCCGCCGATCTCCCGGACAGATGACAGAAATCGGCCGCAACATTGAAATCGTCGAAACGCTCGGGGCCGAGATGAACGATTTCGAATACGATCTTGTTTTAAGGGATAAAGAGGTAATAGAAGCGGAGAGGATTTTCCAGAGTCTCTCAATTGATGCACGCAGACACACCGTGGGCGTCCATTTCGGCGCATTGAATCCTTCAAGGTGTTTTCCTCTCGACAGTCTTGCTCGCATTATTGATTGGACAATCGAGAATTATGATGTCGAAATCGTCCTCATCGTCAGTCCGAACGAGATCCAGCGGAGGGAATATTTGGTTTCACGGCTTAGTCACAAAGTTCACTTCGCGCCTATAATGCCGTTGAGGGTCATGGCTGCTTTCATGAGACATCTGTCACTCTTCATCTGCAACGACACGGGCACACTCCACATTGCATCTTCACAGCGGGTGCCGACCGTTTCGTTTCATTCGTTGAATGATCCGGCAATCTGGAAACCGCCTGATGCTCGCCATATCGCGTTACGAGCGGATGACGCGCTCATAACGTCAATCACGGGCGAACAAGTCAAAGCGGCGATCACAACGGCGGCGAAAAAGTTTGGCCGAAAATCGTTAACTTGAAAGTGAGATGAACCCCCTAGTTTTCTAATACGATGAACACTGTAGCAACACACACCGCGACGACCAGAGGTGAAATGCCGATTGACCTGGAAAACGAGGTACTTCGGATGAAGAAGGAGATGAATGCCGTTCTCCTTGCCCATTATTATCAGGAGTCCGAGATCCAGGATTTGGCTGACTATGTCGGCGACAGTCTTGAGCTTGCACGCCGGGCCGCCGCCACCAATGCGGATGTTATCGTATTCGCTGGGGTGCATTTCATGGCGGAAACGGCGAAGATTCTCAATCCGAAGAAGCCGGTGCTCTTGCCTGATCTCGAGGCCGGATGCTCGCTCGCGGAAGGCTGTCCGGCACCCGACTTCAAAAAATTCCGGGAAATGCATCCGAACCATACTGCGATCACGTACATCAATTGTTCGGCAGAGGTGAAAGCGCTCAGCGATATCATCTGCACGTCGAGCAGCGCAGAAAAAATTATCAATCAAATTCCAAGGGAGACGCCCATCCTCTTTTCGCCCGACAAGAATTTGGGCGCGTATTTGGCGAAGAAAACCGGACGCGATATGCTTCTGTGGAACGGGAGCTGTATCGTTCATGAGACTTTTAGCGAGAAGAAGATAATCGGGCTGCAAATGGAACATCCCGATGCGAAGCTCATCGCGCATCCCGAATGCGAAGCTCCTTTACTAGACCGCGCCGATTTTATCGGCTCGACAAGCGCGTTGCTGAAATATGTTCAGTCAAGCCCGGAGAAGAAGTTTATCATCGCCACTGAAGTCGGAATCATTCATCAAATGCAAAAGAGTGCGCCGAATAAGGTATTTATTCCCGCGCCTCCCGACGCAAATTGCGCGTGCAACGAATGCCCACACATGAAACGCAACACCCTGGAAAAACTCTACCTTTGCATGAAGAACAGATCGCCGGAAATAACCATGGAGCCTGAGTTGATTCGGCGAGCGCTCACGCCAATTCAGAAGATGATGGAGATGAGTTGAGAGGCTAGCAAGCATACACATCCGAAGAGAGTACGTAGAAATCCCGCCGCCGCGCGGGATTTCGCGTTTGTAGATATGCCCCAAGTTTCGTATATTTTGCCGTGAATTTTATTGAAAGGGAACGTTCGACTATGGGATCGAGGATTTATATTGAAGAATTATCAAAGCATGTCGGCGAAACGGTAACCATTTCAGGCTGGGTGTACACGAAACGCTCGAGCGGGAAGATTCGGTTCCTCGTGGTCCGCGATGGTACCGGCATGATGCAGGCGGTCATAGTCAAGGCAAACGTCAGTGAAGAAGTGTTCAACCGGTTTGACGAGTTGACCCAGGAATCTTCTCTTCGCGTGACGGGGACGATACGAAAAGAAGACCGCGCACCGGGCGGTTATGAAATGGATGTGTCTGGTCTTGAGACTATTTCCGTTGCCAAAGAATATCCTATTACGCCGAAAGAACACGGCGTCGAATTCTTAATGGACCGCCGTCATTTGTGGCTGCGATCCGCGCGACAGCATGCAATTCTGCGCGTCCGCCATGAAATCGTACGGGCAATCCGGGAATTCTTCGACAGCCGCGGATTTCTCCTTCTCGACGCGCCAATTTTCACGCCTGCTGCGTGCGAGGGGACAAGCACGTTGTTCGAAACCGATTATTTTGATCTTGGGAAGGCGTTTCTTACGCAGTCGGGGCAACTATACGGCGAGGCAGGCGCCATGGCGTTCGGAAAAGTGTACGTCTTTGGCCCAACGTTTCGGGCGGAAAAATCGAAAACTCGCCGGCATCTTACCGAATTCTGGATGGTGGAACCGGAAGTGGCATTCAATACTCTTGACGACGACATGGACCTGGCTGAGGAGTTCTTGGAGCACATCGTTGCGAGTGTTCTGAAGAACCGGATGCCGGAGTTGAAAATTCTCGAACGTAACACCAAATTTTTGGAAAACGTCAAACGGCCGCTGCCGCGCATCTCGTACGACGAAGCTGTCGAAATCCTCCATAAGAAAGGGATTGCGTTTGAGTGGGGGAATGACCTCGGAGGAACTGACGAAACTGTTATCTCCGAACGGTACGATCGCCCGGTAATGGTTCACCGCTATCCATCGCAAGTGAAAGCGTTCTATATGAAACGCGATCCCAAGAATGACAAACTCGCTCTCGCCGTGGATGTGTTGGCGCCGGAAGGCTACGGCGAGATCATAGGTGGAAGCCAGCGCGAAGATGATTACGAAACGCTTCTTGCTCGCTTGCACGAACACAATCTTCCACAATCGGCCTTCGAGTGGTATTTGGATTTGCGCCGCTATGGCTCCGTCCCGCATGCCGGTTTCGGACTTGGTGTGGAACGGACAGTCTCATGGATTTGCGGACTGGATCACGTTCGTGAGACGATTCCATTTGCGCGGATGATCTATCGGTTGACACCATAGGGGACTGACCAGAACGCCATGATCAAAGCAGAAAACCTTCGAAAAAAATACTCAACGGTGCTTGCCGTTGACGATGTGTCGTTGGAAGTCCATCGTGGAAGGATTTTTGGATTGATCGGTCCCAACGGCGCTGGGAAAACGACAACAATTAGAATGCTGCTCAATATTATTTCCCCGGACGAAGGGAAGATTACTTTCGATGGTGCTCCCTTCAGCCGGCGAATCCAGGATCGTATAGGTTACCTGCCGGAAGAGAGGGGAATTTATAAGAAGAACAAACTGCTGGACACGATTCTCTACTTTGCCAGTTTGCGCGGTGTTCAAAGCGGCGCGGCGAAAAAGGGCGCTCTTGAATGGCTTCGGCGGTTCGACCTTGAGAAGTACTCAAAAAGGAAAGTGGAAGAACTCTCAAAAGGAAATCAGCAGAAAGTCCAGTTTATCATCTCAATTCTTCACAACCCTGATTACATCGTATTGGACGAACCATTTTCCGGTCTCGATCCGGTGAACCAAATCGTCCTCAAGGAGATCCTCCAGGAATTAAAACAACAGGGAAAGGCGATCATTTTCTCGACCCACCAAATGGATTCAGCGGAAAAACTGTGCGATGAGATTTGTCTCATCAATCGGGGCAAGATCGTTCTGGAGGGGAGCCTGAAAGAGGTGAAGCAGAAATTCGGGAAGGACGCTGTGCACGTCGAATATGTCGGCGACGGGGCATTCATATCCGCTCTTCCCAACGTCAAGACGGCGACCGTGTACGAAAATTATGCCGAGCTTCAACTGAAGAGCAATGTCTCCTCCCGGGATCTCCTTCCCGCAATTTCATCGAAGGTGGAGATTAGAAAATTCGAATTTATCGAACCTTCGCTGAATTCAATTTTCCTCGACGTTGTCGGAGTGCCTCGTGAGATTGAGCAACCTATCCTGGCCGCGACGGTTTCGTTGAAAGCCAAGACCGTGACAGGCGACAAACGGGTCCGAAAGGCAATGTTCACTCTCGTTATCGCCGCGGGGGCGATGTTGGTTCTGGGGGCGATTGCCCTGAAGAAGGGTGATGCTTCATGGAACTTGCCGTTGCTGTTTTTTGCAGCATCTCTCTTTTCACTCTTCAAATACATGCGCGTGCGGAAAACGGTCGCACGGGAGCTTCAACGCGCCGGAGAGGATGTGCCCCATGCGCAGTAAATCACTTCAAGTTGCAAAATGGGAATTCATAGAGAGGGTGAAGACGAAAGCATTTATCATCGGTTTGTTTATGATGCCGGTCATCATCGCGGTGTTTACGGTTGTTCCGGCTATGTTGTCGTCGAAGGCGGACGAGCGGACGCGTAACGTCGGCGTAATCGACGAAACGGAATCGCTCCTGCCATATGTCGACGCGCGCATTGCGAGATTCAAGTTGCCGGACAGTTCGGCCAACTATGCTCTCGTTAAAATTACAGACGATGATCACTCTCGTGAGCATCTCAAGATGCTTGCGACGGCAAAGATCCTGGGAAACGAAGTGGAAGGATATTTTCTCATACCCGCGGATGTCATGGAGAAGGGCACAATCGAATATCGTTCTGAGAACGTCGGCAATATTCGTGACCAGGAGCGTTTCTCGAAGGTGTTGGAAGATGTTATTGTGGAGCGCAGGCTTGAGGCGGCGGGTTTCGATTCCAAAAAAATACGAACGCTCACGAAAGATATCGACGTCAAAACTATCAAGGTTTCTTCAAAGGGCGAAGAAAAAGAGTCCAACGCCATGGAGACCTTTTTCACCGGTTACATCTTTATCATGATGCTTTTCACGCTGGTGATGTCGAGCGGGCAGATGTTGATTCGCAGTCTGGTGGAGGAGAAATCGAACCGCATCGTGGAGGTACTTATGTCGTCCTGTTCATCCAGGGAATTGCTCACGGGTAAAATATTGGGACTTTCCCTGCTCGGACTGACCACGATCGCTTTCTGGCTGTTCATCCTTGTCGGTGTCAATTTTTCCATCGAGACGCCGTTTGTCTCGTTTGACCATCTGGCGATCCTCCTGATGTACTTTCTCCTTGGCTATCTGCTTTATGTTGCAATCTTTGTCGCGGCTGGCGCGCCGGTCTCCACAGAGCAAGAGGCGCAACAAATGACGGCATACGTCACGTTACTTGTCATGTTCCCAATCGCTCTAGCAATTCCGGCGATGCAGAGTCCGGATTCGATGATGGTGAAGGTATTGTCGCAGATCCCGCTACTGACCCCGACGATGATGGCTCTGCGCATTTCGATCCAGATGCCTGCTCTATGGGAAATTGCGTTGTCGCTTGTAACGTTATCAGCTTCCATCGTCATCATGATGTGGGCGGCTGCGAAAATATTTCGTATCGGGATCCTCGTTACTGGCAAGCGCCCCAGTTTGAAAGAAATGTATCGCTGGATAACGACCAATGTTTAAACTCGCGGAGGTAAGAGTGAAATCAATTCTCAATCAAGAAGCTATCTCAAAAACACCAAGACTGATCCTTCGATGCGTTCGCTTCGCTCACTTACTCAGGATGAACAAGGAGTCTGTTCACCTTGAGCAATCCTCAACGAATCGTCTACGACCCTATGTGTCGGTAGACCTCGACGAGTCGTCTACGACCCTACGGGTCGATAGACCTCGACGAGTCGAGTCGTCGACCGTAGGGAGTCGTCGACCGTGGGGAGTCGTCGACCGACGAAGTCGGGAGCGTCGAAGGGCGAACAACAAGACATTTTTGAGATGGCTTTTAGTGCTTCTTAATACCATTCTCTCTTGTTCACTATCATTTTCACAAGTAAGCGTTCAGGGAACTCAGAAGGCAGAGAATTTTGGAAAGAACGTCTATGGTCTCGGCATATCGGGGGGACCTGCCTCAGGCGTTGGAATCAGCTTTCGCAATCATTTGCCGTCAAAAATATCATACCAAATAGTGGGCGGTATTATCAAATCGGCAGAGAAGACATCCGCTTCGATCGGAGTCGAACTCCAGTATGATCTGGTTCGTGCCACAACAACGCGCCTTTTCTTCGGGCCATCAACGAGCTATTTCTATACCGGATCCGGTGAGAATACATTTGAGGGTCCATTCCGGTTTGGTATCGGTGTCGGCGGCGAGCTGAATGTGCAGAATGCCGTCAACATCTCCCTCGAAGGTGTGTTTGTGTACTATTCTAACGGCGACATAGCTCCCATGCCGCAGGTAGCGCTCCACTACTACTTCTACTAATAGGATGTTGAAAAACCCTCATTGAATGTCGGCCATAGGCTGATGAGCCTACGGCTCAAAAGATGAACCGCTCCCGAAGGGATCCCCTTGGGACAAGACGCCAAGAACGCGAAGAAAATTGTTGAAATGAGAAAAAAAACAGAAGCTCTACCTTCATCTTGGCGTCCTTTGCGCCTTTGCGGTTTTCTTTTTCAACAGCCTGCTAACTCTGCCGGAAATCGAACTTTGCGCGGAATTGCCGTGTTCATTTCAACAGGCACAACACGAAAGATGAGCGTATGGGACTTTTCAGCAAAGATCCGATTGATTCCAATGAATCGAATTATTTTGGGAAACCGAAGTACCCTCCCGGGCAATACATCACCAAGAAATTTCCGGTACTCACCTACGGCGTCACCCCCAAGATTGTCACAGCAGATTGGAAATTTAAAGTGTGGGGGCTCGTCGATGAGATCGTCACGTTCACGTGGGATGAATTTATGAAGTTGCCGCAGACGCAAATGAAAGCAGATTTCCATTGCGTGACGACGTGGAGCCGTTATGACGATACTTGGGGGGGTGTTTTGTTCACAGATCTGGTCAAGGTACTCAAGATAAATCCCGAGGCGAAGCACGTGATGCAGCACGCCTATGGAGGTTACACGACGAACCTACCGCTCGAATGGATGTTGAAGGAAGATGTCATCTTCGTCCACACCGTGAACGGGGAACCACTCGAACGGGACCACGGCGGTCCGATGCGCGCGTTCACGCCGCGCCGCTATGCCTGGAAAGGAGCCAAATGGGTGAACGGTCTGGAGTTTATGAAGGATGACCGTCCTGGATTTTGGGAGCAGAATGGATACAGCAACACGGCGGATCCGTGGAAAGAGGAGAGGACATGGTGAGTTGAAAATATTGCAATATTGCAAGATTACAGCGATTACAAGATTGCAAGATTACAAGACTGGAAAGATTGAGAATTCAGTACGCTAAAGAAAGAAAAAGCCCCGAAGAAATTTCTCCGGGGCCTTTTTTTGATCGACACTTTGCGGTGTAATTTACTTTGTGAGAATCATCTTTTTCGTTTCGATGAAATTGGCGGCCTTCAATGTGTAGAAGTAGATGCCTGATGCCATCGTTCTTGCATCGAATGTCACCTCGTGTGTTCCTGCCGTTACTTCTTCATTAACAAGCGTCTTTACAGGTTGTCCCAGCACGTTCGTAACGGTCAATTCAACCCGCGATCCGGTTTTGAGGGAGAACTGAATCGTCGTGGTCGGATTGAATGGATTTGGATAATTTTGTGCGAGCGAGTATTGTTCCGGGACCGAGTTTGAAACCTCCCTGACACCGAGCGTTATAGTCTGAAGAGTGTGTGAATTATGCCATTTCTCTACAGTCCAGCTATAGAACGATTGCGCGTACATGTCTTTGTTCGCGTCAAAGGCGACGTCGTACGTACTCGAATATCCTGAAATATGTTGTGTGACAAAAATTTGCGATGTATAAGATCCCGAATTTATGAAATAGTAATTTGCGACATCAATAGAATCGGCCAATATCGCTCCGTTGTTTGGGTTTACAGCATAGATACGTGAGTACGTGTAAGCGCTGGAACTGTTATGAGCTTTAATATTGAATCCCAACCAACGTGCCGCTGCAACGAACAAGATGTTATTGGGACTTAGATATGTCATACCCAGAGGCCTGGCCAAGTCCCATTTGTCCGTGGATGATGCCGAGTCGAGATATTTCGTTCCGGGAATTGAATCGCCTGCGGTCAACGCGAAACTGAAGCCGGCAACTTTTGTATAGCCTCCGGTTGGAGTTCCCTGATATTTTACGACATCACGATTGCTTACGCTGGAGATAAACAATTGTTTTCCATCCGGGCTTACGGCCAATCCACGATACACTCCCACAGGTAAATCAATTGTCTGAATGGGTGTGTCCGTGTGTGGAGGTTGTCCCCATGCGTTTGCGGCTGCTTTGATGCCTTTGAATATCTTAACTTCTTTTGTGTTCGCCGTTGTGCCGTAAACGTTAAGTACGTATACATATCCGTTGTTGTCAACCGCCAAGCCCATAATGTCGTCAGTGCCGGTCGTGATCCTGTAGTCGGTAGAGATGACGCTGTCTTTGCTTAATCGGAAAACGAGAATGTTATGATCGGGATCATTGTTTGCGACATAGACCAGACTGTCTGGCGTACCGACGGTCTTGAAAGCACGATACAATTGAATTTCATCGAAGCCAGAAACCCATCTTGTGAATAGCCCGGGCTGAGCATATGGAACGACTGTCATTCTGCCGGAAGTATCCGTCGGATTAGAGTAACCGACAAGGTAATTCGCCGAGGCGCTGTCTCGCGTGTTCACATCATCGTACGGCAGCTGTCCCGCAGGAATTTGCACACGGATGACCAGAGCGACAAACGTATTCGCTTTGATCAATGCGACACTTGGCACTTGGTAGCCCGGTCCGTTCGCCGAGGCATCTTCGGTGGAAAGAACGCAATCCCATTGCGAATACGCCTGAAAAGAGAGGGCAAGAGTTGTTAAGAAAACGAAAGAAACCGTTAGCAATGTTTTTTTCATTACGGAGCCTCCTATGATGTGAAGTCGAAATAACGAAACGGCCGTACTGGTAGGCACTTGGATGTAATAAGGAAAAATAAATTCTCAATGTCAAGATGGTGAAGAATTTTCGGTAACTGCTTCTTTTCTTGACAAAAACCACGGTAGTTGCTATATTGGTCACAGCTTTTTCTTACCCAAGAATCTATATTTAGTATAGGTTTCCTCTATGTCCATTCAAACCGTTATCCGTTTGGTAGTATCCGTTGCAATCTCTTCTCAACTGACGATTGCCGGAACCACCGGAAAAATAGCCGGCAAGGTTGTTGACGCGAAGACAAACGAGCCGATACCCTTTGCTTCTGTCGTCGTTGTGGGGACTTCGCTTGGAGCTTCAAGCGATCCCGAAGGGAAGTATGTGATCTTAAACGTTACGCCGGGCATGTACACTGTCGCTGCGAGCTTAATTGGGTATCAAGGGGCACGGGTCGTTGATGTGGGCGTTTCTGTCGACTTCACCACCACTCTTGATTTTACATTGAAGGAATCGACAGTTGAACTAAGCGAAGTCGTTGTTCAAGGAGAACGGAGCCCGCTCATACGGCAAGATCAGACGAACCCAGTTGTGGCGGTCTCATCGGAGAATATTCAAACGCTCCCCGTTACTTCGATCAGTCAAATAGTTGGTTTGCAAGCCGGCGTTGTAGTCGACGATGACGGCGCTATTCACGTCCGTGGAGGGCGAAGCAACGAGATATTGTACACTTTGAACGGGATCGCTGTCAATAATCCGTACGACAATCAAAGCTCCATCGGCGTGGCGACTAACGCCTTGCAGGAGGTATCGGTATCGACGGGAACGTTTAGCGCGGAATACGGTAACGCATTGAGCGGAGTGGTCAATTACGTGACAAGGGAAGGTGGAGCGAAATACACTGGCAGCATGCGAGTGCTCGCCGGCGATTACATGAGCGACAGAAAAGACTTGTTTCCACATATCGGCGAAATCGATCCTCTCAATCAAAGCCGGAATGAGCTGACGTTCGGCGGTCCATTGCCTCTGCTTGAAAAGGATTTTTCATTCTATGCGTCAGGGGTCTATGAAAAAAACAACGGGTATCTTTATGGTGACCGCTTGTACCGACCGACAGATTTACATGTTTCACGGAATATTCTGAGCTACAAGCGTACTACGAATGATCCGTCGGTGAAATATTTCAGCAGTAACTCCACCACTGGCGACACGACGTGGATTGACAAACGGTATGGCGGTCTGACGGATGTGTACTATTTTAATCCACTGAACAAGAGTATGCTGGATTCACTCGGCCGGCCTTCTGGTGACGGTGAAGTGGTTCCGTTGAACACGAGCGATTCATACAATATTCAAGCCAACCTGGCGTATCGTCTCTCTGCGACAATGAAATTGAAGTACGAAATCGTAGCAGACAAGGGGCACAGCTATACCACCTCGTACTACTCATACAGGTTCAATCCTGACGGCCGTCCTCAGAATTTCAGTAATGGAATACTCCATTCGCTTGAGTGGACCCATACGCTGAGCAATTCATTATTCTATACGGCTAAAGGATCATACAACAAATCAGAAGACAAAACGTCCGCCTTTGAGTCCATCAAAGATTCTCGATATTTGCCCGCTTTTTATCAGACTGCGTTGCCAGGGACAGGGTTTTACACGGGTGGAACATATCTCGGACGCACGACGCGGTCAACAGAAACCTATTCCGGGAAATTCGACCTGGTGGGTCAATTGTTTGATGTTCATGAGCTGAAGTTTGGGATCGAGGCACGGACTCATACCGTGAGGTTTGAGGACTACACGCTGAGATTCGTTGCTGTCAGCGACCCGACAAAAATAATCACGAAGTTTGAGGATGTATACCTCGATAGCTTGAAATACGTGGCAGCCATTCCTGACGTTGCTTCCGGCTATGCAAAATATAAACACAAGCCACTGCAATTCTCTGTATATATGCAGGATAAAATTGAGGTGGCAAAATCCCTTATTCTGAACGCAGGGCTTCGCTATGAATATTTTGACCCCGATGCAAAATACAATAACGCACTGAGCCAAGAATACGGCGACCAGAAATCCATTTTTATTCAGAAAAATTTGGTGCAGGCGAGTGTGAAGCAAAGCTTGAGCCCTAGGATTAGCGTTGCCTATCCGATTACCGACCAGGGAGTAATTCGATTTTCTTATGGACATTTCTATCAGTTTGGAAATTTATCGGGTCTCTATCAGAATCCCAACTTCAGAGCCCCCGACGGTTCGCGACCGAGTTTCGGCAATGCCGACGTCAACCCGCAACGAAGCGTGCAGTATGAGATCGGATTTCAGCAAGGGTTAACCCCGGATTTGCGACTCGAGGTCGTTGGTTTCTATAAAGACGTGCGCGACTATATCTTCAGTCAAATTGTAAAGGTCGGGAAAGGCGACCTCGATTACCAGGTTCTTACGAACTTAGCGTACGCCAACTCACGTGGAATTACGGTCTCGCTATTGCAGCGCCGTTCACCCGGAGGACTTTTTTCAGCAGCAATCGACTATACTTTTGCTGTCGCTGAGGGAAACAGGACGGAACCGCTTGAAGACTTCTTCTACAGTGAGAAATCGGGGAAGAGCACCGAGACCTTTCTCGTACCTCTTGGATTTGACCGAACACACACCTTGAACGCAACCATCAGTTTAAACCAATCCGACAATTGGTCGCTGAGCACGATAGGAAGAGTGCGTAAGGGCTCACCCTACACACCCTCCGTGCCGGCGAGTCTGTCGTTGCAGCAAACACAATTTATCCAGAACAGCGCGTCAAAACCGTGGCAGTGGTCTGTTGATATGAGAGCCGACAAAATCTTCACCATCTCCGACCTTCGCTTTTCCATATTCCTACAAGTGGACAATCTATTCGACACAGAAAATGAGATAGATGTCTACTCCAACAGCGGACGGGCTTTGTACAATGCTAACGCAGTGGCGAACCCGACCGAGTTTTCGGAAACTCGTAATAGAATTATCCGTGGTGACCCGGGGATGATTCCGCTCCAGTCAATTAGTGATTACTATGTGGACCCCCAAAACGTCGGTCGCCCCCGCCTTGTTCGGGTTGGGCTGTCTCTCTTTTTCTAAGTTAATTCAACGAAAGATCACCCTATGAAATACTCTCTCCTTCTTTTGTCCGCACTGTTTTCCATCTCCGTATTGTCCGCCCAGGATGGTAAGCAAATAGATTGGTTGAATATGAGTGCGAAGGGTCTTTCGCCGGCTCAGTTGAGATTGTGGGAACGTGCCATGAACCAATTCCTCCAGAAGTCGGCAGGTTCCCGCGAAGAAGTGAGAAGTTTGGTTATCCAAGGAAATAACATTAAGACTATCGTCTACAATTATGCTTCAATCAGCAGGCCCGGTGTCTCCACGCTCGACCTTCAGTGGAATGGCTTGGGCTACGCATATGAATTCGGTCCGCTCGTTGGGGCCCGGGTCAAAGATGCAAAAACGGCCAGCTCTTTGGATTCCACGGAATTCAAAATTGTATCCGAAGGGTTTTACAGAGCACGCGAAGGTGAGTACGGTCCTGATGGAACGAAATGGGGCTGGTTGCCGAAGACCGGTTATGCAGCCTCGAATCAAAATGATATTGCAAGTTGGGGTGCGCGGTCGGCGGTCAACAACGATTTGCGCCTGCGTCCGCCGAGCTGGCCTGAATCGTGGTATAACGCCGCGTTGGGAAGGTATGTATGGCCCGCATTCTTAGGGGCAGATGCTACCACCCCGGACGAGGAAGTGTACTTCGTTGTCGACGATTACACGAAGCGGGAGTTTGCTTATTATCCTTTCCCGAGCGATTCTACGAAACGAGGTTTAGGTGTGAATCTGGAATGTCGCATGTTTCAATTCCAGAACCCGCTTGCCGGAGATATAATATTTCTTGTTTACACAGTGGAAAACCCAAGTCAACGGATCTTACCTGAAGTCTATTTTGGCATGTTCGGCGATCCCCACGTCGGTGGTGCGAACAATTATTCAGACGATGCCGCTTCCTTTATTCCCGCCCTCGCGGGGAAAGTCTTCAAGAACGGTCAGGACCTCGCCATCGTGAACGGTGTCCTGACTTCACAGCGAGCGCGCAATCTCGTCTATGCGTGGGACCCCGATGGCAAAAGCGATATACCGACAATCAAGCCGGGCTATTTCGGCTATAAATTCTTGGAAAGTCCGGACAACAGTAATGACGGAATCGATAACGACGACGATGGCCTTGTCGATGAAAGCCCGTTTAACGACAAAGGAGTGTACATAGACGGCACCAACGTTCCGTTGACCACAGGAATTGCAGACCTGACGAAATACAAGGCGGTCTATGGGAATCCTAAGCCGAGATGGTCGGGTGATGAGGACGGCGATTGGGATGCTACGCGTGATGACGTCGGCCTTGACGGTATAGCTAGCACGAAGGACGAAGGAGAAGGTAACGGCGTTCCCGACGGGAAAAATGATCCGGTCACCGGCGACTGGCTTGGCTCGGAACCAAATTTTGGTTTTCGTGACGTTCATGAATCCGATCAAATAGGATTGCGAAGTTTTTGGGCGCTGGATTTCAACGACGCTAACAACGTTGCGAAGAATGATGTTTTAATGTTCAATAACATGTCTTCTGATACATCTGATGTTTCGTTGCTTTATCCGCCGATAACACAAGATAACATATTTCTCTACGGCTCTGGGCCATTCACACTACACAGAGGCGACCGCCAACGATTCTCGATTGCACTGATGATGGGTGCTGACCTGAATGACCTGTTGCTGAACTCCGAAGTTGCCCAGAGAGTTCTTGAAGCAAATTATCGTTTTGCCCAGCCTCCTCCAAAACCCGTCGTCACGGCTGTTCCTGGCAACGGTCGCGTAACGCTGTACTGGGATATATCGGCAGAGGAAGGGGTCGATGCGCTCAGCGGAGTCAATGACTTTGAGGGGTACAAGATTTATCGCAGTGAAGATTACACTTTTTCCGACGTGTTTACGGTAACCGATGGCAACGGACATCCTTTTATTGGTAAAGCATTGTTTGACGTGAAGGCGCAAAGACTTGCTCAATGGCATCTGCCGTGGAGCGATTCGCTTCAATCGTTGTACCAAGGTGGATTTCATCCCGCGGAGTATCCCGGACGCTACGTAAAATACTACATGGGTGAACCTTCGGACGTCTCGGGACTCCGCCATGAATACATCGATTCGACAGTGACAAACGGCAAGACATACTATTATGCTGTTGTGTCATTTGACCACGGGATCTACAACGTTAGTTTCAGACTTCCACCGACTGAATCCCAATCGACTATCTTACGGGATCCCGTTACGCAGGAATTCAAGTTCGACGTCAATACCGTTTCTACCGTTCCCAATGCTTCGGCCACAGGTCTTATCGCAATCAGCAACGACATCGAGAACGGGAGTACAACGATACATACTGCGGGACCAGGGACGGGGAAACTGAAGCTGCAAGTTTTGAGTGAACAGGCACTTGGAAATAATAGTTACTCTCTTCGATTTACGAAAGCAAAGGTAGGTGCCGACAGTGTTCTGACATATAATGTTCTAAGAGAAACTCCGACAACCGAGAAATTCTTAGGCAAAGATACATCCTTTGTAAACCTGATCCACAAGTATATTGTGGCGTCAAGTGTTCAAGTGGTCGACAACAATGGCATTGCGATTCCTGCCAATTTTCTTGTGACTGACTCTCTGGGGGGTCAGATTCGGGCAAACACTCCGGGAAAACTGTTGGCGGGTATGCCCTATTCTATTTCGTACCAATATTATCCCGTCGTCGCCAGCACGAACTTCCAGTCGCAAGATGCCAATCCCGTCTTCGATGGAATTCGCCCGTTTATTGGTGATGATCCACTGGGCATTGATAGAGCAAACAGCGGATTCAACAAACCTACAAACATTCGCGACTCAGTGCTCAGTCCAACGATTGGTACGGCAAAGTTTGCGCCCCTTGATGTGAAGCTCGTGTTCAACAAGCTCGATACGACTGCAACAGGAAGTTATGCATTTCCCGGCGATACGTTGACGAACAACACGTTCACGACAAAAGTCGTGACGCCATTCAAGATAACGAATGCGACAGATACCACTAAATTGACGGCCTTTGTTGTTGCTCCCAAGTCAGGCAATCGCTGGAGCTTTGGAGACAAACTTATTGTGTTGACGCCCCCTCCGTACAGAGTGGTTGCCTCGAACACCATGTTGGAAATTCGCTTTGAGCTTCCGGTTGACACAACGAAAAAAATTGACATCAACGGAGGAGAAACCTATCTTGCACGAATGAAAAAACCGTTTGGAATATCTGATGCGTTCACGTTCACGACGAAGAAGGTTAGCTATGACAAGGAGTTGGCGAGAAAAGAACTGGACAACGTCTTTGTCGTTCCTAACCCGTACGTTGTTACAAGCCAGTTTGAACAGCCCACAAATCGTTCAGACCTGCGCGGCGATAGAGTGACCCAATTCAGAAACCTTCCGGTGGAATGCACAATTCACATTTATACGATCACCGGAGAATTGGTCCGAACGCTTTACAAGAATGACACGAATGGCTACCTCAATTGGGATGTTCTTTCCTCTGAGAGTGCGCGCATCGGCTACGGTGTGTATATCTATTATGTTGGAACACCGGCGGGCGGTTCGAAGATTGGAAGGCTTGCGATCATTAAGTAAGAAACGAATTTAAAAAAATAATGACCATCGGAGTCTATTGATGAACTTGCACAAACGAACCCTTATCACGCTGACGATGCTGGGTCTTCTCGGCTTCTCGCACGCCTCTGCCCAACTGTTTCGCACGACCACAAAAGTCGGCACTACTGCGGCGCAATTTCTTAAAATAGGCGCGGGTGCTCGTTCGTTGGGAATGGGAGGAAGCGCTGCCGCAGTGGATGGGGATGTCTATGCCGTGTATTGGAACCCCGCCTCGTTAGCTCGAATTACGTCATTCGGCGAAGCTACCTTTACGCACGCTAACTGGCTGGCCGACGTCAATTATGATTTTGCCGCCGCTGCTTTGAATCTTGAAGGAATCGGCACGCTCGGCATTTCACTTACGTCGCTCGCCGTGCCGGAAGATATTGTTCGCACTGAAGACCATCCTGAAGGCGATGGCCGCCGATGGAATGCAAGCTCCTTTGCGCTTGGCATTTCGTTCGGCCGCTCCCTAACGGATAGATTTGCGATTGGAACGACGTTCAAATATATCCAGGAATCAATTTGGAATGAAAGCGCGCAAGGCATTGCGTTCGACGTCGGAACGATTTACACAACACAATTCAACGACCTGAAAATTGGAGCAAGCATTTCAAATTTCGGCACAAAAATGCGGCTCGACGGCAGCGATATTTCCTTCAACAACACTCCCGGGGGAGAGCTTGGTCAAGGACCGCAAAATGTTTCATCCACCTACAAAACAGATTCGTACGACATTCCGCTGGCGTTTCGTATCGGCGTTTCAATGGATGCTGTGAAGATGGAGAACCTCCGCGCCACCGTTGCGGTAGACGCGACACATCCCAACGATAACACTGAGTATGTGAACTCCGGGCTTGAGTTGGCGTTTGAAGAAATGTTTTTTGGGCGAATTGGATACAAGGCGCTCTTCTTACAGGATTCCGAGCAGGGATTGACGTGGGGTGCGGGTTTTCGATATGAGATGTCTGCGACGACGTCTCTCAAGGTTGACTACGCCTTTGCTGATTACGGAAGGTTGAAGAATGTGCAATATCTTACACTCTCGATAGGCTACTAAGGTGGAGGTGCTTCCCAAGGTGTGAGACGCAAATAGCCTTCGATGCCGTGACGCTCGAAGGCTTTTTTGTTCTCAGCGATTGCTATGGACGTTCGGAGGAGTAGTGTTTTCGAAGGTTGATTACTTTCCTTAACGAAACGCAGGTCATGTAAGAGAAAAAAACGCCTTGTCCATACTCTGGGCAAGGCGTCTTTCTTAGAATTGTTTTTTTTTTACTTCAGGAGCATCATCTTCATTGATTTTTCAAACGTATTGAAACTCAATTTGTAGATGTATGTTCCCGATGCGACTGAGGCGCCAAAGTTATTCTTTCCATCCCACGTCACGCTGTGCGACCCTTTGACGTAGTCTTCACCGTTGATCAGCATGCGGACTTCCTTTCCAAGGATGTCGTAGACCTTCAATGATATTTTGTTATTCACCGGGAGGGTAAACGCTATTTTTGTTGAAGGGTTAAACGGGTTGGGGTAATTCTGCTCCAGCTTGTAGTCGTCGGGGGTAATAAACGTAATATCTCGCGCTTCGATTCCTGTGGTTGAGCTTTTTTCGAGCACGACGAAAGAATGTCGTTTCGGATTCAAAACTTTGAAACTTGTTGTGTCGAATTTGGAGACTATATTATTCCATGTAAGTTTGGTGATACGAATGCTGTCGGTCTTTTCCTTATACTTCCAAGGCTGGTATGGCACGATGATGTCCTCTTTTCCGTCGTTGTCAATGTCGGTTTTTTGGGCAAATATTTTTGCCGGGAAATAGTATTCATATACACCGGAGATTGTATCAACTTTACCCAGAGAGTCTTTGATGGTGAGTGAAAACGCAGTCGTATCTCCGCCGTATAATACGCTTAATTTCCAGCTTGCAGTGTCTTTAATGCTACCACCCTGGAATTCTGCTGTAACGATACTCGCTCCGATTTTTGGACTTGTAAAATAGAGGTTTGGCTTGCCGTTATCATCAATGTCGCCATATCCAAAGCCATACAGTCCGTTTTGGGTAAACTTGCCAAAGTCGAGAACAGTCACATTGGCAGCAGAATCGATCTCGTTTACTGATTGACCTGAGCTATAGGATATCATATGAACTTGCCCACTGAGATCAGAAGCATCAGAAATCGAAGTTGGAATATAGATTTCGTCTCGTCCGTCTTTATTGACATCGTAGCTAAAACCACCGAAATAGCCTACCCCATCAACTGGCCCGAGTAAGTAAACATTTTGTTTTTCGTTGAGAGTATCGGCGAGTGACCATTTATCAGTTCCGGTGCTTCGGAGAATAGTAACATTCTTCCGGTTCCAATTCTGCAGGATAATTTCTTTTGCGCCCTGTCCGTCTAAATTGCCAGTAATCATCGAATTTGCGCTACCATCAGATAGACCCCATTTTGCAAGATCGGGTCGCGCAGCAACATAAATCATGCTCAAGGCGCTGAAACCTGGATCACCGGTACTCCAATCGCCAATCGCTCGAATGATCATGTACTTGTTTTCTGTCGTCTGCGCGCCGCGGAATGCAAGAATGAGTTCCTGTTTACTGTCTCCATCTACGTCAGTTACTTCAAAATATTCTGTATAAGGAGTGCCGCTCACATTTTTTGGATATCCAGTGCAATTTGTGCTATTAATTAATTGTGAGAGTTTTGTCCCGAAGTTGTGGCTACCAACAACGCCGTCCCATTCATAGATAAATATTCCGTTGTTAGCGCTTTCAAAAATTATTTCTTTTTTCCCATCATTATCGAGATCACCAATTCGCACGTTACGTGGGCTGGAAAAGCCTCCTTGAGAATCAACTTTTGGAGAGGACCATACCAATACGAATGTGTCCTTGGCAGCTAAATTAAAGACATGAACGTGGCCCTGGTCGTAGTAATTCGTGAATGCAAATTCAGGTTTGCCATCGCCATCAATGTCTCCATACGCCGCCGCTCGAACTGAAATCAATCCGGATAAAACTGCATCAGTCGGCGGGAAATTGTAAAAGCGCGTTTTTGTTACTTTGTTTTGACTTGTAGAACTCAATACTACCGTGAAAGTCAAAAACAATATGGTCAGAAGTTTTCTCATAAGGCTCCTCCAATGATTTATGTGATAATGTGCCTCTGCAGAAGTCTAGGCAAATTTTGTTGGTTTGTATAACCACCATTTTGGTAGTATCTGCCGTACATACATTCGCTCCGGTTACGCGGATGTTCATTAGCAGGCTGTTGAAAAAGTCATAAGAAATAGTTTTCCACATGCGTCGAATCTCTGAACTGATGTATTATATTTATATGAGTTCATCAGACACAAAGGAGAAAACAGACGATGCGCGGCATTCAAG